>JAKFCH010000351.1:0-1527 GCA_036676765.1 Deltaproteobacteria bacterium
CGTGGCGGGCGTTGCCGGCGCTCCGCCGCGCGCCGCGGACCCCGCGTGGCAATCGCTCGCCCTCGGCGCGCGCCCTCCCTACGTGGACGACATGGAGGTGCTCCTCGCGCCCACGCCCGACGGGGACATCTCGTTCCGGAGCGGCTACCCCGACGCCTCCCTCCAGCCCCTCGCCGCGCTCCAGGGGGCCCTCGCCCGCGCGAGCCGCCGCCCCGGCGTGTGGGGCCGCCAGCCCCCCGAGGGCAACCCCGACCTGCGCGCGTGGTTCGCGCGGGAGGCCTCGGGGGCCCTCGCCGTGGCGGACACGCTCATCGTCCCCGGGGGTCAGGCCGCGCTCGCCGTCACCATCCGCGCGCTCTGTCCGCCCGGCGCGCCCCTGCTCGTCGAGTCCCCCACCTACGTCGGCGCGATCGCGGTGGCGCGGGCGGCGGGGGTGGTGCCGGTGCCGGTCCCGAGCGACACCGAGGGCGTGCGGCCCGACCTGCTCGCCGCCGCGTTCCGGGCCACGGGCGCCCGCGTGTTCTTCACCCAGCCGACGTTCGCGAACCCGAACGGCAGCGTGCTCGCGCGCGACCGTCGCGCCGACGTGCTCGCCGCCGCCGAGGCCGCCGGCGCCTTCGTAATCGAGGACGACTTCGCCCACGACCTCGCGTTCGGCCCGCGCCTCCCCCCGCTCGTCACCCTCGATCCGGGCCGGGTCGTCTACATCCGCTCGCTCACCAAGTCGGCGGCGGCGGGGCTGCGCATCGCCGCGGTGTGCGCCACCGGCCCCGTCGCGACCCGCCTCCGTGGCGCGCGGAGCGTGGAGGACCTCTTCGTCTCCGGGCCGCTCCAGGAGGCCGCGCTCGAGCTCGTCACCAGCCCCGCGTGGCCCCGCCACCTCCGCGCCCTCACCCGCACGCTCGCGGCCCGTCGGGACGCGGCGGTGTCCGCGCTGCGCCGGTCGTGGCCCGCGGCGCGCCTCGCGCTCGTCCCGTCGGGCGGCTACCACCTGTGGATCGAACTGCCCCACGGCGTCGACGACCTCGCGTTCAGCCGCGCGGCGGCGGCGGCGGGCGTACATGTGAGCCCGGGCCGGAGCTGGTTTCCCGCGGAGCCCACCGGCAACTTCGTGCGCCTGTCCTACGCGGCGGCGCCCGAGGACGCGATCCGCGAGGGGATCGCGCGGTTGGGACGGCTCTGAGGCACGGCCCGCGTCGTGGTCACCCGCCCACCTTTCGCCGGACCTCCTTCACGAGGTCGGCGATGTTGGTCGGGAGGGTCTGGGTGGCGGCGATCTCGCCGATCCAACGCGGGATGTTGCCGCCCGCGTCCGTGCAGATCCGGTACCGGATGTTGGTCTGCGCGCCGGCTGGCGTGAACGTCCAATCGCCGACGTTCACGCGGGTCATCACCGCGGAAGGAAAGCGCGCGAGCACGTCCGCGAGGGCCGCCGGCCACGCGGTGGCGGGGTCGACGAGCTCCCAATTGAACACCCGGGCCTCCCCGGCGCGGGCGACGGTGCCGTGCAGGAACCAGTAGCGGTCG
>JAKFCH010000352.1:0-21568 GCA_036676765.1 Deltaproteobacteria bacterium
CCTTCGCGGCGGGGGCGGCGGGCGCGGGGGCCGTGGCCGGGGGTGCCGCGGGTGCCGAAGCGGCGGCGGAGCCCCCGCCACCGAGGTCGATCTCGACGAGGGGGGCGTGCACCTTCACGACATCGCCGGGGTTGCCGTGGGTGCGGGCCACGCGCCCGCTCCGGGGGCTCGAGATCTCGACGGTGGCCTTGTCGGTCATCACCTCGCAGAGCGGCTGGTCGGTGGCGACGTCGTCACCGGGCTTCACGAGCCAGCGGACGATCTCGCCCTCGACGACACCTTCTCCGATCTCCGGAAGGGGGAACACGAACATGGGGGCTCCGGTGGGGCGGGGGATCAGTAGGAGACGGTGTCTCGGAGGGCGGCGGCGACGCGATCGGGCGCGGCGTCCGCCGGGAGCGAGACGAGGGGCGCCTCGAGCGAGAGGAAGGCCTCGTCGAGGGCGAGCGCGAGGCCGTCGGGCGCGCCTACCACGACGGCGCGGCCGGTGCGCCGGACCCGCGCGCCGATGCCGGCGCGATCGAGCGGGGTGAGGCCGCGGAGATCGACCACCTCGATCTCCTGGCCCTCGTCGGCGAGGTCGGCGGCGGCGGCGAGCGCGACCTCGACCGCCGGGCCCACGGCGAACACGGTGGCGGCGGTGCCCTCGCGGCGGGTCACGGCGGTGCCGAGCGGGGGCGCGGCGGCGCCAGTGCCGGTGCCGGCGAGCGCGTCGGCGGACTCGAGCAGCACGACCGGCTCCACGCCGTCGAGCGCCTGGGCGAGCATCCCGACGAGATCGTCGGCGGTGGCCGCCACGGCGACCCGGAGGCCGGCGGGGGCGGAGAAAGGCGCGAACGGGGCGCGCACAACGATGGGCGCGGACCACGCCCCGCCGGTGCGGGCGCGGAGCGCGGCGAGCTCCCCGAGGATCTCGGCGGCGCGGGCGAGCCCCGCGGGATCGACGAGCTCGACCACGACCTTCTTTCCGGCGAGCGCGAGCCCGGCGGCCACGCCGACCGCGGCGCCCTCGGAGAGCGGGGTGCGGACGAGCCCGGGCCCGGCGGCGAAGCCCTCGGTCACGCCGTGCACGCCCACGGCCTCCCCCACGAT
The DNA here is from genome assembly GCA_036676765.1 of Deltaproteobacteria bacterium. GTDB lineage: Bacteria > Myxococcota_A > UBA796 > UBA796 > SXON01 > CAJBVW01. The sequence goes on from JAKFCH010000352.1 coordinate 1,093, forward strand.
CACGCCGCCGCTCGCCACGTGCCGAACCAGCGCCGCGCGCAGGAGATCCCGACCCGAACGCGTCATGTGTCCTCCGTGGCGGCGCCGGTGGCGACCAGGGTGCTGGCGGCGCCGCGCGACCGCAGGTGCTGCGTGATGAAGAACTCGCCCGCCTTGTACGACGAGCGCACGAGCGGGCCGCTCGCGACGTACTTGAAGCCCATCGCCTTGCCCTCGACCTCGAGCCGCGAGAACACCTCGGGGGTGACGTACTCGCGGACCGGGAGGTGGGTCATCGACGGGCGCAGGTACTGGCCGATGGTGAGGAAATCGACGTCGAAGGTGCGCAGGAGCGCCATGGCCTCGACGAGCTCGGCCTCGGTCTCCCCGTGGCCGACCTGCAGGCTGGTCTTCGTGATCTGGCCCGGCGAGCGCGCCTTGGCGCCCTCGAGGATCGCCACCGACTGCGCCCAGTTGGCGCGCGGATCGCGCACGGTGTCCTGCAGGCGCGGCACGCACTCCACGTTGTGGGCGAGCACGTCGGGCCCGGCGGCGAGGATCACGTCGAGGAGCGCGAGATCGCCGCGCAGATCGGGGATGAGCACCTCGACGAGCGTGCGCGGGTTGCGCGCCCGGATCTCGCGGATGCACGCGGCGAAGTGGCCGGCGCCCTGATCGGGCTGATCGTCGCGGTTGACCGAGGTGACGACCACGTAGTCGAGCCCCATCTCCCGGATGGCCTCGGCCACGTTCACCGGCTCCATCGGATCGAGCGGGGCCGGGTTGCGCGAGGTGGCGACCGCGCAGAAGCGGCAGCCGCGCGTGCACGTGTCCCCCATCACCATGAAGGTGGCGGTGCCGCTGCTCCAGCACTCCCCGATGTTGGGGCACTGGGCCTCCTCGCACACCGTGTGGAGCTTGAGCTCGCGCGCGCGCCCCTTGATGGCGTTGTACCGCACGCCCCCCGGCATGCGGACCTTCAACCACTCGGGCTTCGGTGTCTTCACCCGCTCTCCGCGCATTCGACCTCCGCGTGCCAACCCGCCCGGGCCGCACGCCCCAGGACGTTCGGACCACCGCGCACGGGGCCGCTCCTCTACCCCGGTCGGGCGTCTCGATCAACGCGCCGGATGTTGACCGGCACGGGCTGTACCCGTACGCTTCCGCGAATGCAGGCTGGCGGGCCGGAAACACCGGGCGACCTCACGGGGTTGGCGCACTTTCTCCGTCGTTGGCGAGAGGTGCTCGACAGCGCGCCGTTCCCCGCCGTCGTGGTGGCCCTCCCCGGCGGCGAGGTCCGCCTGGCCAACCCCGCCGCGCAGCCCACCTACGGCGACGCCACGCACCTCGACGCCATCGTGCCGAGCGCCGAGCAGCGGCGCGCCATCCGCGAGTCCTGCCTCGCCGACGGCATCTGGGAGGGCGAGATCGCGCCCGGGCGCCCGATGGTCGCGTTGCCGGTGACCGGCGCCGATGGGCTGCAGGAGGGCCTCTACCTGGAGGCTGCGTGGAGCCCGCTCGCGACGGCGGTCCCGACCCTGGTGAGCCGCCTTCGCGCCGCGGATCGGGAGGCGCGGCAGCTCCGGCACGCCGCGCGTTGCGCCGAGGTGCGCCAGGCCGTGGCGATGGCGGTGGGCCGCGGCAAGCCCCTCTCCGAGCTGGCGGTGGCCGCGCTCTCGCACATCGAGCGGGTCATCCCCGTGCGCGAAGCGCGGGTGACCCTCCTGGAGGACGACACCCTCCGCGTCTACGTCGCCCGGCGCGGGGGCGCGCCCGCGCCTCCCGACGCGCGCACCCTCCTCGCCGCCACGCCCGCCAGCCTCGCGCGCGCCCGCCGCGGCCCCGTGCAGTGCTCGACGAGCGCCGCGGTCGAGCTGTTCCCCGCGCTCCGGCCGCTCGAAGCGAGCGGGGTCCGGTGCGTGCTCTACGCGCCCCTGACGGCGTCGGAGGCGGTGTTCGGCTTCCTCGAGCTCCACGGGGACGAGCGGGAGGCCTTCCGCTGCGACGAGGTCGAGCTCGCCTCGGACATCGCCCGCATGCTCGGGACCGCGCTGGTCCGCGAGAAGATGCTCGAGCAGGCGGCGCGCCACGCCCAGGCCCTGGAGGTTCGCGCGGCGCTCGGTCGCGAGGAGCTCAACCGCACCCAGGAGCAGCTCATCCAGGCCGCGAAGCTCTCGAGCATCGGCGAGCTCGCCGCGGGCCTCGTCCACGAGCTGAACCAGCCGCTCAACGTGCTCGGCGGCTACGTCGAGCTCCTGCGCGAAGGATCGCTGCCGCCGCCCGCCCGGGACCGCGCGCTCGACGTCATGTCGCGCGCGGTGGAGCGCATGGCGAGCCTCGTCGACAACCTGCGCAACTTCTCGCGGAGCGGCGGCCCGACGATCGGCGAGGTCGACCTCGGCAACGTCGTCCGCATGGCGCGGGAGCTCACCGGCGGCGCGCTCGCCCGCGGCGTCGTGACCAACTGCCCGCCCGGCCTGCTCGTGCGGGGGGACGCCAACCGCCTCGAGCAGGTGTTCATCAACCTCGTCGCCAACGCGCTCCAGGCCGCCGGGGATCCGGTGTCCATCGACGTTGTCGCCCTCGACGACGCGCGCGTGGCCGTCGAGGTCCGCGACCGGGGCCCCGGCGTGCCCGAGGGCATCCGCCCCCGCATCTTCGAGCCGTTCTTCACGACGAAGCCGCCCGGTCAGGGCACCGGGCTCGGCCTCTCGGTCAGCGCGCGCATCGTGCAGGAGCACGGCGGGCGCATCGAGGTCGACGACAATCCCGGCGGGGGCGCGCTGTTCCGCGTGATCCTGCCGTTGCATCCCGCGCGGGTGGACGCGGGCTGACCCGCGGCGATTGGCCGGCCGCTCGCCCCGCACGTGCACGTCCGACGCCACCAGGGCACGTTGGGAGCGGAGGTGCCCGGAATGGACGACGAACGCCCCTCCCGGCTGTCCTGGCCCCAGAGCCGCCCCCTCGCCCGCCTCGTCGCCTTGCTGCGCGGCATCCGCAACGCCTCCCGGGCCCTCCTGCGGCGGATCACCCGTCGCAACCGCGCGCGGCCGGGCCCGTACACCATCCTCGTCACCGGCGCGAGCGTGGGCGTCGGCCTCGCCCTCACCCGGCTGCTCGTGGCGACCCACCACCGCGTCGCCCTCACCGCCCGCGCGTCCTCGATGGACCGGTTCGCGGCGGCGGGCATCGTCCCCGGCGACCGCGTGGCGCTGTTCGCGCTCGACGTCACCAGCGCCACGGAGCGCCAGGCGGTGGTGGACGCCGTGACCGCGCGGTGGGGGGGCGTCGACGTGCTCGTCAACAACGCGGGCATCAGCTACCGCGCCGTCGCCGAGCACACCCCCGAGGCGGACCGGCTCGCGCAGCTCGACGCCAACTACCTCGCCCCGATGGCGCTGATCCGGCTCGTGCTCCCGCAGATGCGCGCGAACCGCTTCGGCCGCATCCTCAACGTCTCCTCGGTCGGCGGCATGACGGCCATGCCGACGATGGGCGCCTACAGCGCGTCGAAGTTCGCGCTCGAGGGCGCGAGCGAGTCGCTCTGGTACGAGATGCGCCCGTGGGGCGTGTTCGTGTCGCTCGTGCGGCCCGGCTTCATCAACTCGGACGGGTTCACGAAGGTGCGGCTCACCCCGCAGGGCCGGGCCTCCGCCGCGGATCCGGGGGACGCCTACCATCGGCACTACGTGAACATGAGCGAGCTGGTGGGCGCCTTGATGCAGCTCACCTTCCACTCGCCCGAGGACGTCGCGGAGACCATCGCGACGGTGATCGAGCACCCGAACCCGCCGCTGCGCATCCCCGGCACGTGGGATGCCAACGTCTTCGACCTGCTGCGTCGGCTCCTGCCCGCGCGGCTCTACCACCGCCTGCTCTACGCCGGGCTGCCGCGCGTCTGGGAGTGGGGCGACCGTCCCGAACCGTAGGGGTCACCGCGCGTCCACCGCCGCCCGGACACCCCCGCGACGCCGCCCACGGCATAGCAGGACGCATGTTCGCCGCGGCGCTCCTGCTGTCCCTCGTCGTCGCGTCCCCCGCGGACGCGGCCGCGCCCGTCGCGCCCACGGTCCCCGACGACCCCGACGCCGCCGCCGTCCTCGGGCCACTGCCGCCGGGTACGACGTTCGACCGGACCGAGCGCCACCCCGAGTTTCTCCGCTTCCACGTCCGCACGGACCGCGCGTTCGTGGTCGAGGTCACCCCGTCTCGCGGCGGCGCCCCGATCTGCTCGGGCGGCGGGGTCGACCTGTGGGTGCGCCTCGACCTCGCCGGCGCGTCCGAGAGCTTCGTGTGGGATCCCCTGCCCGCGATCGTGACCCAGGCGTGCGGGCGGCTCGCGGCGCACCCGCCGACGTTCCCGCCGCGCGCGTCCACGCCCGCGCCCCCCGACGTCACCGACGGGGACCCGCCCCCGTGGGAGGAGCGCCTGGCATGGCGCCCCCGCCCGCTCCACGCGGTGGTCGTGCCGTTCCTCGTCCTGCTCCTCCTGGCGATCCCCCGCGATCGCGCGGCGCTCGGCGCCGGCCTCGTCGCGCTCGTCGTGCGCGTGGCCCTCACCCGCCCCACGGTGCTCCTCGGGGGGGACGCCGCCTACGAGCGGCTCCTGCGCGCGCGCGGCGCCTGGGATCCCGACCCCTACTACGGCGAGGCGTGGCCCGCGATCATGGGCCTCGCGTGGCGCGCGCTCGGGTTGCCCGATCACCACGTCCACGCCGTGAACATCGGGTTCTCGGCGCTCACCGTGGCCTTCGTGGTCGCGCTCGCGCGGCGGATGGGGGTCGACCGGATCGGGGCGACGGCCGGGGGCCTGATGCTGGCGTTGCATCCGCTCGCCGTCGCGGTCGCCGGGATGGAGGACGTGTTCGTGCTCGTCGGGCTCCTCCAGGTGGTCGCGTTCACCTGTGCGCTCGGTCCGTCGGGCACGCCGAGCCCATCGAGCCCATCGAGCGCATCGAGCGCATCGGGCTTGCCGAGGGCCGTGGAGCCGTGGCTGGCCGCCCTCGCGGTCGGCCTCCTCGCGCACCTCCGCCCCGAGCAGGGGGCCTTCGCGGTCGTGCCCCTCGCGCTGCTCGCCCGCCGCCGCGCGTGGGGGCCCTTCGCCCTCGGGCTCGGGCTCGCCACCGCGCGGTGGGCCGAGCTCCTCGCGGCCCCGCGCGCCCTCGGCCACGGCGCGGACCTCCTCGGGTGGGCGCGGTGGACCGACGGCGGCTTCCTCCGCGCGCTCGGCGCCCCGCTCCCCGGCAATCCGGTCGTGCTGCTCGACCCGACGCGGAGCCCCGTCGCCTTCGCCGCCCTCGCGATCGTCGGCGCGGTCGCGCTCGCGAGGGCCGCGCGATCGCCCGCGCCCCCGACGAGCGCCGGCCCGTCGATCCCCGACCGATCGCCGCGAGACCGGTGGCACGTCGCCGCGCTGTTCGCGGCGCTGCTCGTCCCGCTCGCGGTCGTGGTCACCAAGACGACGCCGCTCGCCGACCCGCTCCGCTTCCAGCTCCCCACGCTCGCGTTCGCGGCGGTGCTCGCGGGGGCGGGGCTCGCCCGCTTCGCCGACCGTCGCGCGGCCCTCGTCGCGTGGGGCGGTGGGCTCGCGCTCACGACGGTCCTCGCGCGCGCCCCGCTCGACGGCGGCTGGGCGTGGGCCGAGGAGTACACCTTCCTCCGCGCGCACCTCGACGACGCCCCCGTCGACACCCTCGTGCTCTACCGCCCCGACCAGGACGTGAACCACCACTTCGGCACGTGGGTGGACGCCGTGTCGCCGGGCCGTTGGCGCCCGATGGGGAGCGCACCGGCGACCGAGGGCGCCTGGTACTGGCGCGGGTTCGCCGACGCCGTCGCCGCGACCTGGCCGCCGATGCCCTGCGACCTCGCGCCCATCGCCGTCACCGAGGTGACCTCCCGCACCGACGGGTGGATCGTGCTCCCGACGGCGCCGGTGACGGTCGGGTTCTACCGGATCGGGGTGTGCGACGGGGCACCGGCGCCCTGACCGCGCGCCGGGAACGCGCTACGCCGTCGTCGTGACCGCTCCCGACCCCAGGCACGTGATCGCCGACATCTGGCGGATCGAATCGCCGAGGCTCGTGGCCGGCCTCGCGCGGATGGTGGGGGAGGTCGGGGTGGCCGAGGAGCTCGCCCAGGACGCGCTCGTCGCGGCGCTGGAGCGTTGGCCGGCGTCGGGCATCCCCGACAAGCCGGGGGCCTGGCTCATGGCCACCGCGAAGCACCGGGCGATCGACCGGCTGCGCCGCGAGAAGCGGATCGCGCGCGACCACGCGACGCTCGGGCGGGAGGCCGAGGATCGGCAGGCGCGGGCCGGGCCGGATCTCGACGCCGCGCTCGACGACGACGTGGGCGACGACCTCCTGCGCCTCGTCTTCACCTCCTGCCACCCCGTGCTCTCGGCCGAGGGGCGCGTCGCGCTCACCCTCCGCCTCCTCGGCGGGCTGACCACGCCGGAGATCGCCCGCGCGTTCCTCGTGACGGAGGCGACCATCGCGCAGCGGATCGTCCGGGCGAAGCGCACGCTCGCGGAGGCGGGCGTCCCCTTCGAGGTGCCCCGCGGCGCCGCGCTCGCCGAGCGGCTGGCCTCGGTGCTCGAGGTGATCTACCTCGTGTTCAACGAGGGGTACGCCGCCACCGCCGGCGACGACTGGATGCGGCCCGCGCTCTGCGAGGACGCCCTCCGCCTCGGCCGGATCCTCGCCGCGCTCGTCCCGACGGAGCCCGAGGTGCACGGCCTCGTCGCGCTGATGGAGATCCAGGCGTCGCGCGCGGCGGCGCGGGTCGACCCCTCGGGCGCGCCGATCCTGCTCCTCGACCAGGACCGGGGCCGCTGGGATCCCGACCGGATCGGCGATGGACTGGCGGCCCTCGCGCGCGCCGAGGCCCTCGGCGGCGCGCTCGGCCCGTACGCCCTGCAGGGGGCCATCGCCGCCTGCCACGCCCGCGCCCGCACCGCCGCGGACACCGACTGGGCGCGCATCGCCGCGCTCTACGAGGGGCTCGCCCGGATCGCGCCCTCCCCGGTGGTCGAGCTCAACCGCGCCGTCGCCCTCGCGATGGCGTTCGGCCCCGCCGCGGGCCTCGCCCTCGTCGACACCCTCGTGGACGAGCCCGCGCTCCGGGGCTACCACCTCGTGCCGAGCGTGCGGGGCGATCTCCTCGCGAAGCTCGGCCGCACCGAGGAGGCGCGGGGGGAGTTCGAACGCGCGGCGTCCCTCGCGCGGAACGCCCGCGAGCGCGCGTTCCTCCTCGACCGCGCCGCCACGTGCGCACGGGTCGGGGCAGTCGGGGCGGAGCCGCCCCCCGAGCGGTGAACCCCCTCGTCGCGCGAGCCGACGGGCCTCCTACACGGGCGCGGGCTCTTCCTCCGCCTGCACGGTCGGGATCGGCACGGTCTCGAACTGGAGGTCCACCTCCGTGCCGTTCCGCACGACATCCAGCACCGGCGAGTAGCGGGCGAGGGTCTCGAGCACCTTGGGCGGCGCGTCGCTCTCGACGCGGAAGTGCGCCTGGATGCGGCCGAAGCCCCGGCGTACCTCCGGTGCGACCCCGAGGAAGCCGCGGATGTCGAGGTCCCCGCGGAGCGTGCACTCGCACGAGCGGATGGCGATCCCGTGCGCGGCCGCATGGTAGGCGAGCGACCCCGTCAGGCACGTCGCGAGCGCGTTGAGGAGGTGCTCCACGGGGTTGGGCGCGGAGTCCCCGCCGAGCAGGAGGCGCGGCTCGTCCGCCTCGAGCAGGAAGTGCCGGGCGTCGTGCTCCACGAACGCCCCGTAGAAGTTGGTGATGCGGGTCTCGCTCCGGCCGCCGCCGAGCCAGCGCGTGTACGTGCGGAACACGAAGTCCGCGCGGCCCTCCTCGTCGCGAAAGCCCCGGATCACCTCGGCGAGGGCCTCGATGTCGAGGCCATTGAGCTCCTTCAGGTCCACCATGTGCGATCCCCCCGTGGGAACATGCGGACGTCGCCGGCGTCGGCCAGGGCGGCGACGCCCGCGCGCGGCCGGAAGGGCGACATGGTAGGGTCCGCGCGGTGCGCAACGCCCTCGAGCTCGTGTGGATCGGCGCGACCGTCGCGGCGCTCGCCCAGCTCCACGCGATCCTCGGGCGCCTGCGCCCTCCGCCGTCGGCGGACGGGCCGGACTGGAGCCAGTACTTTGCCGCCGGTTGGAAGCTGGTCCACGGCATCGCCGAGGACTACCCCCGCTTCCGGCTGCCGCTCTACCCCTGGCTCGTCGCGACCCTCGGAGAGACCACCTCCTACCAGGCCGCCGCGGAGGGGCTCTCGCTCGCCTCGGTCGTCGGGTGCGTGGTGCTCGCGGCGGTCCTCGCGCGCCTCCTCGGCGGGCCCTGGGCGGCGGCGGTGGCGCCGTGGGTGGCGCTCTACGCGCCGGCGCTCGCGGCGTCGTCCCGCTGGTCGTCCCAGTACGCGCCGTTCGCGTTGCTCGTCGGGCTCGGGGTCACCTCTGCGGTCGTGGCCGCGGGCACGGGGCGCGTCGGCGCGGCGGCGGCGGCCGGCGTCGTGGCCGGGCTCGGGTGGGCGTTCGACGTGCGCGGCGCCACCGTCGCGGTGCTCGGCGCCCTGCTCGTCCTCGGCGGGATGCGCGGCGGGTGGCGGGCGGTGCTCGCGCCGGCCGCGTTCGTGGCGGCGTTCACGGTCGGCCCGTGGATCCAGGGCCACCTGGAGGTGATCCCCCGGCCGGACGCCGGCTCCCTCGTCCTCGAGCAGCGCGCGATGACCCTCGACGAGGTGTGGCAGCCGCTCGATCCCGCGGTGCGCGCGGCGTGCGCGGGCTCGCCGCGGACGCACCTCCCCCGGCTCGACGGGCTCACGGGCCCGTGCGGGCGCGCCAGCCTCGCGTCGAACGCCGCGACCCTCGCGCGCACCCTCCCCGGCGGCGGGTGGGGCGCGCTCCTGCTGACGGGCCTCGCCGTCCTCGCCGGGCGCGGGGTGCGGGATCGCTGGACGACCGCGGTGGCGCTCGGTGGGCCGATCGCCGCGGTGCTGCTCGCCGCGGCGTGGCTCCCCGCCCTGCCACAGCGCTACCTGCTCGTCTTCGTGGTCCCGTTCGTGGTGGTCGCGCCGGTGGCCGTCGGGCGGGTGCTCGGACGGCTGGGGAACGTCGGAGATGTCGTCGCCGCCGTGGTCACCGGGGTGGCGCTCTTCACGTTCGTCGGCCGGCCCGCCGAGGCGGTTCAGGGCGACCTCCGGAACGCCACCGTGCGCGCCGCGATCGCGGCGCTGGCCGACCGGACGCTCGGCGCCGACGGCGCGCTCCTCGACTGCACGCCCGACGGCAAGGTGGGCCTCTCGATGGCGCCCCGCCACCCGCCCGCGGACCCCGCCGACCTCGGGGAGCACGCCCGCCCCGCGACGTGTCGCGCATGGCTGCGCGAGCCCACGGTCACGCCCGCGGCACGGCTCGATCGGTGCGAGGTCGCGGGGCACCTCTCCGCGGGCTGGCGCGCGGCCGGCGCCCACGACGGGCTGTGCCTGTCGACGTGGGGCGGCGCGGGGGCGAGCGCGGATCGCTGAACGACCCGGCGTTGCCCGCAGGCACGGGCCAACCCGTGCGGGGAGTCGCCCTACGGACCGGGGAACACGTCGTGGTTCGCGGCCGCGGTGGTGACCCCCTCGTTGGAGAAGAAGCCGCCCACGACGTGCACCGTGCCGTCGGGCGCGGTGGCGGCGGAGAGGTCGTAGCGCCCGACGGGCAGCGGGGGCCGCGGCTCCCAGCGGTCCTCGGCGAGGACGTAGCGGTGGGCCTGCGACCGGGAGCCCTCCGCCTCACCGAGCCCGCCGAGCACCAGGATGTCGCCCCCGAACGTCGTGGCCGCGAGCTGCTCGCGGGGCACCTCCATGTCCCCGAGGGTGTACCAGCCGGCCTCGCCGGGGGTGGTCGTCTCGACGGCGACCTCGCGGTCCGTGCCGCCCTGGCCCCCGAACACGTAGACGCCCCCGTCCGCGCCGAGCACCGCGGCGTGGCCCGACCGGGAGCGGCTCAGCGTGTCGGCCGCGGTGGTCCACGTGCCCGCGGCGAGGTCCAGCACGTCGACGCTGTCGAGGGTCACCCCCGACTCGACGTCGAACCCGCCGATGACCCACAACGTGTTCCCGACGACGACCGCGCCGGGGCGGTAGCGGCCGTGGGGCATCGGCGCGAGCGCCTCCCAGGTGTCGGCCACGGGATCGTAGGCCAGGGCGTCCACCGAGAGGCCGCGGGAGTTGTCCGCGCTGTCGTACTGCCCCCCCGCGACGAGGATCCGCCCGTCCGGCGCGAGCCCGGCGGCGCAGCCGTACCGGGGCGCGGGGAGCGGGCTCCGGTTGATCCAGGCGTTCCGTGTCGGATCCCAGACCTCGACCGACGCGAGCTCCCCCTCGTCGGGGCTGATCCCGCCGATGACGTAGAGCCACCCGTCCGCGTCGAAGGTCACGCACGCCGCGCCGCGCCGCGTCGGGAGGTCCGCGGCGGAGGACCACAGGGGCTCGGTGTTCGTGTCGGTGTCGGTGTCGGAGTCCGTGTCGGTGTCGGTGTCCGTGTCGGTGTCGGTGTCCGCGTCCGTCTCGTCCGGGCCGGAGTCGGACGCGTCGGGGCTCTTCCCGGTGCAGGCGACCAGGAGCAGGAGAAAGAGGTGGGAGGCGTACATCCGGCGCGTATAGCGCATGGTGGTGGGCGAGCGCCACGTGCGACACGGGACGGAGCCGAAGCGACCGATCCTCGTCAACGTCACCGCGGCGGCCGCGTCCGCGCGGTCCGGCCGCCCTGCCTCCCGGGGTCGGCTCCGTTCGGAAAGAGCGCCGCGGCGCTGGCCGCGCACCACATGAATAGCTATTGAGTATGTATTGGAGACGTACATGCTCTTCCTGCTCTCGCTGCTCTCGGCCCCCACCCTCGCCGCCGACCCGGCCCCCGCGGCCGACGCTGAGGTGGCGCCCTTCCGACTGAACGCGCCCGGGCGCGGCTTCGAGGTGCGGCTCGCCGCCGAGCTCGGCTTCGTGGGCGTGCTCGGGCACGTCATCCAGTTCGACCGCGACGGGACCCCGTTCGACTACGTGAAGGACGGCGGCCAGGACGTGTTGTTCCCCTTCGCGCGCGCGCAAGCCGAGGTCGCGTGGCGGCGCAGCCACGTCGCCCTCCTCTACCAGCCGCTCCTCCTCCAGGGAGACGTGACGCTCCAGCGCGACCTCGTCGTGGACGACGTGACGTTCGCCGCCGGCACGCCGATCCGCGCGAAGTACAGCTTCCCCTTCTGGCGCGCCACCTACCTCTACGACCTGCTCCCCTCCCCGGCGCACGAGCTCTCCGTCGGCGTGGCCCTCCAGGTCCGCAACGCGACGATCGACTTCGCCTCGCTCGACGGGGAGACGCTCGTGTCGAACCGCAACGTCGGCCCCGTGCCCATGCTCGCCGCCCGCTACGAAGGGCCCATCGACGCGCACGTGTGGTGGGGCGCCGAGGCCACGGGCTTCTACGCGCCGATCAAGTACCTGAACGGGGACGACAACGGCGTCGTCGGCGCCATCCTCGACGCCTCGGTGCGCGTCGGGCTGTCTCCGCGCCCCGGGGTGCTCCCCTACCTGAACGTGCGCTACGTCGGCGGCGGCGCCGAGGGCACCTCCGACGAGTCGACCCCGCCCGGGGACGGCTACAACAACAACTGGATCCACACGCTCGCGATCAGCGTCGGCACGCAGGTGAGGTAGGGCGCGGCCTCACTCGACGTGTTCGGTGGCCCGCCCTCGTCACTCGGCGTGTTCGCGCTCCCGATGGCCTCCGACGACATCTCCCTCGAGCATCTGCACCTGCTCCTGGAGCTGCCGCAGGTCGAACGGCTTCTCCAGGAAGCCGACCCGCCCGAGCGAGAACAGGCCGGGCCCGATCTGCTCGCGGGTGTAGCCGGAGCACAACACCACCCGGGCGTCCGGGTCGATGGCGAGCATGCGGCGGAGCACCTCGGCGCCGTCCATCCCGGGCATGCGCATGTCGAGGAGCACGAACGCGAACAGGTCCGGGGCGGCCTGGAACAGCCGCAGGCCCGCGAGCCCGCTCGCCGCGGAGGAGACCTGGTAGCCGGCCGCGGTCAGCAGGGCGCTCGACGCCTCACGCACCCACTCGTCGTCATCCACGATGAGGACCCGCCGGGTGTCGGGGCGGGGCGTCGAGGCGGGCCGGGGCAGGGTGGCCTCGGGGACCGGCGGCGGGCTGGCGGGCAGCGAGATGCGGGCGACGGTGCCGCGGCCCCGGCCGCTCTCGAGGACGAGACGCCCGCCGTGGCGGGCCACGACGCCGTAGGCCATCGGGAGGCCCAGGCCCTCACCCTCCCCCACCGGCTTGGTGGTGAAGAAGGGCTCCATCGCGTTGGCGCGGAGCTGCTCGTCCATGCCCGTGCCGGTGTCGCGCACCTCCAGGCAGACGATGGGCGTCGACCCGTTGTCGGCCTGGCTGGGGTACGCCCTCAGCGTGAGCGTACCGCCGTACGGCATGGCCTCGATGCCGTTGATCGCGAGGGCGTGGAGGGCCTCGCGGAGCTGGGCGGGATCGCCCTCGGTCCAGAGCGGGTGGGCGCCGACGCGGACCTGGATGGACACGCCGGGTGGGGCGTCCACGCGGAGGGCCTCCGCGAGCGACGTGACCAGGTCGTTGACCGAGAAGCGGGTGCGCTCGTAGAACCCCTCCCGCGCGAACCCGAGCAGGCGCCGGGTCAGCCCGCTCCCGCGCCGCGCGGCCTCGGTGATCCGCTGGATGCGCCGTTGGACCGACTCGGGGAGGGGCTCGCTCTCGACGCTCGCGGCGTAGCCCATGATCGCCCCGAGCACGTTGTTCATCTCGTGGGCGACGCCGCCCGCGAGCCGCGCGAGCCCGCCGAGGACGTGGACCTCCCGCTCGCGTGCCTCGAGCTGCATGCGCTCGGTGAGATCGATGGCCACCCCGAGCGTGCCCGTCACCTCGCCGTTTGCATCCCGGAGCGCCTGGACACGCGCCCCGAACGTGCGCCCGCCCCAGATCAGGTCGAAATTCGCGGCCGAGCCGGCGAGCGCCTCGCGGTGGGAGGCGAGACCGGGCTCGCTGGCCTCTCCGAGCAGCGCCGAGACGTGCTGATGGACGAGGCCGTCGGTGAAGGCGCGCCCGGTGCTGTGGGGGCTCCCGTACAGGGACACGATCCGGAGCTTCTCGTCCGTGGCCCAGACCACGGCGGGCAGACGCTCGACGATGAGGCGGAGCTGCGCCTCGCTGCGGCGCACGGCCCCCTCGGCGAGGAGCCGCTCGGTCACGTCGCGCAACATGAGGAGCACGGCGGGTTCGTCCCGATAGAGGTAGGGGACCTCGGCCACCTCCACGTCGACCGACGTGCCGTCGAGCCGGGAGAGCCGCTCCACCACGAGGGGGGCGGGGGCATCTCCCATCGGGGCGGAGATCCGGACCTCCACCGACTTGAGGAACGGCGGGGTGAGCAGCCGGCTCACGGAGAGCCCCACGATGTCCTCGGCGGACGCGGCGCCCGCGAGCCGCGCCGCCGCGTTGTTCGCGAGCACGATCGTGCCGTCCACGTGGACGAGGATGCCGTCGGTCGACAAGGCCACGAGCTGGGACGCGTGGGTGACGAGGTCGTCGTACCGCTCTCCCCCGGGCGGCGCGGGCACGAGCGTGGCGAAGTCGGCGAGCCGCGCGGTGTCGTCCTCCGACCAGGGCCCGTCGACCGTGCGCACCACGCAGAGACAGGCGGGCTCCCTCCCCCAGGTGAACCCCGCCGAGGCGACCTGGCGGAACATGAGGGGCCCGATGACGAGCGGCGGATCGACGCCGGAAGCGGCAGCCCCGCAGGCCTGCGCGAGACCGTCGGGGAGCAGCGCCTCCGGAGGCAGATCGAGCCCCTGCGAGGCAACGACCCGGAGGCCGTCACGACGGACGGCGATGAACGCGGCCGCGCCGCCGAAGTGCGCACGGACGAGCCGGAGCAGGGGCTCCAGCGCGAGGGAGACCCCGGCCCCCCGGAGGGAGCTCGTGGCAAGCCCGGGTTTGTCTACCACGCGGATCGCCGCGCCAGGGCTCGGTACATGACCTTGTCACCCTCGGGGAAAGCGATGGCGTAGTCGAGGCGCACGAGGCGACGCAGGGACTCCTCGAGCTCGGCGTGCGCGATGTTCGCGTTGTGGCTGAGCTCGTCCGCGGTGGCCTCCCGGCGCCACGAGACGAGGATGTCGAGGACCACGGCCTCCTGGTCGGAGAGCCCGGGGTACGGGAAGATGCGCGGGCGCGGCTCGAAGCTCGGCACGCCGGTGATGACGCCCCGGTACTCCTTGAGCACCTCGCCGAGCACGACCCCGCGCGACGTGATCTGGTAGGTGCGCAGGCCGCGGCTGTGCGCGCTCCCCCGCATCTTCATCACGGCCACGACCGTCCGGAGCTCGCCCTCGATCTCGACGTACCGCTGCAGCAGGATGTCGTCACTGAGGAACGACACGTTCTGCCGGCTCATGCTCATCTCGTCGGCCTCGTGGGTCACCTCGATCGTCATCATCACCGTGACGCCCATCTCCGTGAGCGCGCTCACGAGGCGGTACATCGATTCGCGGAAGTCGAGGCGAAACGCGGGGGCGAGGGCGAGCTCGAAGCCCGAGATGGAGTCGATGATGACGCGCGTGGCGCCGAGCCGGTCGACGCTCTCCCGGATGGCGAGGAGGGTCTCGTCGACCGAGAGGTCGAGCGGGCGGAGGTAGAGGACGTCGAGCCGGCCCGCCTTGATGAGCGACTCGAGATCCATCCCGAGCCCGCGCGCCCGCCTGAAGAAGTCGATGGGGTTCTCCTCGAAGAGGGCGAGCACCACGTTCTCCCCGACGTTGAGCCCCGCGGCGGCGAACTGGGTGGCGAACGTGGTCTTCCCCGTGCCGCTCGCCCCGGAGAGCAGCACGGCATCCCCCGCGGGGAAGCCGCCCCCCATCATCTCGTCGAGGCCCACGATGCCGGAGGACAGGCGGGTCGGCGCGCCCTCGCGCCGCGCGGGCCTGACCTGCTCCATGTGCATCATCCGGGGGAACACCCGCACGCCCTCGGCGCTGATGCGGAAGGTGTGCAGGCCGGGCATGACCGGCATGCCCCGGATCTTGGTCGCCTGGAGCTGCCGCACCGTCGAGTGGCGCTCCGCGTTCTGCGAGAGCCAGAGGACACCGTCGGCCACGGTGAAGACGGGGTTGCGCGTCTCCTTCGAGGTGTACTCCCCGATGAGGAAGGAGGTGACCTCCCAGGTCGTGAGCTTCAGGGCCAGGGTCTGCACGAACCGCTCCAGGCCCATGGCCCCGCTGGAGTGGTCGTGATCGGCCACCGTGCGGAACGAGTCGACCACGACCATCCCCGGCCGGATGGCCTCGACCTCCTTCACCACGCGCTCGAGCACGCGCTCGAGGTCGCCCTCGAGCACCTCCCGGCTCAGGTTGATGAAGTGGACGTCGGTCCCGACGCGCGCGAGGTCGAAGAACGCGTACTGCTGCTGGTAGCGCAGGAGCTTCAGCGTCGGCTCGCCCAGCACGGTGAAGAAGAGCGCGGGGCGCTCGGGCGTCGCGTTGGCGAACACCATCTGGAGGGCGAGGGTGGTCTTCCCCGCGCCGGCCTCGCCCGCCACGATGTTGAAGGAGAATTCGGGGAGGCCCCCGCCGAGGACGGTGTCCAAGCCCGGAACGCCCGTCGAAAGCTTCCTGATCTCAACCTGCATCGTCTTCATCCCGCCTCTCCATTCCGCACCACCGGCGGGCCCGCGGGCCAGCCACGGATCACGATCCGGGTGGCCAGATCATTCCCGATGAACTTCGCCAGGAGCGACACGAGGCTGGTGAGGAGCATCTCCATCGCCCCCGACACCTCCTCCGCCGAGCGCCCCTCGACCCGGCTCGCGAACCCCTCCAGGCACCGCCCGTCCGACGGGTGGACCCGCACGCCCGCGAGCCAGGGGTGGCCGCCGGCCCGAACGTCATCCAACGCGCGCTCCATCAGGATCCGCGCGCCCTCGTCCCCCACCCAACGGGCGAGGTTCCCGAGGAGCGCGAAGAACGCGCCATCCGCCGCGAGGCAGATCTCATGCGGCCCGGCGCCCGATGGGAGGATGTTCCCGAAGAGGGCACCCGTGGCCGTTGCTCTGGATCCCGCGTTCATCGTTCGGAAAGTTAACACCACGGGACCGGCGGGTATAGCGGCGTCAAGGGCGTATTGCGCACTACGGACGGTTGTGCTCGTGCTCCAGCCCTACCGGAGCATGGTCGCGTCGGAACAGCCCGGGCGCTCCTCGCCCATGGCGGACCGCACGGAGGCCGCATCGGGCGCCCCGACGGGCCCGCCTCACGCCGCCCGCGCCCCCTCGAGCGGGCCGCGGATCCCCCGCGCCGCCTCCACCACGAACGACAGCGCCAGGACGAGCAGCACCAGCGCCACCACCCCGTTGATGACCGGCGGCGTGAACGAGAAGCCCTCCGACCGGATCGTCCGCATGCCGGCGAGCGCCTGCAGCGAGACCGCGGTCAGGGTCACCCCCATCACCGCGACCATCGGCCCGATGACGTACCAGGCGCGCCGCCCCTCGCGCACCATCCACACCGACACGGCCAGGAGCGTGAGCGCCGCCAGCATCTGGTTCGCGGTGCCGAACAAGGTCCAGAACTGGCGCCAGCCCCCGGGCTCGCTCGACAGCAGCACCAGCAGGGGCACCCCGGCGGTCACGAACGCCGCGAGCGTGCCCGTGGCGCGGTTCTTCGCGCCCGTCAGCTCCTCGAGCAGGTACCGACCGAGCCGCGTCGACACGTCGAGGGTGTCGAAGACGAACGTCGCCACCGCCATGGTGCCGAACGTGCGGGCGAAGAGCAGCGCGTCGTCCCCGAGGATCACGGTCACGAACCGCGCGATGCCCTCGCCGTAGATGACGCCGGGGGGTCGGGACGCGTCCGTGCCCGGCGCGACGATCATCACCGTCGCGAGCGCGATCACCGCGACCAGCCCCTCGAGCAGCATCGCGCCGTACCCGATCGGGTGTGCGTGGCTCTCCTTCGCGAGCTGCTTCGACGTGGTCCCGCCGCACACGAGCCCGTGGAAGCCCGAGCAGGCGCCGCACGCGATGGTCACGAACAGGAACGGGAACAGCAGCGTCGGGAGCGCGGGGGCACCCGGCGCGCCGGAGAGAACGGCGCCGAGGCCGCCCGCGGTCACCTGGGGCGTGATTGCCGGCATCAGCACGGGGAAGCCGCCGAAGAGCACGCCGACGAGCCCCACCCCGATCGACAGGTAGAGCACGAAGCCGCCGAGGTAGCCGCGCGGCTGCTGCAGGAGCCAGAGCGGCAGGAGGCTCGCCACGAAGCAGTAGGCGAGGATGCCGACGTGCCACAACCGCGCGTCGAACACGAGCAGCGTGGACGCCTGCGTGCCGAGCCACACGGCCACCAGCGTGGCGGGCACGAACAGCGCGGTCGTGAGCCACATCGGGCGCAGGCGCGCGGGGACGAAGCGCTCGACCAGCCCCATGACCAGGGCGACGGTCAGGTAGAGCGCGCTCGCCATCGCGACGGCCCCGCCCGCGTTGAACCCGCCCGTGAGCCCCTCCATCTCTTCCGTCCGGCCGACGAACGTGGACGCCGTCACGTCCGTGAACGCCACGATCACGTAGACCAGCGCCACCCAGATGAACGCGACCAGCGACAGCCACGCGCGCCGCCCCAGGTGCAGCCGCGCGATCTCCGCCACGGAGGTCGCGCCGTGCCGCACGCTCGCCACCAGCGCGACGAAGTCGTGCACGGCCCCGATGAACACGACCCCGACGACGATCCAGATCAGGCACGGCAGCCAGCCGAAGGTCACGCAGGCCGCGATCGGCCCCACGATCGGCCCGGCCGCCGCGATCGCCGAGAAGTGCTGCCCGAGCAGGTAGAACGGGCGGGTCGGCACGAAGTCCACCCCGTCGGCGCGGGCGGTCGCGGGGGTTATCCGCGCGTCGTCGAGGGCGTACTGCCGCGCGACGAAGCGCCCGTACGTGAAGTAGGCGACCGTGAGGACGGCCACGACGGACAGCGCCAGCAGACCGAGGGACATGGGGGCGGAGTGTAGCGGATGGCGGGAGCGCCCAGGCGCCGCCGCTCACGCGCTCAGGGGCCCGCGAACCGGGCGAGCAGCGTGCTCCAGGGCACGCCACCCGCGATGCAGTCGTCGAGGGCGCGCACCAGCTCCATCGTCTTCCGCAGCTCGACGGGCTTCGACACGCACGCGACGGCCCCGAGGGCGAGCGCCCGGCGCATGTCGCCGGGGAGCACGGAGGACGTGAAGAGCACGACCTGCACGCCCGCGAGCTCCGGCGTGGCGCGGATGTGGGCGAGCACCTCGAAGCCGCCGACGCCGCCCATCTTCACGTCGAGCAGCACGAGGTCCGGCAACGGATGACGGGCCCGATCGGCGTAGGGGCCGGTGCCGTCCAACCACGCGAGCCCGGCCGCGCTGCCCTCCGCGGTGGAGAGGTTGAAGCGCACGCCCACCTTGAGGCAGGCCGCCTCCAGGATCAGGAGTTCGTCGGCGTTGTCGTCGACGTAGAGCAGCTGTTTCACCCAACCTCGGCGTAGATACGATCTAACCCGGGGGTGGAACCAGGGGGAGCCGCACCCAGAACCGGCTCCCACCCCCGGATCGGGCGTCCACGCCGACCTCTCCGTGCATGCGCTCGACCGCCTTCCGGACGATGGCCAGCCCCATGCCGGTCCCCGGTACGCCGGTGGCGTTCGGCAGGCGAGCGAACGGCTCGAACACCCGCCCCACCTGGTCCGGCGCGATGCCGACGCCGATGTCCAGGACCTCGATCTCCGCGTAGCCGTCCCTCTCCTCGGCGGTGAGCTCCACCTCGGGCACGCGCTCCGCCGCGACGTACTTCACGGCGTTCGCCACCACGTTGACCAACACCTGCTTCAGCAGCGTCCGGTTCGCGTAGACCCGCGGCAACGCCTCCCCCACGCGGACGGAGGCGCGCCGCTCGGAGACGAGCACCTCGAGATCGAGGAGCGCCTCCCGCACGACCTCGTCGAGCTGGACCGCCTCCACGGGCACGTCCGCGTGCGCGAGCCGCCCGTACTCGAGCAGGTCGAGGATGAGCTGGTCGTTGCGCAGCGCCGCGCGCTTGATGCGCTCGAGGTAGAGGCGCGAGCGGGGATCCAGCCGATCGCCGACCTCCATCTCGAGGAGCTCCGCGAAGCTGTGGACGGCCCGGTTCGGCGCGCGGAGATCGTGCGCGATGCTGTAGAGGAGCTGCTCCAGCGAGGCGAGGCTCCGGGACAACGAGGCGGTCCGCTCGCTGACCATGCGTTCGAGGTGCCGGGCGTAGCCCCGCTCCGCCGTCACGTCGCGGCTCACCCCGACGAGCCCGATGACGCGGCCGTCGCCGCCGCGGAGGGGCGCCTTCACCGTCTGGTAGACGCGCGGCTCGCCGCCGGGGGGCCCGTACTCCTCCTCCTCGCGCTCGACCTGCCCGGTCGTCATCACCCGCTCGTCGATGGCCAGCGTCGCCTCGACCTGCTTCGGATCGAACCACCAATCCCGGACGGTGTGCCCGAGGACCTCCCCCTCCGCTTTCCCGACCAGCGCGAGGAACGCGGGGTTGGCGAGCGTGATGCGGTGCTCCCGGTCGAGCGCGTGAAGGAGGTCCGGCACGGTGTCGGCGACGAGGCGCAGGAGCGCGCTCCCCGCGCGGAGCTCCTCCTGGGCGCGCTTCCGGAGCGTGATGTCCTGCACCACCAGGCCGACGCCCTGGACCACGCCCCGCGTGTCCCGCACGGCGTAGTTGCCCGAGAGCCACGTCCGCGGATCGCCGGCGGCATCCGCGCCATCTACCTCCAACTCCACCGCGGACTCGCCGCCGTCGATGACGCGCGCGAGCGCACCCTCGATCCGCGGCCAGAGGAACGGGCACACCTCCGACAGGTGGCGGCCCTCCCCTTCGGCGGGGGAGAGGCCGTGGATGCGGGCGAGCGCGGCGTTCACCCGCACGATGCGGCCGTCACGATCCAGGAACGCGAGCCCGACGCTGGCTTGCGCGTAGATGGCGTCGAGCTCGACGAAGCGGCGGGCGAGGTCGCGCTGGAGGCGCGCGTTCTCCACCGCGAGCAGCCCCCGGTCGGCGACCGAGGTGATGAGCTCGAGGTCGCCGGGCGTCCACTCCCGGGCGTGCCGGCTCTCGACGCCGAGCATCGCGATGCCGCCTTCGGGCTGGCGGCGTGGCACCAGCACCCACGCCCGCGCGCCGTCGGCCATCCCGTTCGCGAGCGGCACCCGCGCCGCGTCCTCCACCACGACGCGCCGGCCGGCGAGCACGTCGGCGGCGAAGGGCCCGAGCGAGGCGAGCGGCCGCTCCGTAGGCCCGGGCGCGCCGTTCCGGACCGATTGCCCGAGCTTGACGAGGCGCCCCCGGACCTCGTCCACCTCCACGAAGGCGCAGCGCTCGACGCCCAGGAACGTGCGGAGCGCCTCGGTGGTCGCCGTCG
>JAKFCH010000353.1:0-53706 GCA_036676765.1 Deltaproteobacteria bacterium
CCTCCGTCGTCCCGCTGCGGGCGGGCCGACCGCGGCGGGCCCTCCGCGTCGGGGAGGCCTCCGGCCCCGGGCGTCCCGCGGCCCGCCGCGCCCCGAGGCCCCCCTGGCGCGGGGCTTGAGGGCGGCTTCAGGGCGTGATGGTGGGTTATCGGCGGCCGACCGATGCGGCGGACTGCTGGGGCGGCCGGCCGCTCGGTGCCCCCCCGGAAGGCAGAGCCGCATCGGCCGGCGAGGACGCGCGAAGGGGGTTCGTCGGGGAGCGCCTTGCGAAAAAGCGTGCCTGTTCCGTTACGTGTCGAGCGCTGCGCGGATGCCGTGGCGAAACGGCGGACGTCGGAGGCGGCTCTGCTCGCCGCCGCGGACGTTGGAGGCGGCTCTGCCCGCCGCTACCCCCGCGTGAGGCTGACTGGAGGGCGCCCGGCGCTCGGGCCGGGCGGTCGGCGCCGCGCCGACGGAGCGCGCATGCGCGACCCCGGAAGGGAGCCGGTCCTGGCGTCCGCGCCAGGACACGCCCGCGGGCGCCGCCCGGATCCATCCAGGGGGGTCATGTGCCGGTAATCACGCGGGCCCACATGACTCCGGCGCCCATCGGTCGGCGGCACCCTCGACCCACGCGGCACCCTCAACCCAACAAGACCGCCGCCCGCACCGCCTGCTCCACGATGCGCGCCATCTCGTCGTAGAGCGCGTGCCCCTCCGTGGCCGAACCGGCCGCGGGCTGGCCGAAGTAGCCCTCGGTGGCGCCCATCTCCTTGAAGTCCCGGGCGCCGGTGCGGAGCGCGGCGGCGAGGTCGATGGCGACCTCGGGGAGGAGGTGGCGGGCGGCGTCGTCGACGAGGTCCGGGCGCACGGCGAGGACGAGCGAGGTCTCGAAGGAGCCGGCGTGGCACGCCCCGGATTGGAACTCGGCGCCGAGGCGGGCGGCGTAGCGGCGGGACGCGAGGTTCGGGTAGACGACCAGGCGGCCGGTCCGCGCGCGCACGGTGTCGGCGGCCCGGAAGAGGGCGTCGATGTGCGCGGGCTCGAAGTGGGAGTTGACGAGCGCGAAGCCGACGGCCCCCTGAACGGCGGCCGCGGCGCAGATGGCGACGACGAGGCTCTCGACCACCTCGGCCGGGATGGTCAACGTGCCGGGGAACGGCCCCGCGCTCGTCGTGACGCCATACGGCACGGTGGGGAGGACGACCGCGGGGATGCCGCCGTCCTGGAGGAGCCGCGCCGCGCGGACCGCCATCTCCTCGGAGATGCGGACGTCCGTGTCGAGCGGGAGGTGGGGGCCGTGGGCCTCGCACGATCCGAGCGGCAGGAGGGCCCATGCGCCGGCGAGGCCGGCATCGGGGGAGCGGCGTTCGGCGAGCTTCATTCGGGACCCCTCAACACAACCGCTTCAGCTCCGCCCGCGCCACCTTGCCCCGGTCGTTTCGTGGCAACACGTCGAGGAAGCGGACGGAGCGCGGGTACTTGTGGGGCGCGAGGCGGGACTTGACGTGCTCCTGGAGGCCGCGCGCCAGGGTGTCGTCCCCCTCCCGCGTGGCGACGACGAACGCCACCGTCGTCATGAGGCCGTCGCGCTCGACCCCCACGATCGCGCACTCGCGCACGGCCTCGTGGGTGAGGAGGCAGTTCTCCACCTCGACGGGGGAGACGAACACGCCGCCGACCTTGAGCAGATCGTCCGCGCGCCCGCAATACACGAAGAAGCCGTCGGCGTCCTGACAGAATTGGTCGCCGGTGGTGGTCCACTCGCCCCGGTAGGTGACCCGGCTCTTGGCGCGGTCCTGGTGGTAGCAGATGGCGTTCGACGGGCCCTTCACCCACAAGGTGCCGATCTCGCCGGCGGGCACGGGCAGCTCGTCGTCGTCGACGATCTTCGCCTCGTAGCCGGGCACCAGCTTGCCGAGGGTGCCGACGCGGACGTTACCCGGGTAGTTGGTGATGTAGATGTGGAACAGCTCGGCGGACCCGATGCCGTCGAGGATCTCGACGCCGGTGCGGTCCATCCAACGCTTGTAGAGCTCGGCGGGGAGGGCCTCGCCCGCGGAGAGCACGAGCCGGATCGAGGAGAGGTCCAGCTCCCCGGAACGCGGGTGCTCCAACATCCGGTGGATCATCGTCGGGACGTTGGTCACGATGGTGGGGCGGTAGCGCTCGATGTTGGCGATGACCTCGTCGACCGTGGCACGTTCGGAGAAGAGACACGTGGTCGCGCCCACCGCCCAGGGGAACATGAGGTTGGTTCCCGTGGCGTAGCCGAAGAACAGCTTGGGGACGCCCAGGGTGACATCGTCCTCGCGGATGCCGAGGACCTCCTTGGCGTACTTCTCGGTGTTGAAGATGAAGTCACCCGCGGCGTGCACGCACGCCTTGGGCGCGCCGGTGGACCCCGACGAGAACAGCCACACCGCGGGATCGTCGGGCCCGGTGTCCCCGTACGGGCAGTCGGCGGAGCGGGCGCGGATGGCGCCGTCGTCGGTGTCGACCCGGATGACCGCCGAGAGCTGGCGGCCGAGCGCCTCCTCGATGGCGTCGGCGTTGGCCTCGGCGAACGCCTTGGTCGTCACGAGCACGCGCGCGCGGGTGTAACGGAGGTAGTAGGACCAGTCCTTGGTGGGGACGCCGGGGTTCATCATCGCGACGACGGCGCCGACACGCACGACACCGAACCACGCCATCGCGAACTCGGGTGTGTCGTCAAGGGCGAGGAGCACGCGGTCCTCCTCGCGGACGCCTAGCGCGCGCAGGTGGGTGCCGAAGCGGCAGCTCCCCTCGTGCATCTGGGCGAAGGTGTAGCTGGCGTCGCGATAGCGGAGCGCCACCTTCTCGCGGCGGGTGACCAGGTTGTGGTCGAGGAAATACTCGGCGAGGTTCACGATCCCTCCAGCCATCGCGCGGCGATGACGGTCTTGAGCACGTCGGTGGCGCCCTCGTAGATGCGGAGCGGGCGGATGTCCCGGTAGAGCTGCTGGACCACGCTGTCCTCCTCGACGCCCAGGCCGCCGTGGAGCTGCACGGCGGCGTCGATGACCCGCTGGGCGGCCTCGGTGGCGGTCACCTTCCCGATGGCGCTTTCGTAGCCGGTGCGCGCGGTCTTCGGGGCGGTGTCGCGCCGCCAGCAGGCGTGCAGCGCGGTGAGCGTGCCCGCCTCGAGCTCGAGCGCCATGTCGGCGACGCGCGCCTGGATCACCGGCATCGCCGCGAGGGGCGCCCCGAACTGTCGCCGGGTGGTGACGTGCCGCACGGTCTCGTCGAAGGCGCGCCTGGCCATGCCCATCGCCGCGAGGCCCACCGACGGCCGGCACCGTTCCAACGTGCCGAACGCGAGGCCGAGCCCCTTGGTGGACACGAGGCGCGCGGGGGTGTCACGAAAATCGAAGCGCCCGATGGAGTGTCCGGCGACCTTCTGGGGCGTGGCGCGCGGCGCCTCCACGAGGAAGCAAGCGATCCCCCCTTCCGCCGAGCCATCGTCCAGGCGGGCGAACACCGTCGCGCGGTCGGCGTCCGGCGCGTTGGAGATGAAGTGCTTGACGCCGGTGAGCCGGTAGCCCTCCCCGTGCTTCACGGCGCGGGTGGAGAGCGCGCGCACGTCGCTGCCGGCGTCGGGCTCGGTGAGGCCGAACGCGATCACCGACCGCCCCGCGCGGGCGTCGGCCACCACGTCGTCGAAGCCGCCCGCGGTCACGAGCGGGAACGTCCCGAGCTCCTGGATGATGAACGCGAGGTCGGTGAGCGCGTCGGCATGGGCGAGGTGCCACCGGGACACGGCGAGGCCGCGCACGTCGGTGGGCGCGAGCAGGTCGGCCGCCGCGAGGGCCTCGACGCGGTCGCGGATGGTGCCCGTGGCGCGGAAGGCGGCGGCGGCGGCCTCGCGCGCGGCATGCGCGGGCTCGAAGAAGTACGGGTAGCGCTCGGTCAGCATGGGCGAGCAGTCTACCGGATCATGCCCCCGGCGACGCAGGCCGCGGGCCCCGGGGCGGCGGTGAGCGTCGTGGGCGCGGGGGGCACCGGCGAGCTCCCGGGGGGCGTGACCTCGGCGGTCCACGTCACGGTGACCGTGGAGAGGTCGGGCGAGAAGGCGAGCAGCGCCTGTCCCTTCTGCTTCTGGTCGTTCTCCCACCGCATCGTCGCGGTGCGCTCGCCGGTGCCCGTGAAGCGGGTCAGCGACCCGACGGACTTGTCGTTGCCGTTGGCCGCCGCGTAGATCGCGGTGAACGACTCCGAGCCGGGCACGATCTTGAGCGCGACGTCGCGCACCTGGGGCGTCGCGGCGCCGTCCTTCCCCACCTTGGGCGGGAGCGCCTCCGCGCCGCAATACCAGGGCTTCAGGCCGGACAGCCACGAGGTGGTGGGCTCCGGCGCCGTTGATCCCGACCCGCCGAAGCCGCAGCCCATCGAAAGCACACAGGCGAGCACGAAGCGTGTCATCTCTCTCTCCTTCGCGGGTATCGGGGCCGTCACCGGTAGCGGGGACGGCGCTTCTCCTTCCACGCCTCGTGCGCCTCCCGGAAGTCGGGGTGGAGCATGCACAGCGCCTGCGCCTGCGCCTCCATCTCGATGGCGGCGTCGAGCGACACGTCCATCTCGCGGTCGAGCTGGACCTTGGTGATCCCGTTCGCGAAGGCGGGGCCGTCGGCGATGCGGCGCGCGATCGCGACCGCCTCGGCGAGGAGCGCCTCGGGAGCCACCACCCGGTTGAGGAAGCCGATGCGGTGCGCCTCGTCGGCGCCCACGACATCCCCCAGGTAGAGGAGCTCGGCGGCGCGCCCCTGGCCGACGATGCGCGGGAGCAGGTGGCAGGCGCCCATGTCGGCCCCGGAGAGGCCGACCTTGTTGAACAGGAACGCGACGCGCGCGCTGGTGGCGCCGACGCGCAGATCGCTCGCCATCGCGATGATGGCGCCCGCGCCCGCCGCCACGCCGTTGATCGCGGCGACGATCGGCGCGGGGCAGGCGCGCATGGCCCGCACCAGCTCCCCGGTCTTGCGGGTGAAGTCGAGGAGCCCCGGGGCGTCGAGCGCGAAGAGGCGCCCGATGATGTCCTCGACGTCGCCGCCCGAGCAGAAGCCCTTGCCCGCGCCGGTGACGACGATGGCGCGGGTGCCGACGGGCGGGCTCCGGAACCACGCGGCCAGCGCCTCGTAGATGGCGAACGTGAGCGCGTTGAGGCGCTCCGGACGGTCGAGGGTCACGACGGCGACGCCGTCCTCGAGCGTCACGCGAAAGGGCAGCGCGCCGCTCGTCGGAAGGGAGTCGCTCATTTGCACACCGCCGTCGCCTCGATCTCCACCATGGCGCCCTCCTCGAGCAGATCGGCCACCTGCACCAGCGCCATCGCCGGGTAGTGCCGGCCGAAGTGGGTGCGCCACGCCGCGCCCACCGCGGGCATCGCCGCGAGGTAGGCGCGCTTGTCGGTCACGTACACGGTCACGCGGCCGACGCGCTCGGGCCAGACACCCGCCGCGTCGAGCACGGCGCGCACGTTCGCCAGGGCCTGGTCGAACTGCGCGCCGAAGTCACCCGCGCCGACGAGCCGCTGCTCGGGATCCCAGGCGATCTGCCCGGCCACGAACAGCAGGTTCCCCAGGCGATAGCCGTTGCTGTACCCACGGGGCCGGGCCCAGCCCGGTGGCTCGACCGGGCCGTCCATCAGACGTTCAGCGCGCCGCCGCAGATGGGGATCGCCTGCCCGTTGACGCCGCGCGCGTCGTCCGAGGCGAGGAACACCGCCATCGACGCGACCTCGGAGGCCTCGAGGAAGCGGCGCTGGGGGTTCTGCGCTTCGAGCTCGGAGCGCACTTCGTCCACGGTGCGGCCGGTCTTCTCGACGATGTTCTGGATCGCGCCGGTGAGCAGCGGCGAATCGACGTAGCCGGGGCAGATCGCGTTGACGGTCACGCCCTTGTCGGCGTACTCGGCCGCGAGCGCCCGGGTGAGGCCGATGAGGCCGTGCTTCGAGGCGCAGTAGGCCGCGAGGTACGGGTAGCCCTTGAGGCCCGCCACGCTCGAGATGTTGATGATGCGGCCCTTGCCGCGGCTCGCCATGCTGGGGAGCACCTTGAGCGCGCAGAGGAACGAGCCGGTGAGGTTCACCTTGAGGTGCTCCTCCCACACGCGCACGTCCGTCTTCAGGACGGGGGACGAGCGGGCGACACCGGCGTTGTTGATGAGGATGTCGACCGGGCCGGCCGCCATGAACGCGGCCTCGACGCTGGCGGGCTCGCCGACGTCGCAACGGATGCCGTAGCCGCCAACCTCGTCCGCGATCTTCTCCACCTCGTCGCGGGTCCGCGAGAGGACCGTGATGCGGTCCCCCATGGCGGCGAACCGACGCGCGATTTCGGCGCCGATACCGCGCCCCCCACCAGTGATCACAACGTGCCTGCGAATCGCCATACGGTCTCCGAGCGGCACGGTATATGCGCGACCGAGAGGGCCGTGTCAAGGCGGGGGTCCGCCGGGGCACGGTGGAACGCGCCTCCGTGCGGTCTGTCGGGATGCAGGTTTCATGGGTGGGCGTGGCGCGCGAGATTGCCGGTCAGCGGAGGAAGTCCACGAGGTGCGCAGCGACGGCGCGCGGGGCGTCGAGCTGGGTCATATGGCCCGCGCCGGGCACTTCTCGCACGTGCAGGTCGGGGATGGCCCCCTCGAGATGGGCGATGTCCGCGGCGGCGAACAAGGAGCGCTCGGGGTGGACGGAGAGCACCGGGCAGCGGATCCCGGTGAGAAACCGGAGATGTTGATCCTGACGATACGGGACAGGGGCACGCACGAGGTGTCGGGGGTCGTAGCGCCACACGAACCCGCCCTCGTCCGGTCGGGTGCCGCGCGTGGCCAGCTCGAGCGCCCACGCCGCGTCGAGCCCCGACCACATGGAGGAGAGCCGGGCCGCGGCGGCCTCGCGGGTCGGCCAGGCGCGGTGGGGCCGGACACGCGCGATGCCGTCCAGGAACTGGACCATGCGGTCCCGCGCGCCGGCGCCCCCGTCGGGGAGCCCGATGCCGTCGACCACCGCGAGCCGCGCCACGGCGTCGGGCCGCGCCCCCGCGTAGAGCGTCGCGATCGTGCCGCCCATGGAGTGCCCGACGAGGTTCACCCGCCCGCCGAGCGACGCCACGAGCGCGTCGACGTCGGCGATGTACTCGGGGAAGTGGTAGCTCGCGCCCGGGCCCACCCACGGGGAGTGGCCGTGGCCGCGGAGATCGAGCGCCACCACCCACCCGTCGAGCCGCTCGGCCACGCGCGACCAGCTCCCGGCGTGATCGAGGAAACCGTGGAGGAGCACGGTGGGGAGGGCGCCGTCCTGTCGGGTGCCCCACTCCAGCGCGGCGAACGGGAGCTCGCGGAGGACGTGGTGGACCTCGCGGGAGGGGCGCGGGACGGGGGCGGCGGGATCGCTCACGAGTCCCTCGCGAGCCGGAGCCCGATCTTCAGCCGCCCGGAGAGCGTGTGGGAGAGGCGGAGCGACGCGCGCAGGGCGGTGTGGGCGTAGCTCCCGCCCATCACGACGCGGCCGCGGTCGGGGCGCTCCCGGTAGCGGCTCGCGGTGCACTCGAACGCATCGCCGATGGCGCCGAAGAGCCCGCTCCCCTGCGCGTGGGTCTCGACGGAGGCGGTGGCCTCCCGCCCGCCCTCCGCGGTGTTGGCGCGGGTGGGATCGAACCGATCGCCCCACGGGTAGTTGCGGCCGTCCCAGCCGCGCACCGCCTTCTCCCACTCGTCCGCCGTGGGGAGGCGCGCGCCGGCCCACGCCGCGTAGTCGTCACAATCGGTCGGGCGGAGCATCATCACCGGGTGGTCCGCGAGCTTCGCGGGGCACCGGCCACCGCCCCAGTGCGAGAGCCGCTCGACCCAGGGCGGGCGCGGCCCGGTGGCGTCGAGGAAGGCCTGGAACGCGGCATTGGTAACGGGGCGCCGCGCGACGAGGAGGTCGGCGGGGAGGTGCCGGATCACGAGCGGCCGCTCGTCGGACCCGCGGGCGCCGCCGCTCACGAAGTTGCCGCGGGGCACGGTGACCCACTCGGCGTCGGCGCTCCAGCCGGGGAACGCGCCGGCGAGGAAGGCGCGCATCGCCCCCGAGAGGACGAGCCCGGTGAGATCGTCGGGCCCGTGCCCCTGCCCCGCGGCGAGGCGGCGGGCGAGCCGCCGCGCGACCAGCGCGTCGTAGAGCGAGCGGTGACCGAAGCGGTGGCGCCCGTCGAGATCCTCGACGAAGAGCCACGCGGGCAGGCCCCGGAGCTCGCCCGCCCGAAAGGAGCCGCCCTCGTGGGAGCGGTCGGGGTCGACGAGCGAGCGCCACGCGAGCTCTTCGAGGGGCTCGACCGCACCGGTCGGGGCGAGGTGGTGCTCGACCAGCGCCGCCGGCGTGTCGCCCCGGGCGCCCCGCAGCCAGAGGGAGAGGAGCACGGCGTTGTCGCCGCAGAACGCCGGCGCGTCGGGGGGCACCGGGTAGGGTGCTATCTCCACCATCGGGAGGTGGAGGCAGTCGACCTGGCCGGGATCCGGGTCGGCGAGGTCGGTGCGCACGTGGCCGGGCCGGCTGGTGAGCACCCAGCGGGGCACCCGGGCGACGACCCACGCGAAGAACGCGGCGGCGCCCGTGTCGTCGGGGCGCCCGATCTCGTCGAGCCCGTCGAGGATCGCGGCGTCGGAGCCGCCGAGCAGCGCGGCGAGGGTGGCGGCGGGATCCGCCGCGCGCGCGACGATGCGGAGCGGCACCACCGGCACGGACAGGCGCGCCCCCACCCGCCGCGCGAGCTCGGTCTTGCCGGAGCCGAACACGCCGAGGACGACGAGCCCGGCGCCGTCGCGGAGGGCGGCCTCGACGAGCGGCTCGATCGGGCCGGCGGGCGCACGCACGACGGCCGCGCCTTCACGACGGATCCAGGTGCCGGTCGGGGTGAGCCAGTGCATCCCGGGGAGCTAACTCGCGTCGCCCGGCGCGCCGTGGGGTCGGGCGATACATGCGCCCGATGCTCGCGATCGACCCGCATCCCCTCCTCGCACTCGGCGCGTTCACGACCACCTTCCCCTCCCCGCTCGGCGAGGTGGGGACGCCCCCCGAGGTCCTGGCGCTCCTCCGCGTCGACGCGCCGGCGCCGCTCGCGAGTGACGACGCGACGCGCGCCGCCGTGCGGGATCTGCTCCGTCACGGCGGCTTCAAGCCCACCGGGCGCAGCAAGCCGGCGAGCGAGTACCTGCTCAAGGCGGCGGCCGAGGGCGCGCTCGGCCCCATCAACGCGGCGGTCGACATCGCCAACGCCGTGTCCCTCCACAGCGGGCTCCCCATCAGCGTCGTCGACCTCGACCGGGTGGTGTACGACGCGAGCGGCGGGGGGCTGCGCGTCGGCATCGCCCCCGCCGGCGCGAGCTACGTCTTCAACACCTCGGGCCAGTCCATCGACCTCGCCGGGCTCCTCTGCCTCTTCGACGCCGAGGGCCCGTGCGCCAACGCGGTCAAGGACGCGCAGCGCACGAAGACCACCCCCGACACGCGGCGCACCCTCTCGATCGTGTGGGGGCCCGCCGCCCTCGGGGACCACGTGGCGCGCGCCACCACGTGGTACCGGGGCCTCCTCGGTAGCGCCGGCGCCTCGACCGAAACGGCGTAGCCCCCACCGATCGAACGCGGATCAGCGCGCCGAGGCCCGCCGGAGCGTGCGCGGCCACCGCGGGGTGAGCCGTCCGCTCACCACCATGCGGAGCGGCGTGGCGACGGGCTCGTCGAGCAGCGCGCACGCCACGGCGGAGAGCGCGGGCTCGAGGCGGGCCGTGCGGGCGAGGGCCTCGGCCTCGTCGTGGTGGCCCTCGGCGCGGAGCACCTCGAGCGCCATCTTCCACGCGAGCGCGTCGGTCGGTCGGATCACGGCGAGGTCGCGGGCGCGCGCCACGGCCGTGGCCAGCCCGGCGACGTGGGAGAGCCAGGCGAGGTAGCCCTGCCAGAGCAGGCCCCGGTCGGGGTGGTGGAGGGCGAGCCAGGTCGCGGCTTCGAGGCCGATCGGGGCGAGCCGCGCGTCGGAGGTGGCGAGGGCCACGAGGAGCTGGGCGGCGTCCTGCTGGGCCTCCGGATCCAGCGTGGCCGCCTGCCACAACGCGGCGGCCGCCTCCGTCGCGTCCCGCCCCTCCTCGACCCGGGCGCGGAGGGCGTCGGCGTCGAGCTCCAGCCCCACGAGCGCGTGGTCGGGCGTCACGCGCGCGTATTCGTGGTCGAGCGCGAAGAAGCACACCGTCACCCCGGCGTCCTGCAAGCGCCCGAGGGCCGTGCCCGCGGGGGCCCAGGAGGCCTGGGGCTGGGTTCCGAGCACGCGGCGGTGGTACCGCTCGGGCGAGAGCCACCCCGTGCGGCGCGTCGGCAGCAGGTCGAGGGCATCGCACACGCCCTGCGACCGGCGGGCGCGGCGCGGCTCGCGGGCCAGGCGCACCTGGGCCATCACGTCGGGCTCGGCGAGGAAGCGTCGCCAGCGCGAGGCCTCGGCGTGGCCCGGACAGATCGACAGCGCCTGCTCGATCGCGTCGCGCGCGGGATCGACCTGCCCGAGCTGGACGAGCAGCGCGGCGAGATCGCACCCCCCGTCCGCCCGCACGCCGGCGCGCCCACCGCCGCGCAGGCGCCGGGTCGCCCGCTCGATGCCGTCCGGACAGACGAACGTCGCGAGCGCGTCGGCCTCGGTGCCCCCGAGGCGGAGCGCCTGCTCGGCGAGGCGCTCGGCCTCGACCGGCCGACCGAGCACCTGGAAGGCGCGCGCGGCGACCGCGTAGAAATCGCCCCGCCCGCCGAGCGGCGTGGTGGCCTCGGCGGCCTCCAGCGCGTCGAGGACGGCGGCGGGCTCGCCGAAGGTGGCGGGCATGTAGAGATCCCACCAGGGATCGATGGGCATGGTCTCGGGGAGCGTGGAACGTTCGGTCACGATTGCCTCCAGGGATGGCGTCGGGCGCTGGAGCAAGCCGCGGGCCAAGCGTAAACCCCTGATCTTCCTTGGGTGCCTGACGGACGTCCGACAGGAGTGACGGAGGTCCGTCGGCGGTCCGTCAGTCGGCCCGGGATAGACGCCCCGCGCGGCGTACCCCGCACGTGGAGATCCGATGCTCGCGCTCTTGTTCGCCCCCGCCGCGCACGCCGCCTGCGCCGTCGAGCAGGAGGACCGCGCCGACGGGGTCACCATCGTCGTCCGCGCGCTGGAGGAGCCCGTCGGCTGCCGCACGGTCACGCTCGAATCGAACGGCCCCCTCGCGCTCGACGCGACGCTCTGGTCACCCGAGGAGCGGCGGACGCGGCTGAAGGGCGACCACCTGCGCCTCCTGCCCGGCGGCGGCTGGGAGATCGGCCTGCCCGAGCTCGTCGTGGGCGGGCGCGCCGTGTTTGAGGCAAGCGTGGCGGGCGACAGCCTGACCGTGCGCCTCGGCCCCGCGGAGCCCCCTCCCCTCGCCGCCGAGCTCCACGAGACCCGCACCCTCACCCTCGACGCCCGCCACCCCGGCTGGGGGTTCGCCGATCCGGCCCGCGCCTCCACCCGCGTCGAGCAGCGCCTCGCCCTCCCCCCCGACGCCCCGGCGTGGATCCTCCCCCTCCCCGCCGGCGCCACCGAGGTCGACGCCCCGGGCCTCACGCCCGTGCCGCTCGGCCTCTCCGTCCCCGCCGGCACCGGCACGGTCACCGTCCGCTACACCGTGCCCGGCGCGGAGCCCCTCGGCGCCCGCACGCTCCCGCCCGGCTCGCTCACGCTGATCGGGCCCGACGTGGCGTGGGTGTCCTCCCCGGGGCCGGACGTGACCGCCACGCCGGTCGACGGCGGGGTCCGCTTCGACGCCCCGAACGGCGGGGTGGCGCGATGGCGCGTGGCCCGCGCGGGGGGCGACACCGTGGTCCCCGACGCCGCCACCTTCGTCGCGGGCCTGGACTGGCGCTTCGCGCGGTTGAGCCTCCCCGAGCCCGCCGTCCCGGTGAGTATCCGGGACCGCCTGAACCGCCCCAACCTCTTCGCCCAGCTGCTCGCGGAGGTGCAGTCCACGCGGGACGGCGCGCTCCCCGGGGCCGATCCGCTGCGCCCGCGCCACCTCAACCGCGCGTGGCGCTCCGGGTGGACCACGCCCGTCGAGCGCGCGCTGATCCTCCACCGCTTCCTCGGCCAGGAGAAGCTCGCCGCGCGGTGGGTCCTCACCGGCGAGCGCGCCGACCCGGTGTCGCTCACCGGCTTCGACGCCATGCTCCTCACCGTGCAGCTCGACGGCGAGACCCTCTGGGTGGACCCGAGCTGCCAGGTCTGCGGCCCCGGCGAGATCGGCACGCGCTGGCTCGGGCGGCCGGCGGTCGGCGGCGCCGAGGAGGTGCCGAGCGCGCCCGGGCGCCTCACCCGCGCGCTCACGTTGAGCGGCGACCAGTTCCGGGGCTCGTTCACCGCGGTCGGCGCCGCGGCCTTGTGGCTGAGGGAGCGGATCGTGGGGTCGGAGGCGGGCGCGCGCGCCGGGCGCCTCGGGGACGCCCTGGGGATGCCGGGCGCCACGCTCGTGTCGTCGAGCGGCTTCGGAGAGGCGGGGGCGCCGATCACGATCGAGCTCATCGGGCCGCGCCCGCCGCGCGATCCGTTCCCCGGCGAGACCCCCTGGACCGGCGGCTGGGGCGACCAGCTCGCACCGGACTCCCCCTCCCCGTGACCCCGGGCCGCTGACCGGGGCTCCCGCGGCGGGGCCTCGCGGGATACGCCCCCTTCCCCGCCAGGGCATCGAGGGTCACGCCCATCGCGCGACCCCTCCCCCCGGCGCCCGCAACGCGTTCGAACCTCACCTACTGGCATTGGAGCCGCGGACTTGACCCTCTTCGAGATGCTGACGACCGGATTGATCGAGGAGTTCAACGCGAAACGTGGCGCTCGCGTCACGCTGGACTTCTTCGCCGCGGATCTCTCCGGGCTCTCGCTCGTCGGGGCCGATCTGTCCGGGGCGAACATGGAGAAGGCCGACCTCTCCGGCGCCGACCTGACCGGGGCCGTGCTCGCCAAGGCCAACCTCAACGGCGCGGACCTCACCGGGGCCACCCTGGACCGGTGCGTGGCGATCAAGGCCCGCCTGCGCGAGGCCTACATCGGGGATGCGACGGCCGTCGGCGCCGAGTTCTCGGGCGCCGACTTCTCCGAGGCCGACCTCACGGGCTTCAAGTGCGAAAAGTCCCGCTTCGCCGGCGCGCGCTTCAAGGACGCCGTGCTCACCCGCGCCGTCCTCGCCGGCTGCGACTTCGGCGAGGCCCGGTTCGCCAACGCCGACCTCCGCGACTCCGACCTCACCGGCGCCTCGCTCGTCGGCGCCGAGCTCCTCCGCGCCAACGCGAGCGGGGCCCGGCTCGTCGGCGCCGACCTGACCAACGCGCGCCTCGCCGGGGCCGTCCTCAAGGGCGCGCACCTCGCCGGCGCCAACCTCACCGGCGCCGATCTGTCCGGGGTGGACCTCACCGGCGCCGACCTCACCGGCGCGAACCTCGAGCGCGCCGACCTCTTCGACGTGGTGGTCGAGCCCGAGACCCTCAAGCTGGCCAGGCTGCCCCCCGGGGCCGAGGCCGTGGCGGAGCCCGCCACCTCCGAGAGCGCGGTGGAGCTGCACTTCGAGGATCCCTCGGTCGCCGTCTCCCCGAGCGGCTGCGCGGTGTTCTGGGAGAACGCCGACGGCGAGGACACGTTCACCCTCCGCGCCATCGTGGCCAGCACCGCGCGCCCGTTCCGCGGCGGCTCGCAGGCCCTCGGCATCCCGATCGACCAGGTGCTCTCCCGCGCCGTGCTTCCGACCCCAACCGGCTTCGAATGCGCCGTGTTCCTCGATCGCCCCGCCGGCGTCGAGCTTACCGTGCTCTCGCTCGACGCCCAGGGCAACTTCGGCCCGCCGCGCTCCGTGCGCCTCGGCTACACGCCCGTCGTGAAACCCGTGCTCGTGCCGGAGGGAGAGGGCTTCCTCATCTACGGCATCGGCCGCCAGGGCGCGTTGTCGGTGCACCACTTCGACGGCACCGTGCTCCACGAGCTCATGCGGGCGCCGGCCGGAACCTACCGCGGCTTCTGCGGCCGGCTCGATCCCATCCTCCTCGGCAAGGGCGGCACCGTCGCCGCGGTCCGGAAGGACGGCATCGGGCGCCTGATGTCCGCGCCGGCCGGCTACCCCGGGCGCCTCACCACCGCCGCCTACCGCGCCGACGGCGAGCAGATCGCGCTCGCGTGGGTCGGCAAGGGCGAGAAGGGCCTGCGGTTCCAGGCCCTCGGCGTCGACGCCGAGCCGCTGCGCATCGACATCAAGGCCGACATCGGCGCGATCGACCTCCGCTCGGTGGGGGACCGCTGGCTGCTCGTCTACACCCGCGAGGCCGTTGGGGACGACGATCAGACCCTCCCCATGGGCGTGTGGCTCCCCGGTGGGAAGCCCTTCCCGCTCCTGGAGGGCCCCGATCGGGTGGACATCGAGGACGTTCGCCTCCTCCCCGGGCCCGCGCCGCGCGTGGCGATGATCACCCTGGGCGAGGATCTCGTCGTGGTCGACGTGCTCGCCGAGGGCGGCGCCGTGATCGCGCGCTTCGGGGACATGGCGATCGGCGTATAGGCACGCGGCTGCCCGCCCGCGCCCGACCCTACCGGGTGGACGGGCAGCGCACGGTGGTGTGGGCCGCGCACGCGTCCGCGCAGATGGCGCGACGCGTCGCGACGTCGGTGTAGTCCTGGGCGACGAGGCGCTTGTCGACCGCCGCGCACATGCGGTCCCGCCCGAGGCGATGGGCCACCCACCCCACGGCCTCGACGTGGAGCACCTCCCCCGACCAGCACGCGGGGTCGTCGAGGGAGACGAAGCAGAAGGCCGGCTCGGCCAACGTGGCGTCCTCGAAGCAGTTCACGAAGGCCGCGTCCTGGATCTTCTCGGCGCACAGCACGAATTGGGCGCTCTCGAGGGAGGGGATGCGGGCGCGCGTGGCCGCGACGGAGCGATCGATCGCCTCCTCCAACGCGTGACGCAGGGCGCGCTGGGCGGCGGGCTCCGAGAGGGCGGTGGCGCTGGCCGCGACCTCCCCCCGGATGGCGCAGCCGGGCACCGGCCCGGTCCACGTGGCGCCACAACGCGAGGGGCCGGCGGACGCGAGCGAGGCCAGGACCAACCACATCCGCAACCGCTATCCGGGGCCCCCCGCGACCGCTCGCGGCGGCGCGCACGATAAGAGGGGGATGTGCACCACATCAGCGTCTTCGACCTCTTCAAGATCGGCATCGGCCCGTCGAGCTCCCACACCGTGGGCCCGATGAACGCCGCCCAGCGCTTCGCGACCCGGCTCCGGGACGACGGGCACCTCTCGCGTGTGACCGCGGTGAAGGTCGAGCTCTTCGGATCCCTCGGCTTCACCGGAAAGGGCCACGGCAGCGATGTCGCCATCCTCCTCGGCCTCGAGGGCGAGTCGCCGCGCACCGTCGACATCGACTCGATGGCCCCCCGCGTGGAGCAGGTGCAGAAGACCGCCACCCTACGGCTTCTCGGCGAGCACGCCGTACGTTTCGGGCCCGAGTCGATGGTGTTCCATCGTCGGGAGCGGCTCCCGCTCCACAGCAACGGCATGCGCTTCACCGCGCTCGCCGGCACCGAGGTGGTGACACAGCGCGTCTACTACTCGGTGGGCGGCGGCTTCGTCGTGAACCACGAGGGGGTGCCCGAGGGCGTCGGCGCCGCGGTCCCCGGGCCCGCCGTGCCCTACCCCTTCTCCACCGGCGACGAGCTGCTCCAGCTCTGCAACACGCACGGCATCTGCATCTCCACGCTGATGCTCGAGAACGAGAAGGCGCTGCGCCCCGAGGCGGAGATCCGCGCGGGCCTCCACGAGATCGCCGCCGCGATGGACGCCTGCATCCAGCGCGGCTGCAATCGCGAGGGCATCCTCCCCGGCGGGCTCAAGGTGAAGCGGCGCGCGGCCTCGCTGTCGCGCCGGCTCCGGGCCGAGTCGCGCAACGCGACGGACCCCCTGACGGTCATCGACTGGGTGAACCTCTGGGCGCTCGCGGTGAACGAGGAGAACGCCGCCGGCGGCCGCGTCGTGACGGCGCCCACCAACGGCGCCGCGGGCATCATCCCCGCGGTGTTGAAGTACTACCGACGCTTCGTGCCCAACGCGGACGACGAGGGCGCGCTCCGCTTCCTCCTCACCGCCGCGGCCATCGGCGCGCTCTACAAGAAGAACGCGTCGATCTCCGGCGCCGAGGTCGGGTGCCAGGGCGAGGTGGGCGTCGCCTGCTCCATGGCCGCGGGCGCGCTCACCGAGGTGATGGGCGGCAGCGCGGAGCAGGTGGAGAACGCCGCCGAGATCGGCATGGAGCACAACCTCGGCCTCACGTGCGATCCCGTCGGGGGCCTGGTGCAGGTGCCGTGCATCGAGCGGAACGCGATGGGGGCCGTCAAGGCCATCAACGCCGCGCGGCTCTCGCTCTCGGGGGACGGCAAGCACAAGGTGTCCCTCGACAAGGTGATCGCCACGATGCGCTCCACCGGCGCGGACATGTCGGTGAAGTACAAGGAGACCGCCCGCGGCGGCCTCGCGGTCAACATCGTCGAGTGTTGAGCCGCATGCGGTAGAGTCCGGCGATGCTCCTCCTGCTCCTGGCCTGCGCCGGGTCGCGCGACACGGACCCGCCCCCCGCGACCGACAGCGGCGGCGAGCGCCCCGACACCGCCACGACCGACACCTACGGGTGCCCCGTCGGCATGGCCGCGATCCCGACGGAGAGCCCGGCGTGGTGCATCGACGCCTACGAGCTCGCCCTGGTGGACGGGGCCCTCGTCTCCGCGGCCGGCCTCGATCCCGTCGTGGGGTACACCTACGACGACGCCGTCGCGGCCTGCGCGGCGACCGCGGCGCTCGACGCGGAGGGCGAGCCCTACGCGATGCGGCACCTCGCCACCTCCGAGGAGTGGGCCGACGCGGGGGACGGCGTGATCGGCGAGGGGGGCGCCCGATACCCGTGGGGCGACACGTTCGACGAGACCGCGTGCGTCACGCCCACCGCGGAGGGCGACCTGCAGGTCGACGCCCTCCAGCTCACCGGGTCGCTGCCGACGTGCGTGAGCCCGTTCGGGGTGTACGACCTCGTGGGGAACGCCTGGGAGTGGGCCGACTCGGGGTCGTTCCTCGACGTGGCCGCGGCGATCGACGCGCTCACCGCGAGCGGGCTCGCGATCACGGAGTCCGAGGACGACGGCGCCCTGGTGTGGGCGGGCGGGAGCGTCGCGGTGCTCACCCTCGACGTCGCCGGGGTCCAGCCCCCGACGATGACGGTCACGCCCGAGGGCCGGCTCGAGGTGGCCGCCACGCAGATCCAGCCGGACCTCTCGGCGTTCTTCGCGCGCGGGTACGTGCACGGCACCGCGCCCGCGGGCCCCCCGCTCCCGGTCCGGCTCGTGTCGACCGACGAGGCCGATCCCGAGGCGCCGTGGCGCGTCTACACCGCGCACGCGTACGACGGCGGCGCGCTCCCCGACAAGCGGGGTTGCGCCTGGTACACCGGGAACGCCTTCGCGTGCGCGCTCGACGTGCCGTCGTACGTCCACACCCCCGACTTCGGGGGCACCATCGGCTTCCGCTGCGTGGCACCCCCCTTCCCGCTGTAGGCGAGCCGGCCGGGAGGAAGGAGACGAGTGAGGCGACGTCGTGGAGATCGGCCACGGCGCTACCGAGGCGTCGTCACGGTCCGGGCGCCGGCCAGCGCGCGACATCGCCCATGAAGGCCTCGGCCACGTCGGTCTCGGGGGAGTCGTCGTCCGCCGTGTCGTCGCTGGTGGACCAGGTGCGGGTGCCGAAGACGCCCACCTCGCCGTAGTCGACATCGTCGGCGCCCACGGAGGCGGCGAATCCCACGCGCAGCTCGTCCCACGCCGCGGGGTCCTCCACCGGCGGAGCGAAGGTACCGGCGATCGCGGCCGCGTCGACGGTGTGGTCGATCCGCGCGATCGGCAGGGAGTGGGCGCGCACCGTCACCCGCATCGCCTCGGCGAAGCTGCCCTCGCCGGTCACGAAGGTCCAGTCGGCCTCGGCTGTGAGGTAGTCGGGGCAGCGCGGACCGTCGTCGCCGGTGTCGCCCCAGGTGCCCGTGTCGGGGAACACCACGCCGGTGTCGGTGGGGTACTCGGTGTCGGTCGGGCCGGTGTCGCGGTCGGGGTCGCCGGGGGGCGCCTCGGCCGCTCCGCTGCCATCGCTTCCGCTGCTTCCGCCGCCGCTGCTTCCGCCGCCGCTGTCGCTCGCCTCCTCCTCGGTGGGGGTGTCGTCGCCCTCGCGCTCGAGCCACTCGCCGCGCCAGAGCCGCGCCGTGGACGCGTCGACGGTGAGGGTGTGGTCGAGCGTGGTGTCGATGCTGTCCACGTCGAAGTGGAACGTGGTGCTGCGGGTGCCCGAGACGAGCGCGGCGAACTCCGCCGGCGTGCCGCCGAGGTAGTCGACCACCTCGTCCGCGCCCACGGCCGTGACGGTGTACTCGCACGCGCCGGGGCCCCAGTCCGCGTCCCCTTCTCCCTCCTCGTCGGTCTCGGGGTAGCCGAGCTCCGTGTCGTCGCCGGAGTCGTCGCCCGCGGTGTCGGCGGCCGCCGTGTCGGTCGCCTCGTCGAGCTTCGGATCCGCGTCCGGCGTGGGGCACGCGGCGAGGAGGAGGAGGAGGGGCAGGGTCGACTTCATGTGGATCTCCGGTGGAGGCTTGGGTCCAGAGCAAGCTCCGTACCAGCAGCCAGACAGGCGTATCATCGCCTTGTTCCGCCGGGAACCGCGACCCCGACGTCGCCCTACTGCCGCCCCCCGCTCACCGCCACCCCCGCCGCCGCCACCACCGGGAAGTCCACGCGACGGGCGGCATCGAAGCCCCCGTCCCCCCCGAGGTAGGCGTAGGAGACCGCGCCCGCGGCCTCGCCCGCCGGGTCGTAGCGGTTGGCGAAGACGAGGTCGGTGGCGCCGTCCCCGTCGAGATCGCCGGTCGCCACCGCCGCCGCGGAGACGGTGGGGAGCGTCGTCACCGAG
This sequence comes from Deltaproteobacteria bacterium, assembly GCA_036676765.1. Classification (GTDB taxonomy): domain Bacteria; phylum Myxococcota_A; class UBA796; order UBA796; family SXON01; genus CAJBVW01. The sequence goes on from JAKFCH010000353.1 coordinate 19,001, forward strand.
GTGGGCGTGCGCGCGCCGAAGCCGAGCGCCCACACCTCCGAGCCGGCCTCGAAGTCGAGCGCGGCGAACGAGCCCTCCATCGAGTTGGCGACCACGAGCTCGGGGCAGCCGTCCTCCCCCACGAGGTCGACGGCGCGCAGATCGGTGGCGCCGTGCGTCGGAAACGCCGTGGCGTTCGTGGGGGTCGGCCCCTCCGGCCCGCCCCAGTAGATGGTCGAGTCGATGTCGAGGGCGAGGTTGTCGTAGAAGTTGCCGAACACGAGGTCGGGGAACGTGTCGCCGTCGAGATCGGCGGCGATCACCGCCTCGGGGGCGAACGTGGGGAGGTCGACGCGGCGGTCGACCGACCAGCCGTCGGGGCCGCCGAGGTAGACCCACGAGGTGTCGGTGAAGAACGTGCCGTTCGCGACGGCGAGGTCCAGCCAGCCGTCCTGATCGAGGTCCGCCACCGCGGTCTGCGCGGCGCCGAAGCCGGGCACCGCGAGGGAGCGATCGGCGCGGAAGCCGTCGGGACCGCCGAGATACACGATCACGTCGATCGAGTAGCTCTCGACGCTGACCCCGCCGCCGTCGTAGCGGTTCGCGAACACGAGGTCGCGCCAGCCGTCACCGTCCACGTCCGCGACCTCGACATCGCTCGCGCCGACGGTCGGCAGGGCGATGCGCGTCGCGACCGAGAACCCGTCGGGGCCGCCCGGGTAGACGTAGGAGTCGACGGTGCGGACCTCGCCGTCGGAGAGGTTCGCGAACACGAGATCGGGCCAGTCGTCGCCGTCGAGATCGGCGATGGCGACATCGGCGGCGCCGAGCGTCGGGAGCGCGGTGGTGTTCGTGGGGTCGCCGCCCCAGTGGATCGTGGAGTGGGTGACGTAGCTGCCCGCGGCGTCCTCGGTCTGGGCGAACACCACGTCGGCGAGGCCGTCGCAGTCGAGGTCCCCGCACCCCTCGACGACGCGCGGCGGGGCGGGGCAGGTCGACGCGGCGGGCGGTTCGGAGTCGGCGGTGCAGGCGAACAGGGCGAGGAGGAGCATGGGCGGCCCTACCGATAGCCCGCCCGCCGCCGGATCCACCAGCTCAACGACACCAACAATCCGAACGCCAGCGGGACCAGCGGCGCGGCGTAGAGCGGGGTCTCGGCGCGATCGCGCACGCGACGGCCGGCCTCGGGATCGCGGAGCGGGGCCGTCACCTCGCCGGGGGCCACGTAGAGCCCGCCCGTGCGCGCCGCGAGGGTGCGGAGGAACGCGCCGTCGGGCTCGACCTCCTCCATCTCGGGATCGCGCGTGGTGACGGCGTAGGCGGTCTGGGCCTCGCCGACGGGGGCGCCGGCGGCGCTCCGCGCGACGACCTTCACCCGGTGCGCCCCTCGCTCGTCCGCCGCGAGCGAGAGGGAGACGCCACCGTCGGCACCGGTGCGCCCCTGGAGGGTCTGCCGGCCGCCGGGGCCCTGCACGGTCACCTCGACCTGCGCGTCGACCACCGGCGCGAACGACACGTTGCGCACCTTGGTGGTGATGCGCACCTCCTCGCCGATCTGGTAGTTCTCGCGGTTCGCCTCGACCACGACGGGCTGATCCTCGGGATCCCCGATGAGCCAGCGCGCGGCGTTCTTCCAGAAGCGCAGGTAGGTCTGGTTGCCCCGGCCCTCCCCCGCCTCGGAGAAGGACCAGCGCCACGACGAGTCCCCGAGGAGCGCCATCGAGCGGCCAGCGCCGTACTCGCCCACCGCGAGCACGGGGAGCGGCTTGCCGTCCCCCGCCTTCAGGGAGGGGTGCTCGAGGAGCACGGCCGCGCCCGGCGACGCGCCGCGCGAGAGGTTGAGGCCGTCGAGCGCGGAGAGGCCCTTCCACGTGCGGGCGTTCTCGGCGGGGTCCCCGACGATCTGGGTGATGGGGTGGCGCGCGCCGCCCTCGGTGAGCCGGGGCGAGAAGGGAGCGGGGTCGATGGCCTCGCCGGTGACGCCGAGCTGCACGGGGAGGATGTCGGCGATGGGGGTGCCCGCGTACGCGCCGAGGTCGAAGCTGCGATCGCCGCCCATCATCACGAACGCCTTGCCGTTCTCCGTCACGTAGCGGGCGATGTTCCCGAGGAGCTCATCGGCGTTGTTGTCGAAGTAGGGGCGGTAGTCGAAGTTCTGGAAGATCACGAGGTCGAACGACCACAGCTCGCTCGAGAACAGCTTCTCGTAAGGGAACTGGATGAGCGAGAGCTCGGAGCTGTCCCACCCGGCGCCCATGTCGCGGTCGGTGCGGAGGATGAAGAAGGAGACGAGGTCGACCGCCGGATCCTCCTTGAGGAAGAGGCGGAGGAACTTCTGGTCGAACGACGGCGAGCCGGACACCTGGAGGACGCGCACGCGGTCCCGCACGACGCGCACCGCGAGGGAGAGCGCGTTGTTGGCGGGCACGGCGTCCCCGTCGGTGACGGGCGTGGCGGCCTCGTAGATGAAGCGCCCGACGGCCTCGGGGGTGATCTCTAAGCGCGCGGTCCCCTTCCCATCGGCGTCGAGCGTGACCGACTTCGTGCCGGCGGGCTGGCCGTCCCGGGTGAGCACCACGGGCAGCGTGCGCGCGGTGGTGCCGACGGCGCGCACGTCGACCTCGATGGCGAAGGGCGCGCGGAGGAACGCGAAGCCGCCCGCGCGGACGTCGGTGACGGAGATGTCGGTGCGGCCGCCGTCCTCGCCGATCTGGTAGACGGTGAGTGGGCCGTTGATGGAGGGGAGAACGGCGTCGGTCTCGCCGAGCACGCGGCGGCGGAGGCCCCCGCGGTCGATGCCGTCGGTCAGCACCGCGATGCCCTCGAGCTTCTCTCCGGCGTAGCGCTGGGCGATGGCGGCCAGCGCGCCGCCGAGATCGCTGTCCCCGGCGTCGAAGGACACGGGGGCGCCGGGCCGGAGGCTGTCGCCGAACGAGTAGACCTCGGCGCCAGGGAGCGCGGCGAGCCGCTCCGCCACCTGGTCCGACCGTGGGCGGCCGTCCCCGTCCAACACCTGCATGGATCGCGACGCGTCGACGAGCGCGACGAAGCGGCCGGCCTCGATGCGGTCGCCCTCCTGGACCCAGACCGGCCCGGCCACGGCGACCACGAGGACGAGGCCCGCCGCGGCGAGCAGCGCCACCTCGGCGTAGCGGGCGGCGCTCCGCGGGCGCGGGATCGACGCGAACACGAGCGCGATCAGGACGCCGAGCGCGGCGACGCCGACGATCCACGGCTCCGTCGTCCAGACGAGCGTGCCCCCGGGCCCGCAGCAACCGCCGGTCAGCCAGTCGAGTTTCATTCGAGCCGCCCCTCTCGGATGAGCTGCTCGACGTGCGCCTGATCCTGCTTGTAGTTGGAGGTGAGCCCGTACATCAGGAGGTTGATCCCGAGCTTGACGGCCTCGCGCCGCTGGCCCTCCCCGCCCGGCGTGCACGGCAGCGCGTCCATCCCGTCGGGGCGGCGATCGAGGGCACCCGACACGTCGTCCCGGCTGTACAGCAGCGGGTGCATGCTGCCCTGGGCGACCCCCTCGAGCGTCCGGTGGAGCGCCACGCGGCCGACGGGCTCGCGGAGGAGGAAGAACGCCCGGTAGACAGAGTGGTCCGACGGAAGCGTCGTGAGCGGCCGGGTCGGGAAGAGCCGCCGGATCATCGTGCGGATGCTCGCGTCGAAGGCGCTGTCGCGCTCGCCGCTCGTGTCGTCGATGAACAGGAAGCCGCCGTAGGAGAGGTAGCGGACGAGCTGTTGCGACGCGGCCTCGGAGAGGGCCGGGAGGGCGTCGTTTCCGGCGAGCACGGCGAAGGGGTGGCGGAACAGCGCCGGATCGTCGGGGGCGACCTGGACGACGCGGGGCTCCGCCTCTACCGAGGTGCTCTGGAGCAGCTCGAAGAGCAGGCGGGTCCACGCCTCGGGGCGCGAGACCGTGCCGCGGGAGAGCTGGATCTCCGCGATGTCGACCTCGGAGGCGGGGCCGACGGCGCGGGCGCGGAGGGCGAATGGGAGGGAGAGGCCGCCGAGGAGGGCGGCGCGGCGGGTGAGTCCGGGGGGGGCGTTGCGGGGGGCGCCCCCCCGCCCCAAGAAGAACTCAGACATCTTCGCTCCGGCCGCGTCCGAGCAGGCCGGCGCCGAGCAGGAGCGCGACGCCGGCGCCCACGAGGGGGAGATCGAGGTCGAACGTGCGTCGCAGGCGCTCGGGCGCCACCTCGGCCTGGGCCTCGACGAGGCTCGTGCCGCGCCGCACGTCGGACTCGGCGATCGACGTGTTGACCGCCACCCACGCGAGCGGCGGGAGGCCCGTCGGCACCGCGGCGTACGCGCCGGGCTTCGCGGGGGTGAAGCCGAGCGTGCCGATGCCCCGCTCCGAGGCCACGATCCCCCCGTCGGGGCCGTTGACCTCGGGATCCCCCCCGGTGGGCGGGAACGAGAGGCTGACCGGGGCGTCGACCACGCCTTCGGCGGTGAACGCGGCGCCGCCGGCGTCTCCTCCGAGGTAGCCGGTGAGGCGCTGGACGAACGGCATGAACACCGCCTGGAGCGGCAGGTTGGTCCAGCCGAGGTCGAAGGTGGAGGTCCAGAGGAGCACGCGCCCGTTGCCGATGCGCCGCTCCAAGAGCGCGGGGACGCCGCCTTCGTAGGCGAGGAGCACGCGCACGTCGTCGGCGGTGACCGGCTCGGTGGTCATCACGCGCCGGGTGTGGACGCGGGAGAAGCTCTCGCGGCCGGCGCGGGCGAACACGCGGAAGAGCTCGATGCCCTCCACATCTGGCGGGGCGAGCGGGGCGCCGTCCTCCGCGGTGAGCTCGACGAGGTCGCGCGTCTTGCGCAGGGGCGCGGGGAGGAGCGAGGCGAGCGCGCTGTCGTAGCGCTCGGCCGTCACGTTGTCGCCCATGCCGATGACGAGCCCGCCGCCGCGCCGTACGAAGTCGACGAGCTGGGGCGCCTGGGCGGCGGGGTCCGCCACGTTGGCGAGGAAGGCCACGCGGTGGGTCTCGGGATCGAGGCGCGCGAGCCCGGAGGGGGAGACCACGTCGACCGCGATGCCGCCCGCCCCGGCCCACGGCGCGAGGGCGCGCTCCAGGAAGTACACCTCCGACCGGGTGGGGGTGGAGCCGGGATCCCCGTCGACGACGAGCACGCGGCTCGCCCCGATGCGCGGGAGGTGGAAGTACCGGGCGTTGTCGAGCGGCAGGTCCGGATCGTCGATCTCGACACGCGCCACGCCGCCCTCGGCCTGCCGCGGCACGGTGAACCGGGACTCGGCGGTGCCGGGCCCCTCGTCCGTCGCGGCGGGGACCGCCACGAACGCGGTGATCCGGGCGCCGTCGGGCAGGTGCACCGTCGTCGCGACCTCGCGCGCGACCGCGCCCCAGTTGGCGAGCGTCGCGGTGACGGTGCCGCCCTCGAGGCCGTCCCCGTAGCTGGCCTGGATCGGGGCGACGTTGCGGCGGTCCTCGGGGCCGTACACCCGCGGGAGGATGGACGAGCCGAGCTCGAGGAGGCGATCGATGTCGCCGGCGCAGGCGTCGACCACGCCGGCGCCGGACTCGTCGGTGTAGACGAGGAGCTCGCCGGCGGCGCCCTCCAGCGTCGTGCGGGCGAGGGTGAAGGCCCCGCGCAGGTCCGTGCCGCCGTAGGACTGCTCCACGGCCTCGACGAGCGAGGCCGCGAGCGAGAGATCGGAGGTGAACCCGGCGGTGAGCATCATCGCGGTGCCGCCTGTGCGGATGACCGCCACGCGCACCCCGGGGGCGAGCGCGCGGACCTGGGCGGCGGCGTCCTTCTTCGCGAGGGCGAAGGCGGGATCGCCGAGGACGCGCTGGTCCATCGACAACGAGTCGTCGAGGACGACGATGACGTTGCCGGTGCCGCCGAAGGTCGGGGGCCCGCCGAGCCACTGGGCCTGTGGGCGCGCGGCGGCGAGGATGACCGCGGCGATGGCGAGCAGCCGCGCGAGCAGCAGCAGGCGATCCTGGAGCCGTCGGCGGCGGTGGAGGCGGCGCTGGAGGCGCTCGAGGAGCAGCAGCGCGCCGAAGGGGCGGCGCTCGCGCGGCTGCCGCTTCGACAGGTGCGCCAGGATCGGCCCGGCGAGCAGGGCGGCGAGCGCGAGCGCGGCCGGCGCGAGCATGACGAGGTTCACGCGCCCCCCGCCAGGAAGCGCGCGAGCACCGCCGTGAGGTCCGCGCCCACGGGCACCTCGTAGTGGCGGCCGCGACGCGCGTGCACCGCCGACCGCACCTCCTCGAAGAACTCCGTGACCACCTCGCCGAACGCGCCCCTCGCCGCGGCGGGGTCGACGGGGAGCTCCTCGTTGGTCTCGGGGGAGCGGAGGCGCAGCGGGGAGTCGTAGCGGAGCTCGAGCTCGGCGGGATCCCAGACGTGGAAGGCGCGCAGGTCGACCTTCTGCCGGGTCAGGGCGGCGAGCGAGCCGGTCCAGCCGCCGGGCTCCTCCATGAAGTCGCTCACCACGGCCACGAGCGTGCGGGCGCCGAGGTGCGCGCCGACCTCCCGGAACAGGGTGTCGAGCCCCGCGCGCCCTGCGGGCCGCACCGACGCGAGGAGCAGGAACAGCTGGGCGAGGTGGCGGCGCCCTCGCCGCGGCGGCAGGCGCCGGATCGCGACGCCCTCCCCCGCGCCGATCGTGAGCCCGACGGGCTCGCCGTCGAGGTGCAGGAGGTAGGCGAGCGTGGCCGCGAGGCGCAGGGCGACATCGAGCTTGGCAGGGGTGGAGCCGAGATCCGCCGAGGCGTCGAGCACGATCGTGACGGGGAGCTCGGTCTCGGCGCGGTACCGGCGCACCACGAGCCGATCCGAGCGCGCGAGGACGCGCCAGTCGACGTCGCGGAGCGAGTCCCCGAAGTCGTAGGGCTTGTAGTCGGCGAATTCGACATCGTGCCCCACGTGGATCGAGCGCTGGCTCCCGTGCCAGATCCCCGCCACCGCCTGCCGCGCGTGCAGGTGTAGGTGGCGTACGCGTTCGAGGACGCGGGGATCCCAGGGACCGTTCACGAGCGGGCTCGCGACGTGACCGCCGGGGGGCGGGGGTCACTCAATCAACGCTCCGGCACCGTCTCGAGGAGGCGGCCGACGACGTCGGCCGGGCGGAGGCCTTCGGCCTCGGCCGTGAAGTTGAGGAGGACGCGGTGCTGGAGCACGCTGCGGGCGACCCTGCGGACGTCGTCCTGGTGGGCGGTCTCCCTCCCCATGAGCGCGGCGCGGACCCGCGCGCCGAGGGCGAGGAACTGGCTGGCGCGGGGCCCGGCGCCCCACTGCACGTAGCGACGCACGGCTTCGGGCGCGTCGGGACCGGGACGCGTCGCGCGGGCGAGGCGGACGGCGTAGCGGGTCACGTCGTCGTTGACGGGCAGCCGGCGGACGAGGGCCTGCATCGCGATGAGCGTGGCCCGGTCGAGCACGGGCTCCGGCTCGAGGCCGTCCTCCCCGATGGTGCGGTCGACGATCTCGATCTCCTCGGCCTCCGAGGGGTAGCCGACGTCGATCGAGAACATGAAGCGGTCGAGCTGGGCTTCGGGCAGCGGGTAGGTGCCCTCCTGCTCGATCGGGTTCTGCGTCGCGAACACGAGGAAGGGCGGCTCGAGCGGGTAGGTCTGGCCGCCGGCGGTCACCTTGCCCTCCTGCATCGCCTGGAGGAGCGCGGCCTGCGTACGCGGCGGGGTGCGGTTGATCTCGTCCGCCAGCAGCAGGTTGGTGAAGATCGGCCCGCGCACGAAGCGCAGGACGCGGCGGCCGGTGGAGCGATCCTCCTCCAGCACCTCGGTGCCGGTGATGTCCGCGGGCATCAGGTCGGGCGTGAACTGCACGCGCCCGCTCCCGAGCCCGAGCGCCTGGGCCGTGGAGGTGACGAGCAGGGTCTTCGCGAGGCCGGGAACGCCGACGAAGAGGCAGTGCCCCCGCGCGAACAGCGCCACGAGCATCTGCTCGACGACGTCGTGCTGCCCGACGATCCGGCGCGCGATCTGCTCCTCGACGCGCTTGCGGACCTGCCCGAGCTGGTCGAAGAGCGCGCCGTCGTCGAGAGGGGGGGCGTCGCCCAAGGGGGTGGTCATCCGTCGTCTCCGTTTTCGCCCGGCGTGGCCCCGCCGAGCGCGAGGATCCCCCTGTACCGCGCGTGCCGCGCGGCCAGCGCGGTGTCGCCGAGGTTCGTGTAGAGGTCGGCGAGCGCCGCCTGCACGTCGGGATCGAAGGGGTTGATGTCGGCGCTGGCCCGGTACTGGACCAACGCATCCCGGGGCTTACCCTGGGCGAGCAGGATGGCGCCGAGCCGCTTCCGGGTGGAGGCGTACTCGGGATAATCGTTGACCGAAGCGCGGAGCGTGGCGAGCGCCTCGTCGGTCCGGCCGAGCGTCTGCAGGGCGTCCGACATGCGCGCGCTCAAGGTCGGGGGCGCGGGCTCCCCCTCGGGGATCGCCTTGCGGTACTCCACGAGGGAGGCCTCGGGGCGCTCGGCCTCGCGGAGCAGATCGCCGAGGCGGGCGTGCCCCGCGAGATCGCGACGGGAGGCCAGCACGGGGTCGATGCCGAAGTCGTCCTCGGAGGGGCCGAGCACCGTCGGCATCGCGGCGAGCTTGCGGCTCACGAGGTGCATCCCCTCGAGCATCGTGCGCCAGCCGGCCATGAACCGGGGCACGTCACCCGAGGTGCCGACCGCGGCGGTCGCTTCGAGCGCGTCGGTCCCGCCGCGCACGCGGTCGAGCACGTCGGAGACGGCGTTCTCGCCCGCCACCGCGCGGAGGTGGACCATCATCGTGCTGACCTGCGCGAAGGCCAGCGCGGCCTCGTCCGCCGAGTCGAGGAAGGCCATGCTCGGGTGCATGCGTTCGAGCGGCACGAGCTTGTCGGAGGCGAGCGCCTCCGCGAGCAGCGACTGCTGATAGGGCTGGAGCGCGGGTGGCTCCGCCTGGTTCCACAACGACTCGTGCGAGCGCGCGATGCCCTCCTGGAGCCACACCGGCGCCCGGTCCCGGGTGCGCCACGCGACGATGTAGTGGATGTACTCGTGGGCGATCGTGTCCTTCCAGGCGTAGCCCCGGCCCAGCGCGCGCGGGCTCGTGACCAGCAGGCGGGTCCACTTCGAGAGCGCCACGACGCCGGTGGTCTGCACCGCCTCGGTCGGCAGCCCGCTCGCCTTCGTGAAGCGCTCGGCGGACGGGTAGATCTCCATGCGGATGCCGCCCGGCGGCGCGCCGCCGAGCAGCGGGCCGATGCGGTCGTGCGCCGCCTGGAGGGCCTCGAAGGCCTCGTCCACCAGGACGAGATCGGTGCCGGGCAGGTAGCGGATCTCGACGTCCCCACGGCGCGCGGTGACGAAGCCGTCGGTGGCCTCGACCGTGGCGCGGTAGAGCGCGAGGGTCCGCGCCAGCTCCTCGTCCTCCGGGCGGGAGCCCGCCGCGCTCTCGAGGAGGCGGAGGGCCTCCTCGAATTCGGCCGAGGCGAACGTGACCTCGGCGCGGAGCACGAGCGCGTCGGGGCTGTCCCCCGCGGCGTTCGCCACGGCGCGCGCGCACGGCAGATCCGAGGCGTCGAGGCAGGCACGCCCGTCCGCGATGGAGGCCCCCCACGCGGACCCCGCCCACAGCAGCAGGCTACTGGCGAACCAGCTCTTCATAATACCTTCGGTTCAAGGTCTTGTACTCTTCGGGCACCTCGCCCTCCATCCCTTGGAGGAGCGCCCGGCGGTACTCCTCCGGCGTCCGGAACGCCTCGGGCGCCGGGAGCGCCATGTCCTCGGAGAGCAGCTCGGTGCCGTCTCCCGACTTGTCGCCCCCCTCGCCGTCGTCCTGGCCCTCCTCGCGCTCCCCCTTGCCCTGCCCCTGCGAGGCCTGCTGCATCTGGCGCAGGTTGCGGGAGGCCTCGTCCAGCGCCTCCTGGGCCTCGCGGAACCCATCCTCCGCGGCGCGCTGGCCCCCCTCCGCCGGCATCGGCTCGCCGTTCCGCATGGCCTCGGCCGCGCGCTTCGCCTGCTCGGCGCCCCGACGTGCGCCCTCGGCGAGGCCCGGCGCGTCCATCGGGAGGTTCTCGGCCACCTTGCCGGCGCGCTCGGCGGTCTGGTCCGCGCGCTCGGCGAGCTGCTGCTGCTGCTCCGCCATCTGCTGGAGCTCCCGCTGGAGCGCCGGCGAGGTCTGCGCCTGCCGATCGGCCATCTTCTCGAGGAGCTCGCGGACGCGCTGGACGTTCTTCTGCTGGGCCTCGACCGCCCGGCCGGCGGCGGCGAGCGCGTCGGCATCCCCCTTCTGGCGGCGCTGGGCGGTGGTCACGCGGCCCGCGAGCATGCGGAGCTGGCCGTAGAGCTGGTCGGCCCGCAGGAGCGCGGTGTCGAGGTCGCGCGCGCGGGTCGAGTCGTGGAGCCCCGCGGCGTCCGCCTGCACCTCGCCGAGCACCGATCCGCCGCTCCACGCCGAGGCGCGGAAGGGCTCGAGCTCTCCGTCGAGGCGGCCGAGCTGCTCCACCACGGTGCCGGAGAGCCGCTCGATCTCCTTCCAGGCGTCCACCGCCTCCTTCATGTCGTCGCCGTGCTCCTCGCGCGCCGCTTCGGTGCGCTCGCGGAGCGCCTTCTGGTCCTGCTCGAGCTTGCCGAGCTCGCTCTTGACCTTCTCCATCGCCTTCGCCAGCTCGTCCCCCGCCTGCTGGCGCTGCTTCTGCATGTTCGTGACCTGGTCGGCCATGTCCTGCATGGTGGCGGCGAGGCGGTCCATGAGCTCCTTCGCGTCGTCCATGCGGCCTTCGCGGATGGCCTTGCGGATCTCGTCCATCAGGCCGTTCACCTGCTCGCCGCGGTCGTTCACGAACTCGCGGAGCTGCCCCTCGTCGAGCTTCGCCGCTTCGGCCATGAGCTGCTGGTAGAGGCGGGCGAGCTGATCGAGCCGCGCGAGCGCGGCGGGCTTGTCGAGGGTCTCGAAGTCCTCCTTGAGCTCGCCCGCCTCCTTGGCCGCCTGCACCACGAGCTCCTCGAGGGTGGCGAGCGCCGCGGCCCGGATCACCTGGTCGAGCATCAGGATGGCGTTCTCGAGGGTCTTGACGTGCTTGTCCTGGAGGGTGACGAACATCGCGAGGTCGCGCTCGCCGATGCGCAGCGCGCCGCCGAGCCCGCTCGAGAAGGACAGGAGCCCGCGGCGGTCGTCGCGGAGGGCGCGGAGGAGCGTGGTGTCGAAGGTGTCCGACTCGGCGCCGCCCCAGGCCTCCTGGACCAGCCGGTCGAACTTGTCGTAGCGCGTGGCCGCGGACGTGGCCCAGGTCGTGGCGTCCGTGCCGACCATCACCGGCGGCGCGGGATCGAGCAGGTAGTCCGAGAGGACGAGCACGAGGGCGTCCCGCAGGAGGCGGCGGTACTTCGCCTGGCGATCGGCGCGGCCACGGGGCCCGAGGACCTCCACCTCGATGACGCTGGAGTACCCGGCCTTGCTGCCGGAGACGGCGTCGTTGTCCCAGGCGGCGACGCGGAGCTTCGCCGAGCTGCCGGGCCGCAGCCCGAGCTCCTTGGGCGTGAGCGCGAGGTTCCCGCCGAGCTCCCGGGGCACGTCGACCGGCGCGCGCACGGCGACCTCGCGCTTCTTTCCGCCCTCGTCGACCTCGACGACGATGCGGGCGAGCCCGAAGTCGTCGCGCGCCGTCCACAGGAGGCCGAGCTGCTCGTCGAGCGCGAGGGAGAGCACGCGCTGCCGGCTCTGCACCGACACGTCGGGCGGCAGGTCGGGATCGGGCACGATGCGGTAGTCGGGCGACGGGAGCTCGCCGAACACGAAGCGCCACGCGCCGGCGCCCTCGACGGTGAAGGCGGCCCGGAGATCCCGCCCGGAGCGCTCCACCGGCGTGGGCGCCCCCTCGTAGACCACGAGCACTGCGGCCTCGTGGGCCTCCGCCGTGCGCGCCCGCACCTCGACGCGCGTGCCCGGCGGGGCGTGGACCTCGCCGTTGGAGTTCGGCACCTCGAAGGGCTCGCGGCCGGTGTAGGTCGGGAACAGGTAGCGGAGCGTGATGTCGCCCACGAGGGCGCGCGGCCCGTCGGGCACCGGCGCCGCGGTCGGCGTGGCCTCCACGATCGGCGCCCGGAGCGCCGCGATGGCCTCCAGGGGCCCCCGCGGGAGCACCAGGGCCGCGAGGGCCAGCACGAGGGCCCCGGCCACCGCCAGCGCGAACACCCGCCGGACGGTCGAGACCGGGTGGACCGCGGCCGGCGCGACGGTGTCGACCGCATCGGCGGCGCGGGCCGCGAGCCGCGCGAGGAGCGACGGCGAGCCACGCGGGCGGACCTCGCGGTCGAGCACCGTGAGCAGGGCCCCCTTGAGCTCGGGGCGGAGGGCCTCGACGCGGAGGGCCTGCAGACGGGCATCCCGGGCCGCGCGGAGGCGTCGGAGCGGCCAGGCGCCGGCGACCACCCCGGCGAGCACGAGCCCGCCGATCCACGCGGGAGCCGCGCCCCGCGACGCCACCTCGTAGCTCACGGCCGCGGCCAGCAACGCCCACGCGAGGCACCACGCCGCAATCGCGGCCAGGCCGGCCTGCAGGAGCAGGTGCCGCCGCTCCCGCCGCGCGAGGCCACGGAGGGATGCCTGGATTCGAGCGAGCGATTCGGCCACGCACTTCCTGAGCTGGACTCGGCTGTCTGAACCCGGAAGGCCGGGCGGGGCGTCCTACCTAAACCGAAACGAAGGAGCGAGCAGCGGACGAGCCGTCGACCGGGCCCACGGGGATCCGCAAGCTGAACACCGCGCCCGCTCCCGGCACGCTGGAGACGTCCAAGCGCCCGCCGTGCTGCTCCAGGATGCCGTGGGACACCGCAAGGCCCAGTCCTGTTCCCTTCCCCGGTGCGCGCGTGGTGAAGAACGGCTCGAACAGCCGACCGATGTTCTCCGGCGGGATTCCCTCCCCGTCGTCCGCGCACACGATCCGCACCTCGCCGTCGGCCTCGTCGGCGCCGAGGCGGATGGTGGAGGCGCCGGCGTCCGCCGCGTTGAGGAGCAGGTTGACCAGCACCTGGTGGAGCTTGTCGGGCTCGCCCTGGAGGAGGGGCCGGCCCTCCACCGTCACGTCGACGGTGATGCTCCGGAACGGCCCCTGGTGGCGCACCGTCCGCACCGCCTCCTCCAGGAGCCCGTGCACATCGACGGCCACGACCTCGGGCTCCTCCTGCCGGGCGAAGTCGAGGAGGCTGCGGAGGATGCGGTGCATGCGCTCCACCTCGACCTGGCAGCGGGTCACGATCTCGGGCGCCCCCTGGACCTCCCCCATGGAGAGCAGCTCGACGTATCCGCGCACCGCGGTGAGCGGGTTGCCGAGCTCGTGGGCGAGCCCCGCGGCGAGGCGCCCGACGCTGGCGAGCTTCTCGCTGCGGAGCAGCGCGTCCTGCGTGCGGCGCAGCTCGGTGTTCGCGGCCTCGAGGTGCGCGAGCTGCTCGGCGGTGCGGGTGCGGTACCCCGCGAGCGCCGTGGACATGGCGTTGAGCGCCGCCGCCAGCTCCGCGATCTCCGCGGGCGCATCCTCGCTCACCTGCGTGCCGAGGTCACCCGCGGCGATGCGGCGCGTGCCCTCCCGCAGCTTCTCGATCGGCAGCAACAGGCTCCCGCGGAACAGCACCAGCCCGAACACGACGATGAGCAGGGCCGAGAACACCGCGTGCGCGCCGATCACCGACCAGGCGGGCGCGGCGGTGACCCGCAGGGGCAGGCGCAGCCGGAGCACGGCGTCGGGGCGCCCGGGGCCCCCGACGGGTGCGATCACCACGACCTCTCCGTCCACCTCGCCCACGGACACCTCTCGCGAGAAGAACGCCGCCCGTACCTCGGGGCCGGCGGCCTCGGGCTCGCCGGCCATCACCTCCCCCGACGCCGCGAACAGCGTGAGCTCCCGCGTGCCGGCGCGGCGCCGCGTGTCGATCACCCGCTTCCACCCGTCGGGGCCCGCCGCGGTCAGCTCCTCCGCGAGGACATCCGCGGTGCCGACGGCGAGGTCGGTCGCCGCGTCATCGAGCACCCGGCGCGTGACGAGGAAGAACACGCCTGCGTCCAGCACCGACACGGCGACGGTCAGGAGCGCGAGGTTGAGCCCGATCGCGGCCCAAAGGCCCGGGCGGCGGCGCGGCATGGGCGCGATCGTAAGCTGGTCAGCCGCGGATGCGTCGGTACACGCCGACGACGACGCCGAGAATGTCGCACTGCTGACCGGCCTCGACCCAGATGGGCTCCATCGCGGCGTTCGAGGGCTGGAGGCGGACCCGGTCCTTCTCGCGGTAGATGCGCTTCACCGTGGCGTCCCCATCCACCATGACGACGGTGATCTCCCCGTTGCGCGCGGTGCTCTGCTTGCGGACGAAGACGTAGTCGCCGTCGAGGATGCCGTCCTCGATCATCGAGTTGCCGGTGACGGTCAGCGCGAACGACGGCGCGTTGTGGGGGAGCATCGCGCTGTCGATGTGGAGGGTGCCGGCGTAGTTCTCCTCCGCCAGGACCGGCGAGCCCGCGGCCACGCGCCCGATGAGGGGCACCGCGACGGTCGCCTCCTCGCGGAAGCCGCCGCGCGCCGCCTGCGAGACCCGCACCCCGCGGGAGGAACGCGCATCGCCCACGCGCTCGAGGTAGCCCTTCTTGACGAGCGCCTTGATGTGATCGCTCACGCCGTTGGTGCTCTTGATCCCGAGGGCCTCGCCGATCTCGCGGATCGTCGGCGGGATGCCCTTCTGGTCCTGGTAGGAAGCGATGAAGTCCAGCAATGCCCGCTGGCGAGGCGCGAGGTCGTCCATCCGCCCAACGTACTGAACGGGCGTTTCGCTGTCAAGGCATTCAGTGCCGACGCGCGCCCATTCGACCCGCCCCTCGGACAGCCACGGTGGCGGACACGCGCGCGATACGTCCGGCGCGTCCCCTTCTTCGATCCCGAATGGCGACGAATGCGTCGGCGTCCCCCATCCGTGCAGCACCTGACCCCCTGCACGGAGAGACCATGACCTCGAGGATGCTCCCCACCCTCCTCGCCACCCTGGTGGCGTTGTTCGCCCTGGTGGCGCCGAGCGCGGCCCACGCCGGAAGCCGGGGCCACGGGCACGGCCCGCCCCCCGGGCACGTCGTCGTCACCAACCAGTCCGGCGGCGACGTGCTCGTCTACCTCACCGGGATGCCGGCGCGCGTCCTGCCCGCGTGGCAGACCACCGACCTCCACACCGCGCCCGGCGAGCTCACGCTCCGCGCCACCTACACCCAGTTCGGCGCCGAGCGGACCCTCCAGTACGAGCGGCTGGTGGTGACCCCCAACCGCGTCGTGGGCGTGACGCTCGCCCCCGAGGACACCGCCCGCGTGCTGATCACCAACCAGAGCGCGCTCTACGCGCAGCTCCTGGTGGACGGCCGACCCGGCTCCGCCTTCAAGCCCGGCGAGTCCCGCGTCGTGGCCATGGACGCCGGCCGGCGCGACCTCGTGATGACCGCCAACGGCCGCACCCTCTCCCGCACCCGGATGGAGCTGCGTCCGTTCGCGGAGCCCCGGTGGCGCGTGGAGGCGCCCCACACCGGTTTCGTGACCCTCGACAGCGATCACTGGCTCGGCACCGAGGTGCGCGTCGACGGCCGGCGCATGGCGACGCTGCGCCCCGACGGGTCGCAGCGGATCGAGCTGGCGCTCGGGTGGCACGAGATCGACGTGCGGGACGACCGCGGCCGCATCATCCACGACACGTGGGTCGAGGTGAAGCCCTACGACGCCGCCCTCGTCACCTTCGGCGGCCGGTCCCACCAGCGTGCGTACGACGGGCAGGCCCACGAGGGCCACTCCTCCGACGGCCGGTCCCAGGACGGGCACCACGACCGCGACGACCGGGACGACCACCGGGGCCACGATCACGACGGCGCGGTGGTGGCGGAGAGCTGCGACTTGCACTGAAGGGGCTCCTGACGCCCCCGAGAGCCGCGCGGAGCCCCCGCGCGGTTCTCCTCGTTCCGTGGTTCCGCTTTCGGACACGGCCCCGGCCGCGGTAGAGTCGCGGCGTGCGCCTCCTCCCCCTCACCGTGCCCCTCCTGTTCCTCCCCCTCGCGAGCGCGGCCACCGGCGGCCCCGACGGTGGAGGCATCGTCTACACCGACTCGGCCGAGCCCCTCGGCCCCGCCCATCGGTGGCTCGACGCCGACGAGGACGCCTGGCCCCTCGCGGACGACGCGACCGTCACGATCGACCTCCCGTTCGCCTTCACGTTCTACGGGACCGCCTACGAGGAGGCGACCGTCTCCTCGAACGGCGTCCTGTTCTTCGAGGGCGCGCGCACCGCCGCCTCCGGCGCCTGCCCCGGCGCGGATCCCACCTGGACCGGAATCGCCGCCTATTGGGACGACCTCGCCGCCGCCGAGATCACCACCGCCACCGTCGGCACCTGGCCCTCGCGCACGTTCGTCGTCTCGTGGGACGGCGTCGCCCACGGCACCGCGGGCGGGAGCGGGCGCTTCCAGATCTGGTTGCTCGAAGGGCGGAACGAGGCGGTGGTCGTGCTCGACGACACCGACTGGGGCGATCCCGCCCACGATCACGGCACCACCGCGGTCATCGGCACCAACGGCCCCGACGGGGGCACGGCCTATTCCTGCGACGCCATCGTCACCGACGGGACGACGGCCTGGTTCGGCGACACGGAGGCGCGCCCCGGCCGGGAGCAGTTCGCCAGCGACGATCTCGACGCTCCGTGGACCGGGCACGGCGACTTCGCCTACGCCGGCCGCACGCTCGGCACGGGGGACATCAACGGAGACGGCGTCGACGACCTCCTCGTCGGCACGCAGGACCGCGTGGCGGGAGAGGTCGCGCTCGTCTACCGGCCCGGCGTCCCCGACACCCTCGTCAGCGCGGACGCGACCTTCCAGGGCCAGGTCCTCGACGACGACTTCGGCGCGGCCCTCGCCACCGGGGATCTCGACGGGGACGGCCAGGACGAGCTCATCGTGGGCGCCCCCGGCTACGACGAGGGCTCCGCCAGCCGCGCGGGCAAGGTCTACCTCTGGGAGGGCGGGAGCCTCGACGGGACCATCGCCGCGGCCGACGCGGACGCCACGTGGGTCGGGCCGGCCACGGGGACGCCGATGGCCGGCAGCGCGCTGGCGACCGGCGATCTAAACGGGGACGGCTACCTCGACCTCGTCGTCGGCGCGCCCACCGCGGACACGTCCGCCACCGATGCCGGCGCGATCTACGTCGAGTACGGCGCCGGCCTCCCGTCCGGCTCCGCGTCCCTCTCCGCGGCGGACGTGATCCTCCTCGGCGTCGACCCCTCCGACCAGCTCGGGAGCGCGCTCGCCACCGGCGATCTCGACGGCGACGGCGCGGACGACCTCGTCGTGTCCGCGCTCTACGCCGACGACGGCGCCACCAACGCCGGCACCGTCTACCTCGTGGACGGGGCCTCGCTCGCGTCGGGCGCCATCGGCACGGCCGCGATCTGCTCCTTCTCCACCTTCGGCGCGGGCGGGGAGCTCGGGGCGTCGCTCCTCCTCGCGGACGTCGACGGCAGCGGCCTCCTCGACCTCTTCGTCGGCGGCCCCACCGAGGACGGCAGCCGCTCGGATGCCGGCAAGGCCTACGGCGTCTACGATGCCGGCCTCACCTGCGTCCCCGCGGCCAACCTCGCCGACACCACCATCACGGGCACGGCCACCTCCGCCAACGTGGGCGGCTCGCTCGCGTCGGGCGATCTCGACGGCGACGGCACGGACGACCTGGTGATCGGCGCCCCGAACATGAACCTCGAGGCCTCCGGCGGGGGCGTCGCCTACGTCTTCACCACGGCGCCGATCGGGAGCGTCGACGCCACCACCGCCCAGCACGCCATCGCGGGCTCGGGCTCCGCCGCCGCCCTCGGCACCGGCCTCGTCGTGGCCTCGAACGGGAGCGGTGTCCCGACGCTCCTCGCGTCGGCCCCGTACGACAGCGTGTCCTACGTCAGCGAAGGCGCGGTGTACCGGTGGAGCTACCGCCCCGACTTCCTCGACGACGACGGCGACGGCTTCGTCGCCGATGAGGCCGGCGGGAACGACTGCGACGACGCCGACGACATCGCCCGGCCCGACGGCACCGACACCCCCGACGACAGCGTCGACGGCGACTGCGACGGCTGGGTGGACGGCGTGGTGCGCGTGCGGGACGACGCCGAGGGCTGGGCGTGGGACCTCGCCGCGCTCGGCGGCGGGAGCGTCGACACCTACGGCTTCGAGTCCTACGGCGAGGGCGCCGACATCGCGGTCTACGCGGACCTCGCCTTCGCCGGCGATCTCACCGCGTACGCCACGGTATACGGCACCGCCGCCGTCGGCACGCGCGGCGCCCGCCTCCTCCCCGGCACGACCAACACCGTCGGCATCGCGTTCACCAATTCGATCGACGGCCTCGCGATCCGGGTGCTGGACCCCGACGACGCGTTCACCCTCGTCGCCACCGGCGCCTCCGGCACCGTCGTGAGCGGGTACACCTTCGCACTCTCGGGGGACGACCGTACCGGCGGCGTGTACCGCGGCTTCGTGTTCGCGGACGAGGTCACCGCGATCACCCTCACCGGCGCCACCACGGACGGGTTTGGGCTCGACGCGCTCGAGGTCGCCTGGGCGTCCGAGAGCGACCGCGACGGCGACGGGTGGAGCGAGGCCGAGGGCGACTGTGACGACGGGGACGCGGCGGTCGCCCCCGACGCCGACGAGGACCTCTCCGACGGCGTGGACAACGACTGCGACGGCATCGTCGACGGGGGGGACGCCGTCGCGTACACCGACGTCGCCGCGTGGACCGGGGCGGCGGCGCTCGCGTCCACCGCCACGGTGGACTTCGAGATCGTCGGCAACGGCGAGACGATCCAGAACCAGTACTTCGATCAGGGCGTCGTCTTCGGCGTCGGGTTCGTGGGCGGGCCCGACATCGACGGCACGCCCGCGCACGGCGGGATGGCCGCGGAGCAGGTCGGCACCTCCACGCTGGTCACCTTCGACGAGGAGCAGCCGGCCATCGGCTTCTACGTGCTCGACGCCACGGACTCCCCGCTGCTGGTGTCCGCCTGGCAGGACGGGATCCTCCTCTACAGCACGTCGTTCGCCCCCACCTCGGGGGATGCCTTCTACGGGCTCGTGTTCGACGAGCCGGTCGACCAGATCACGCTCTCCAGCGCCACGTCCTGGGGCCTCGACGACCTCGTCTACTCCTCCCTCGGCCTCGACGACGCCGACGGCGACGGCGTCACCGAGCGCGAAGGCGACTGCGACGACACCGACCCCGACGCCTACGAGGGCGCCCCCGACGAGTGGTACGACGGCGTGGACGCCGACTGCGCGGGAGACGACGACTACGACGCCGATCGCGACGGCAGCGGGTTCCCCGGCGACTGTGACGACGAGGATCCCGCGACCCACCCCGACGCCTCGGAGGTCTGGTACGACGGCGTGGACTCCGATTGCGACGGCCTCTCCGACTACGACGGCGACCGCGACGGGCACGACGACATCGCCTTCGGCGGCCTCGACTGCGACGACGCGGACGGAGAGGTCAGCCCCGAGGCGACCGAGGTCTGGTACGACGGCGTGGACCAGGACTGCGCCGGGGACGACGACGACGACGCCGACGGGGACGGCTTCCCCATCGACACCGGCTCCGGGCTGATGGACTGCGACGACACCGACGCGACCGTGAGCCCCGGGGCCGCCGAGGTCTACTACGACGGCGTCGACAGCGACTGCGGCGGCGAGCTCGTCAGCGACTACGACGCCGACGGGGACGGCTGGGACGCCGTGGCCTGGGGCGGAGGGGACTGCGAGGACGCCGAGCCGAACGCCTGGCCGGGGGCCGAGGGGGAGGTCTGCTACGACGGTGTCGACACCGACTGTGGCGGCGAGGACGACAACGACTGTGACGGCGACGGCTACGCCTCCGACGCGCACGGCGGCGATGACTGTGACGACGGTGACGTTGCCGTCAACCCCGCCGCGACCGACGCGCTGGGGGACGGCGTCGACACCAACTGCGACGGCGGGCCGGAGTACGACTACGACGGGGACGGCTTCGACGGCGTGGCCGAGGGCGGCGCCGATTGTGACGACACCAATCCGTCCGTGAATCCGGCGGCCGTCGACACCTGCTACGACGGGGTCGACACCAACTGCGACGACTGGGACGACGACGACTGCGATCTCGACGGGTACGCGTCCGACGCCTACGGGGGCGACGACTGCGACGACACCCGCCCCGGGATCCACCCGGGCGCCACGGACTTCCCCTACGACGGCGTCGACGACGACTGTGACGGCGCCAGCGAGTACGACCTCGACGGCGACGGGCACGTGACCGCCTGGTACGGCGGGGACGACTGCGACGACCGCGACGCCACCGTGTTCCCCGGCGCCCCCGACGCCTGCTACGACGGCGTGGACAGCGACTGCGGCGGCGGCAGCGACGACGACTGCGACGCCGACGGGTTCACCGCGGCGGGGGCGGGCGGCGACGATTGCGACGACGCCGATGCCGCCGTCTCCCCCGGGGCGGAGGAGATCGAGGGGGACGGCGTCGACCAGAACTGCGACGGGAGCGACTTCGTCCTGTGCGCCGACTGCGACGGCGACGGCTTCGACGCCGAGCTGGAGTGCGACGACACCGACGCCGCCGTGTACCCCGGCGCGCCCGACGCCTGGTACGACGGCGTGGACAGCGACTGCGACGGCGCCGACGACTACGACGCCGACGGGGACGGCGCGGACGCCATCGCCTGGGGCGGCGGCGACTGTGACGACGCGGACCCCGCGGCCTCGCCCGCCAACACCGTGGACGACTGCGGCGGCGGCGACCAGGACTGTGACGGCGAAACCGACGAGGACTGCCGCCTTGGGGACACCGGCGGCACCCCCGCCGACGACACCGGCTCCCCCCGTGACACCGGCCCCGTGATCGTCGACACCGACACCCGCGACACCGCCGAGGACTGGCGCCCCGGGCCCGACGCGCTGATCGAGCCCGACTACATCGAGCAGGCGTCGGGCTGCGGCTGCGCGACACCCGGCGCCCCGGTGTCAGGGCTGGCGGGGCTCGCGATCGTGGGGCTGGCGTTGGTGCGTCGGCGGCGGTGAGTCAGTCCGCCACCAGCCCCCCGATCTCCTTCCCGAACTTCTTGTCCCCCTCCAGCCGCTCGAGCACCGCCGCGGTCACGTCCTCGCCGGGGCAGCCGCCGAGGGCAACCGGGTTGGCGCACCAGCCCACCTGGGCGGGGCCGCCCTTCTTCTCGGCGCGGCCGAGCGCCCCGACGAGCGCGGCGCGGAGCACCTCTCCGTCCTTGCCGAGGGCGACGAGGTAGGCGTCCTTCAGCGCCTGGGCCTTCGCTACGTCGGCGTCCGTCGGCTCGTCCGGCATCATCCGGTCGATCTGGGACTCCAGCGCGTCCTGCCGGGCCTTCACGTGCGGGCCGATGAGCGCCTCCGCGAGCTTGCCGCCCGACACCCACCGCGTGGTGCCCGTGAGCGAAACCACCGCCTGCGGGGACGTGGGCGCCTCGAACGACGGCCACTCCACCGACGCGATGTCGGCGAGCTCGCGGGCGAGCGCTCCGTCGACATCCAGCGCGGCGGCGAGCTTCGGGTTCAGGTCGGCGCCCGGGCAGTCCTTCTTCCCCATCATGGCGAGCACGCCGGTGGCGCCGCACTCCTTCACGTCGAAGCCCTTGCCGATGCCCGGGAGCGCGCGGCTCACCGCGGCCCCGAACACGCGGGCGTAGTCGTCCTGCAGCAGGTCGACGTGGCGTTGGAGCCGCATCGTCTCCCCGACGACCTTGCGACGCGTCTTGTCCGACCACGCGCGCACCTCCGCCGGGGCCGTCGTGCCGAGCAGCGCAACGCCCAGCTCGAGCTCGGCCAGGACGCTCCCCAGCGCGACGATGCGCCCCTGGCGGTCGTCGAAGGCGGGGCCCATCGTGTCGGCCACCTTGGCGAAGACGACGCTCTTCTTCGCGACGTCGTTGGGGTGGTAGTGGGCGGGCTCGGCGGCGAGCGCGGTGGCGGCGAGGGCGGCGAGCCCCACGAGGAGCGCGCTCACGAGCGCCCCATCCGCGCACCCCAACCCGGGTCGACGAGCTCGATCGAGATCGGCGGCGGCTCGGAGCCCGGCACGCACTGGTACTTCGTGAAGTCGGTGACCCCCTCCTCGGCGAGCACCTCCTCGTCGAGCCACGCGCGGAAACGAGTCGCCCGCGGATCACGCTTCAACAGCGCGACGGTCGCGTCGGAGAGGATGTCGACGGTGCGCCACGAGGCGTCGTCCCCCATCCCGAGGTTCACGGTGGCGGCGGTCTTGATCGCGGTCACCGGCCAGAGCGCGTGGGCGGCGATGCCGTTGTCCTTCTCCTCGGCGTCGATGGCCATGGCGAGGAGCGTCATGCCGAGCTTCGACACGAGGTAGGGCGCCTTCCCGATGGCGCCGCCGGTCGCGATGGGCGGCGACATCATCAGGATGTGGCCGAAGCCCTGCTTGCGCATGTGCGGGATCGCGGCGTGGGCGAGCGCGAAGGACGCGCGCACGTTGACGGCGAACACGAGGTCGAACTTCTTCTGGGGGAAGTCCGCGACCGGCGCCCAGAAGATGGCGCCCGCGTTGTTCACCAGCACGTCCACCCGGCCGAAGCGCGCGACCGCGGCCCGGATCACGCCGTCACACTGCTCGGCGTCCCGCGCGTCGAACTGCACGATCTCGGCCTCGCCGCCCACCGCCTCGACCATCCGCTTCGTGTCGAGGAGCGTGCCGGGGAGCCGCGGATCGGGCTCCAGGGTCTTGGCCGCGAGGACGAGCTTTGCGCCCTCCTTCGCACACGCGACGGCCACCGCCGCCCCCACACCCCGGCTGGCTCCGGTGACGACGACCACACGATCCTTCAGCGACGCAGGCATGGGGCTCCTTCCAGGAGCCACATCCTAACCGAACGGGTTCAGTGCACCCAATCGCCCGGATCCCGCCCACGCTTCGACGGGCGCTCCGTCCCGGTGGTCCGGCCGCCCTCGATGACCTCGAAGTGCGCGAGCTTCCGCTCGACCTGCCGCTTCTTCCACCGAAGGGAGAGCCGGCGCATGCCGCCGCCGCGCAAGGCCATCCACAACGACGCGCCGCCCCACGCGAAGAACAGGAGTGAGGAGCCGAGATCGCGGCTGTAGAGCAGGTAGAGGAAGCTCAACAGCCCGGTGCCCCAGGCGAGCCACACGGCGCGCACGGGCACCACGAAGAAGAGCAGGAACTGCGCGTTCGGCATGAGGAAGCCGAACACGGTGATGAGCGCCGCGAGCGCGGGGCCGAGGCCCATGAACGGGGCGGTGATCGTGATGGCGCCGAGGGCGAGCAGCACCGAGGAGACCACCACCGTGACGACCCAGGCGGCGCCGAGGCCCTGCAGCATGGCGCGGCGGCCGAGCAGGTGGTCGATGGGCGCGAGCACGAAGAACAACACGAGCCAATCGAGCACGGCGGAGAGCGGCGAGGGGCCGCCGAGCAGGAACGCCGTGGCGACCTGCCACGGTCGGAAGCCCGCGCCGAACGGCTGCCAGGCAAACCAGTCCTGGATTACGCCGCCCGAGAGGAGCTGAACCACGTAGATCGCGAACAATGTCACGATCACGTTGCGCGTGAGCGGGGTCCAGTTTGACCCGAGATCGAGGCCGGGGAGTCCGTTCGCCATTCGCCTTCCTCCTATCTGGTAGACCCCGCGAGCGCCTTCGGCGCGACTCATTACGGTCGGGCGCCCCCCTTGCGGCGGGGGGAGGGCCGGGCGAAGCTCTCGCGTGTTCCTCCTCGTACCGATTCTCTTGCCGCTCCTCCACGCCCACCCGGGCTCGTCGCCCAACGCCTCCGGGGCCGGGCGCGACACGATCGGGCATCGCGTCGAGCTGATCGTGGGAGCCGACGCGGTCGACCTCCGCTACGTCGCCGAGGTGCCCGAGCGCCGTGTGCTGGAGGAGGCCCGCGCCTCCGGCGGCCCCGGCTACGGCGAGCGGCTCCTCGCCACGCTCTCCGACGGCGTGCGGCTCACGTGGGACGGCGCGGAGCTGCCGGCCACGCCGGTGCCTGTCCCCGACGGGGTGAAGGCCGGCGAGCCCGGCTTCCTCGACTTCGTCGTCGCCTGGCACGCCGCCCTGCCCGGCCAGACCGGCACCCTCGGCGTCCGCAACGGCAACTTCCCCGACGTGGACGGCTTCTTCGCCACCTCGGTCACCCTCGACGGCGGCCTGCTCGCCGAGGGCACCTCGCTCCTGAAGGTCAAGCAGGGGCGCATCCGCGACAACTGGCACGGCGCCTGGGTGAAGGACGAGAGCTCCCGCGAGCCCTGGGTCACCATCCGCCCCGCGAGCTGGTCCGAGCGCGCCGAGGCGCCCGCGCCGCTCCCCCAGCGCATGATCGGCCTCGCGGCGGACCATCCGCCCCCCTGGGTGTACGTCGTGCTCGCGATCTCCCTCATCCCCATCGCGTGGCTCGGCCGCAAGCTCGGGGAGCGCGCCCGTCGCCTCCGCGGCGGCCCATGAGCCCCTCCGCCGCGTCGGGCCGCCGGTGAAAGGGGCAGGCGGCGTCGCGGCCGCGAACCTCCTCGCGCGGATCACCGGCATGGTCCGGGAGATGGTCGTCTCCGCGGTGTTCGGCGCGGGTGCGGTCACCGACGCGTTCAACGCCGCGCTGCGCGTGCCCCAGCTCCTCCGCGAGCTGCTCGCCGAGGGCTCGCTCCAGAACGCCTACGTGCCCGCCTTCACCGAGGCGAGCGAGAAGGACGGGGTGGAGAGCGCCTGGCGGCTCGCCAACGCCTTCCTCGGCGTGCTGCTGCTCGCGCTCGGCGCCGCAACCCTCGTGTTCCTCGTCGGGGCGCCGCTCTGGGTCCGCGTCGTGGCCAACGGGTTCGCCTCCGATCCCGACAAGCTCGCGCTCACCATCACCCTCACCCGGTGGTTGTCGCCCTTCCTCGCGGGGCTCTCCATCGCGGGCTTCCTCGGCGCGATGCTCAACGTCCGCGGCCGCTTCTTCTGGCCCGCTCTCGCCGGCAACGCCCTGAACCTCCTGGTCATCGCCGGGGCCTTCCTCGCCGCGCCGTTCGAGCGCCTCACCGGGCAGCCCGCCATCGTGGCTGTCGCGATCGCGACCACGCTCTCGGGCTTCGTCCAGGTGGCGATCACCGTGCCGCCGCTGCTCCGCGAGGGCTGGCGCCCCCGCCCCTCGCTCGCCGGGCACCCGGGCCTCGGGAAGATGCTGCGCTACCTCGGCCCCGCGCTCATCGGCATCTCCACGGTGCAGTTCAACCTGCTCGTCGAGACCCAGTGGGCCTCCACCTACGGGGACGGCGCGCTCACCTGGCTCACCCTCGCCTTCCGGCTCGTGCAGCTCCCCCTCGCCGTGATCTCCGGCGCCGTCGCCACCGCGGCCCTCGCCACCCTCTCCGTCCACGCCGCCCGCGGGGAGCACGACGCCCTCGGCGCCGCCCTCGCCAAGGCGCTCCGCGTCAACGCGTTCTGGGTCATCCCGAGCGCCGTCGGCCTCGGGGTGCTCGCCGAGCCGCTCTGCCGGCTGTTCTTCGAGCGCGGCGCGTTCACCGCGGCGGACACCGCGGGCACCGCCGCGATGCTCCAGATGTATGCGTTCGCGGTGTTCGGCATCTGCTTCCACCGCGTCGCCGTGCCGGTCTACTACGCGATGGGTGATCCCCGGACCCCCATGCGCCTCTCCCTCTGGGCCATGGCCGCGAAGGTCCCCACCATCCTCCTCCTCACGCGCGGCTTCGGCATGGGCGTCGAGGCCCTCCCCCTCTCCCACGCCCTGACCGTGACCGGCGAGGGCGCGCTGCTCGCATGGGGGTTCTCCGCCAAGGTGCGCGGGCGCGGCCTCCTCGGCGCGCACGTGAAGATGGGGCTCGCCGCGGTGGTGCTCGGCGGCGTCGCCTTCGCGCTCGTCGACCGCCTCCCCGTCGTCCTCGTCTGCGCGCTCGCCGGCGGCGCCTACCTCGGCGTGGCGCGGCTCCTCGGCGTGTGGGAGGGCCCCCGGTCGCTCCGCCCGAAGGGGCTCCCCCCCTTCCTCGACGCCGACACCCGCGCGGGCCTCGAGGTGCTCGCGAAGGGGCCCGTCGTCGCCATTGGAGATGTGCTCGTCGGCCCCACCGGCGCGTGGCGCATGGTCGCCCGGGACGGCGCGTTCGCGCTCGTGCCCGACGCCGCCCCCGCCGTCACCACCGAGGGAATCACCCCCCTCGCCATCATCGTCCGCGTCGGCCGCCCCCCGTCGATGCGCGGCCTCCAGGTCGGTGACCGCACCTGGGGCGTCGTCGACGGCGTCGTGCTCGAAGGCCCCTGCGAGGGGCCCCGGATCCCCGTCGCATGATCCTCGATCGCCTCGCCCTCGGCCGCCGCTGGCACCTCCACCGCGCGCTCCGCCCCTACGTGTGCGACTGGAGCGGCACCCCGCTGCTCGTGCTCCCCGGCGTCCTCGACCCCGTCGCCACCAAGGTCGGCGCGTGGCTTGCGTCGGTGGCCGCCGCCCACGCCCGCCCCGGCGAGCGCTGGGTCGACATGGGCTGCGGCACCGGCATCGTCGGGCTCGCCCTCGCCGAGGTGGGCGCCGTCGTGACCGCGATCGACATCGACCCGGCGTGTGTTCGCAACGCGCGCGCCAACGCCGCCCTCCTCTCCCGCGCCGTCGAGGTCGTCGAAAGCGACCTGTTCACCGCGCTGCCCGCCCCCAGGGCGCCGGACGGGCGCTTCGATCGCGTCGTCTACAACGTGCCGTTCTGGCCCGGCCCCCGATCCGACGCCACCGGCCGCCCCCGCCCGTTCGGCCGCGCCATGTACGCCGGTGCCGACTTCGCCGCGATCCGCGCGTTCGTCTCCGCCTTCCCCGCCCACGCCCACGAGGCGTGGGTCGTCCTCTCCGAGCACGGGGGCGACTTCGCCGGCGCGCGCGCCGCCCTCGGCCCCGCCACGCGCATCGAACGCGCCCGGGTGCGGGGCGAATGGCTCTCCTTGTACGCGCTACGCGGCGAGACACCCCCGCCTCGGTAAACGGGCTCACCCCTGCACAGGTAGCGGCGGGCGCCCGCCGCGGGTACCCTCATGCCGACGCCCGGAGTCCGTCTCGATGAAGGTCGCGCTGATCAGCCCCACGCCGATGGACCACTACAGTCCATGCATCCGGACGCTCACCGGGTATCTGAAGATGCACGGCCACGGCGTGCGCCAGATCTTCCTCCCGGCCGACACGTACGGCAACCGCTTCAAGGCCTCGTGGCGTGCGGACACCTGGTCGCACATCATGCAGATGCAGCAGCCGATGGTGGAGGACCTCGTCGAGCTGGTGAAGGACGCCGACGTCGTCGGCGTGAGCTTCCTCACCGCGATGTTCGACGTGGCGGTGCAGGCCACGCGCGCCATCCAGGCCCGCTACCCCGAGAAGATCATCCTGTGGGGCGGGTTCCACCCCACCACGATGCCGCAGCAGGGCCTCGAGTTCGTCGACTACGTCCACGTCGGCGAGGGCGAGCACAGCTTCCTCGAGATCGTCGAGCGCTTCGAGGACGGCAAGGACCCCTCCGACGTTCGCAACTTCTGGATCCGCAAGCCGAACGGCAAGGTCGTCGGCAACCCCCACCGGCCGCTCATCCAGGACCTCGACTCGCTCCCCTACCAGGACTTCACCTTCGAGGACGACTGGACCTACGACGCGAAGTCCAAGAACCTCGTCCGGCTCGACTGGAACTACTACCGCCAGATCATGCCGACCTACCCCGACCGCAACGGGGAGCTCCGGCCCGCGTACAAGACGATGATCACCCGCGGCTGCCCGCACAAGTGCAGCTACTGCGGCGTCGCGTTCAACCACGACCTCTACAAGGGCCAGTCGTATCTGCGTCGCCGCTCGGTCGAGCACATGATCGGCGAGATCAAGCTCGTCACCCGCCAGCACCCCGACATCGGCATCGTCCACTTCCAGGACGACGTGTTCTTCTCCACCTCCACCGAGGAGATCCAGAAGTTCTCCGACGTGTGGCAGAAGGAGATCGGCCTCCCCTTCCGCGCCCAATGCTCCCCGACCACGATCAACGAGGAGAAGTACAAGGCCCTCATCGACGCGGGCCTCTGCTTCACCGAGCTCGGCATCCAGACCGGATCGACCGAGACGATGAAGATGTACAAGCGTGGCATGACCAACGAACAGTTGCTCAAGGCCGTCAACATCATCAGCAAGTACCGGGATCAGATCCAGGTGCCCGACTACCACATGATCCTCGACAACCCCTGGGAGTCGACGGAAGACGTGATGAAGGGCCTGCGCCTGCTCTGGACGTTGCCGCCGCCCTACAACCTGCTTCCTTCCTCGCTCATCCCCTACCCGGGCACCGAGTTCTACCACAAGAGCATCGAGGACGGCTTCGTCACCGACGAATACAACCAGATCTACCGTCGCGGGTTCCACACCCCGAACGGCAGCTACCTGAACTTCCTGTTCTTCATGACGTTGTTCAACAACCTGCCAAAAGAATTCGTCCAGTTCCTGGCGAACGACCGGTTCGTGCGGGTGTTCAACCAACGCAAGTACGATTGGTTCTGGGGAAAGGCCTACCAATACGGCGAGTACGTCCGCCAGGCCCAGAAGCTCTCGACCTTCGCGGTCAAGGGCAAGCTGTTCGAGATCAAGAGCGTCCGCGAGCTCAAGCGGGTCGCGAACCAAATCAAGTAGCTCTCCGTCTTCATGGGGCGGGGGTCCCCCCCGCAACGCCCCGGAGGCAGGGAGGCAGGGAGGCAGGGAGGCAGGGAGGCAGCAAGACAGCCGGAATTGCACCACAGAGGCACAGAGTTCACAGAGAAGAAGGAACGAAGAGGAGCAAAGGGAAACAGGCGGGATGGATAGGAGCCTGACGGCTCGCCCCCCTGCCTTCGTTCCCTTCTTCCCCCTCCGGACTCTGTATCCTCTGTGCCTCTGTGGTGAACTTCCCCTGCCTTTACGGTCCGAAGCCCAGGCATACTGAAGTAGATGCTCCTCGCCCTGCTGCACACCGCCGAAGCCGCCGGCTTCCACTTTGCGCGGGCCGAGGTGATCGGGGGGGTGACGGAGGGGGTGCCCGAGGGGGGCGTCGGGGCCTCGGTCGTCAGTGATGTCCTCGACGGGTGGATCACGTTCGGGGATCCCGCCAAGGACGGCCACCTCGTGCGCGCGTGGCGGATCGACTCGAGCTTCCACGGCCCGGTGCTCGGGGTCGTCCCGCCGACGTTCCGGGGGCTCGTCCGCCCGCACGACGTGCGGTTCGCCGTTCCGTGGTTCCAGGGCCACCTCGGCGGGGAGGCCGCCGCCGGCAAGCTCGTGGAGGCCGACGTCTCCGGGCACTACGTGCTCAACGTCCCGGGCTTCTGGAACGTGGATCCCCGCCACGCCTACATCGGGCCCTCGGCCGGCCTCGGGCTCAACGGCACGTGGTGGGAGGGCTGGCGCGGCGCGCCCGAGGGCGTCGTGATGACCGGCAAGGCCACCGGCGAGGCGGGCTTCCTCGCGGGCGTCACCGTGCGGGACACGTGGTACGCGCAGGGGCGGGCCGTCGCGTCCTTGGATCTGTTCGGCGCCCACCAGCAGAACCTCGGTGTCGCCGCCGAGACCGGCGTGTTCCTCGACCGCGTCGGGGTGCCCGTGGGCGTCGAGGTGCGCGGCGAGCTCGACCGCGGGAACGACACGGTCACGACCCTCCCCGCCACGCGCTGGGCGGTGCGGCTGGGCCTGTTCTGGAAGCTCACTCCCCCGTTCCAGACGAAGATCGAGGAGGGCATCGAGCGGCGGCGGCGCGAGGCGGCGGCCGCGGCGGCGCGGGGCCCCGGCGGGTGACGGCGCTCGACGTTGGGAGGCCGAGGTAGAGTGCGGTCATGGGCCTCCTCCTCCTCGCGCTCGCCGGCTGCTGTGATTGTCCGGGCGGCGTCTTCAAGCCGCCGGAGCTGTATCTTCCGGGCGGGCTCACCTTCGGGGACGAGCTGGTCCTCGACATCCTGGCCCAGGAGCCCTCGGGGGACTGGCTCGATCCGGACGCTCCCGGCGCCTTGCTCGAAGTGAGGATCGGCACGAACGTGCGTCACGTGCTCCTCCCCGGCGGCATCGGACCCATCACGCAGTCCGTCTCGTTGGGGAGGTGGGAGGGTGGTGACCTCTCCTGGGAGATGGTCCGTTCCTCGAGCCCGTGGAACGTCGCCGGGTCCATCCGCGTCGACCCCGCCGCCGCCGGCACCCCCGTCCTCGGCACCTATGACGACGCCTGGTGGAACGACTCGCCCCTGGTGGTCTACGAGGAGGACGGCCTCTGGACGTGGGTGTTCACCGACGAGGACGGCGGCACCGGGCTCCTCCCCACGCTCTTGATGGCGAGCTGGGGCCGCCCCGTCGACATCGAAGGGCTCTGGGACGAGACCCCCGGCACCATCCAGACCACCGACCACGCGTGGGTGCCGTTCGACGGGCCCTACGAGGGCACGCACCCCCTCTTCGAGGTGGTCACCTACAACGGGCTCATCGGTCCACTCACAGCCGCCTCCGAGGGGGGCGCGCCGTACCTGCTCTCACCGATCCCCGTCCCGTTCGACACCGCCGGCGGCACCCTCCCGCGCGAGCAGATCCTCGACGAGGAGCCGTGGGTGCTCGCCACGTCGTGGGCCGAGGCCGAGCGCGAGGGACTCGTCGTCGCGGACGGCGGCCAGGACGACTACGCCATCGGCGCCCCCGACGACTACCTCTTCCTCGACTACGAGGTGTCCGGCGGCGCCCGCGTCTCCTTCGAGGCCGAGGTCGACGGCGCGTGGTGGTCCTCGCTCAACGGTCTCGGCACGAGCGGACTCACCGACGCGACCGTGAGCGGCCTCGGCCGCACGTGCGTCGAGCTCCCGCCCGGCGCCTCCGCGGCGGACGTCACCGCCCTGCGCGTCCGCTCCCACGGGGGCGTGGGCACCGTGTCCACCCGCTCGTTCCACTACGCCGACCCCGACACGTTCGCGCCGGTGGAGCACGGCCTCGCGTCGGAGGTGAGCGTTCCCGACGGAGGCACGGCGACGCTGTTCCCATGACGCACCGCCGATGACGTTAGTCAGCAGGGCATGCACACCGGAGGCGAATGACCCGTCACCTCTCCGAAGTCGAGCGGCGCGCCCAGATCCTGCGTGCCGCGCGAGCCATCTTCATCGAGCGGGGCTACCTCGCCGCCCGCGTCGAGGACGTGGCGAAGCGGGCCAACCTCTCCAAGGGCGCGGTCTACTTCTACTTCGAGAGCAAGCGCGCGATCTTCGACGCCCTCGTCGACGAGGAGCACGCGATCACCATCAGTTTTCTCGAGGAGGCCGATCGCGACCCGCGGCCCGCCGCCCTCAAGCTCATGGAGCTCGGGCGCAAGTACCTCGACTACTTCGCCGGGCTGAAGACCCCCCCGCGCTTCTTCCTCCTCATGAGCGAGATGGCGATCCGGGACGAGGATATCCGCAAGCGCGTGAACGCCATCCATCAGCGCTTCGTCGACCGCATCGCCGCCGTCGTCGAGCAGGGCATGAAGGACGGCGTGTTCGAGACCTACGATCCGATGGCCGTCGGCCTCGTGCTCAAGGCCCTCATCGACGGCCTCGCGGGCCAGAGCGCGGTGGGCGTGCGGCCCGACGTCGAGCGGCTCTCCACCGACGGCGTTCGCCTCATCCTCCAGGGGCTCCTGCCCCAGTCGAACCGCGGAGCCCAAGCGAATGCAAGCTGACGTGTGGGTAGCCCGCGCCGATCGTCACGCCGGCCTGCGCTGGATCGGCGTCGGGCTCTTCGGCGCCGCCGCGGTGCTGTTCGTCGCCGGGGTCGGCGCGATCGCCACCGGCCGCGCCCCGCTGGGCGTCCTCCCCTGGTGCCTCGTCTCCGTCGGCCTCTCCCTCGGCAGCTTCGGCACCAACGACGACACCGCGCTGCACGCGCTGGCCGAGCTCGCGCGCCGGGGCGCCGTCCCCGCGCGGCACAAGGCCGAGTGGGACAAGGAGCGCAAGCTGCGCGGCTCCCGCCTCTCCACCATCCACACCCACCCCCGGACCTCCCTCGTGCTCCCGCTGTTCGCCGCGGCGGCGCTGGTCGTCGCCACCGTGCGGGTCGGCACCGCCTGGGGGCTCCTCTCTTGAGTCGCCTCGCGTTCATCGGCCTCGACCGACAGATCTACGTGACCGATGCCGCCGCCGGGAGCGAGCCGGTCGCGCTGACCGCCCCCGTGCCTCGGGCGGGCGCCTCATGGGGCGTCCTCGCGCGCTCGCAGGAGGCCTGGTCCTGGCCCACCTGGTCCCCGGACGATGCCTGGATCGCCGCCTTCGCGGTCGAGGGCAGCGACACGGAGAGCGGCCCCGTGCGGGTCGTGGCGCTCTCGCTCGACGGCGTGCGCCAGGTCGAGTGGGCGCACATCCCCAACGCCTCGCCGATCTACCTCCAGTGGCACCCCTCGGGGGATGCGATCTCGGTCCTCCTCCAGCAGGGCGCCGAGCTCGCGTTGTCGCTCCTCCGCAAGGAGCGCCTCGGGCAGGTGCGCCCGCTCGAGCAGGGGGTTCCCCTGTTCTTCAACTGGACGCCCGACGGCAGCCGCGTGCTCATCCACGTCGGCGGCAAGGACGATCCCGGGGGCCGCCTCGTCCTGCGCGATCCCATGGGAGATGGCGAGGACGTGCTCTTCGACCGCTCCCCCGGGAGCTTCTGCGCCCCGGTGTTCCCGGCCGGGCGCGCGGTCGTGGCGCTCCGCCACGAGGACGGCGGGTCCGAGGTGGTGGCCAGCGCCGCCGACGGCACGGACGCGACCTCCCTGTTCGTCCGCCGCGGCCTGCTCGCCGTGGTGCCCGCGCCCAACGGCGCGCCCTGGGTGGCGGTGTCGTCCGCCCCCCGCGGCGAGGGCACGCCGTACCGCGGCATCGACCTCGTGCACGTCGTCACGGGCGAGTCGCGCGAGGTGAGCGTGAGCGACTGCCTCGCGTTCTTCTGGTCTCCGAAGGGGGACTACCTGCTCTACGCGGTGGTCGACTCCGACGCCAATTGCCTCCATTGGAACATGGTCTTCGTCGACGGCGGCGGCCCGTCCATCCCGCTCGGAAGCTTCTGGCCGACGCGCGACATCCTGTTCTACCTTCACTTCTTCGATCAGTACGCCCAGAGCCACCCGATCATCTCGTCCGACGGGCGGTACGTCGCGTTCGCGGGCTACCCCGCGGGCGGCGGCCAGGCCGATCTCTCGAGCCCGCCCCGCATCTTCGTCAAGGACGTGACCGAGCCCGATCGCCCCCCCGAGCTCGCCGGCCGCGGCTCCTTCGCGGTGTTCGCGAACAAGGCATGAAACACAGCCCGGTGACCGAGTTCGCGCTCCTCGCCCGCGCACCGGACGAGGCCCTCGATCTCGAGCGGCTCGTGGTGTCGGTCGCGCGGATCGGCACCCCGACGCTCGATTCCGCCGCCGTGGCCGCCACGCTCGATCGGCTCGCCGAGCAGATCGCGGACGACGTGCGCCCCTCCGATCCCCCCGATCGCCTCGCCGAGGCGCTCGCGCGCGCGATCGGCGGCACCCTCGCCTTCCGGGGGAGCGCCGACACGTTCGGCGGGCCCGAGGGCTCCTACCTCGACCGGGTGTTGGAGCGTCGCACCGGCCTGCCGATCCTGCTCGCGATCGTGTGGATGCTGCTCGGGCGGCGGCTCGGCGTGCCGATCGTGGGCATCGGCTACCCGGGCCACTTCCTCGCCTGCCTGGACCTTCCGGGCGCCCGGATCTACGTCGATCCGTTCGCGGGCGGAGAGCCACGGGAGGCCGCCGACCTGCTCGCCCGCCTCCCCGGCGGCGGGGGGCGCGGCGTGCTCGACCCCTCTCCCACCCGCGCCATCGTCCTCCGCGTGCTCACGAACCTCAAGCACCTCTGGATCGGCGCGGCGGACCTCGACCGGGCCCTCGGCGCCGTGGATCGCATCCTCCTCCTCGCCGGCGAGTCCCCCGCCGAGCTGCGCGACCGGGGCCTGCTCGCGCTCAAGCTCGAGCGCGTGGCCGAGGCCCGTCGGGATCTCGAGCGCTACCTCGTGATCGCGGCGGGCGCGTCGGATCGCGGGGACGTTCAGAAGGTGCTCGCCCGCCTCCGCTGAGCGGCCCACCGAGCCGTCTGGTGCCGACACATCCGGCCGATACACCGGCGACACAGGGATGACGCATCGAGGTATCACTCGCCTGAGAGGGGCTTGGCACGCCCGAAACAGCCATGCTTCACGTCTTGACCTGGCAAGAGCCATTTGATACATGCTCGACACACCGAGTGATACACATGGCCCTCCGCGACGTCTTCTCCTCCCGCCTCGCCGGCCCCGCCGGTCGCATGCTCGACGCCCCCATCCGCGACACCGTCCACGAGATCCTCCGCGAGCACGGCTACGCCAGCCCCGCCGAGGTGCAGGCCCTGCGCGACGAGCTCCGCGATCTCCGCACCCGCGTCGAAGGCGTCGACAAGAAGGTCGCCGCGTTGTCGCTCGTCGCGGAGGAGGCGCGCGCCGAGGCCGCCGCCGCCAAGGCCGACGCCGTGAGCGGCCTCTCGCTGCACGCCACCCGCGCCGCGCCGGTGGCGGACCCCCGCATCGCCGCCCTTGAGGCCCGCGTCACCGAGCTCGACGCCGCGCTCGAGGCCCGCACCGCCGAGCTGAACGCGGCGCTGGCCGACATCCGCGCCGCCGCCGCCCGCGTCCCCTCGCCCGCTCCGGCCAAGGCGCCCGCT
>JAKFCH010000354.1:0-1985 GCA_036676765.1 Deltaproteobacteria bacterium
CCCAGGTAGGCCTCGGGGGACGCGTGCACGGCGGCGACCGCCTCGTCGCCCACGAAGCGCGCGAGCACGGCCTCCTCGCCGACGAGCCGCGCGTCGAGCGCCGCCCGGTCCGCGCGGAGCCGCGCCACCTCGGCTTCGACCCGGAGCAGGTCGGGGAGGGTGGTCCCGCCGGCCATGCCGCTGGGCGCAATGCCGCCGTTGCCGGTGCCCATCTCGCCGCCGTCCATCCCCCCGCCGGCGTCCATGCCGCCGGCGGGCCCCTGGACGCGGCCCCCGCCGCCTCCGCCGCCCATCCCCGGCATCCCCATCCCCCCGCCGGCCCCGCCACCCCGCTGGACCGCCGGGGGCGCCGACGAGGGGCCGGCCTCCATGCCCCCCTCCATCTCCATCCCCCCCATCCCGCCCATCCCCGGGCGGCCCGCCCCCGCGCCCCACCGGCGCACGCCGGCCTGCCAGAGGGTCTCCGCGGCGCGGATCTGCTGATCCAGGAGGGCCCCCTCGTCCCGGAGCGCGCGGATCCGCGCCGCTGCCTGGGCGAGGCGGAGGCGGAGGTCGGCGAGGACGCGGGCGCGATCGGCGTCGGCGCGCGTGACGTCGACGCGGGCCCGATCGGCGGCCGCCCGCGCCTCGCCCCACCCCCGGAGCATCTGCTCGACGCCGACCATGTACATGGTGGGATCGGGGTCGCCGGGCATCGCGCCGAGCGAGTCGCCGCCGAGCATGAGCATCGGGTTCATCGGGCGGCCCGCCGACCGCGCGTCCTCCGCGGCGGCACGCGCGTCGAGCTGGGCCGCGGCCGCGTCCGGGTCGCGCTCGAGCGCGAGGCGGACGAGCCCGTCGAGGTCCGGGGGGGCCTCGGCGAGGGCGCGGGCGACCAGGGCAATCAACACCATGTGTCGCTCCGAAAGCAAACGCCGTGCCAGGTCTGGAGTGGCGTTGCGACGGTGTTCCCGCGCGTTGCAGACCGCGTTGCTGTGCGGCAATGCACACCGGCAACGTGCGGGTCAACCCAGCCGGCGCGCGGCGCTCGTTCGAAAACGGGCGTCTACCGCCGCAGGGTGAACGTGCAGCCCCCGGCGCACGTGCCGGAGACGGTGTCGGCGTCCTCGATGGTCCCGACACAACCGTCCACGCTGTCACCGTCCTCGAACGTGACGGTGTTGCCGTCGATCGTGCCCGCGTAGGGCATCCCCATGGTCATGCCGCCCGGCTCGGCCGAGTAGTCGACGCTCACCGAGCACCCGTCGACGACGATGTCGCAAGGCGTCCGCATCTGGGGGCACTCGCCCTGCCACGCCCAGTCCTCGCCCGTGTTCAGCGGGGCGCACGTGACGGTGTCGGTGTCGGCGTCGGTGTCGGCCGCCGAGTCGTCGCCGGTGGCGGCGGTGTCGTCGGCGGTCTTGCCGGTACATGCCGTGAGCAGGAGGAGGGAGACGAGGAGGCGGGCCATCAGGAACTCCGATACGCGGAGCCCTTTTAGAACGCCGCGCCCGGGCGCGAAAGTGTGACCGCGCGGGTCACGCACGGGCCCGAGGGCCCACCTTCGCGGGGGAGCGTGACGCGCCGAGCGGAGGTGTGACCGGAAGCATCACGGTTCGAGGCATCGACGAACGGAAGGAGGCGTATTTTCTTCCGTTCTTCCGAGACACGTCGGTGGCACGGAGATTGCTTCGGCACCCCTCCAATGATCGCCTTCCTCTTCGTTTCCCTGGCATCCGCTCAGGACCTCGACTTCCAGGCCGCGGTGGGGGCGGCGCTCCGCCACGGCGCGGACGCCCGGATCGTCGCGGCCGAAGCCGACCGCGCGCGGGCCGAGGCCCGGGGGTACGCCGCGTGGCAGGGCAACCCGGAGCTCGAATACGAGGGGCTGCCCGGGGAGTCGACCCTCGCGGTGACCGTGCCCGTCGAGATCGCGGGCCAGCCGATCGCGCGGGCGAGCGCCGCCCGCCGCTCCCGGGACGCCGCGTCGC
Source organism: Deltaproteobacteria bacterium (assembly GCA_036676765.1). Classification (GTDB taxonomy): domain Bacteria; phylum Myxococcota_A; class UBA796; order UBA796; family SXON01; genus CAJBVW01. Next base: position 1,971 of record JAKFCH010000354.1, read on the forward strand.
TCCGCGCCGAGGCCG
>JAKFCH010000355.1:0-35226 GCA_036676765.1 Deltaproteobacteria bacterium
CCGAGGGCACCCCTGACGGACAGGTCCCCGCTCGACGTCCTCCGGGCGGCCGCCGAGGGCACCCCTGACGGACAGGTCCCCGCTCGACGTCCGCCCGCTTGATCCGACGAACGGTGACCGTGCCTCTGCTGTTGAGGGCTTCGAGCTGCTCTATGACCGGTTGACCTTCGTGGTGGAACTCGATGCGCCTCGCGACGAGGTACCAGGGAACCCCGCCGATCGGGCTGCTACCACCACGCCCGCAGCGCCTTGTCGGCCTCCGCGAGCGGCATCCCGAGCGCCGCTTCGAGCGCCGCGCGGTTCTCCGCGACCGGCGCGTCCGCGCGGAGCTTCCCGTAGAGCGCCTTCACCGTGTCCTGGCCCTTCGTGGCGGTCACCCACTGGACGAAGGCGCCCGCCACCGGCATCGACTTCGGGGGCGGCAGGGCGCGGAACGTGCGGGGATCGAGCAGGGCGTCGAGCGTGGGGGCCTCGGCGCCCAACGAGCGCGACGTGAGCTTGATCTCGCGGCCGTCGTACTCGCCGGCGAACGACACGCCGAGCCCGTCGGCGAGGAGCGGCGGGGGATTGCCCCAGGCGCGCGCCAGCACCTTCACGATCGCGGCGGTGTCGGTGCGGAACAGGGTGTGGACGGTGGTTCCGCGCACGTGCGCCTCGAGCCGCGCCCCCGTGTACTGGTCGATCGCGTCGAGGCTGCCGTAGCGGTGGTAGTCGATGTGGACCTTCGGGTCGGCGCCGAAGAGCGCGGCGGCGCGATCGAAGGTCTCGTCGTTGGCGGCGAGCTGATCCTCGCGGAACGCGTCCTGGCCGAGCCAGTGGTAGGTGAACGAGCCGCGGCTGACCGTGCGCCAGTCGGGCGTGACGGGCTCCACGAGGAGGTCGTCCACGCGGGCGGTGCCGGCCGCGGGCAGGAGGAAGCCCACCTCCACGTCCCGCGCGCCCGTCGGCACCCCGAAGTAGCGGACGAAGGGGGTCCAGTCGGCGGCCACGCACGGGCCGGCCTGCTCCATCGCGCCGCCCTCGAAGCGCACGTAGACGCCGCACGGCCCGGGCTCCGCGGCCGCGGGATCCACGCCCTCGGTGCGCACGCGGGCCTCGACGCGCACCCAGGTCACGTCGCGCAGCTCCATCTTCCTGGAGACCGCGGTGAACCGCTTCGTCCGCTTCTCCGCGCGGAGCACCAGCGCGCCATCCTCCACGGCGTACGCGCTCGGCGGGCCCCCGCCGGTCTGGACGGCGATGGCGGTCTTCCACCCCGCGGGGAGCGCGGTGGTGTCGAAGCGCTCGGAGAGGAGCGGGAGGGCGAGGGCGGTGGTGACGAGGAGGAGCACGGCTCCACGCTATCACCCGCCGTGGGCACCCGCCGGTCAGGCCTGCCCGCCCCGCACCCGCCGCAGCTCGGTCGCCAGCGAGGTCAGCGCGGTGACCGGCAACGACCGCGCCCGCCCCTCCGTGACCCACGTGTCGAGCGCGAGCTGGGTCTGCTCGCCCACCTTCGAGAAGTGCACGCGCAGGAACGCCTCGAAGTCCATCGGCGCGACGAGGGGGACCACCCGCGTCGCGACGCGGATCACCGCCGGCGAGGCGAGCATGCCCATGGGCCCGCGCTGGAGGTTGAGGTGGGTGGTCGAGATGGTGAGGGCCTCGTCGGCGGCCTCGGCCGCGAGGGTTGCCCAGCGCGCCTCCCGGAGGCCCGCGAAGGTCCAGCCGGCGCACTCCATGGCGGCGACCACGGGCACGAGGAAGCTCGAGCCGCGGGCCGCCGTGGCGGTCGCCTCCCCCCGCGCGGCGGGGCACCCCCCCTTCTTCAGCGCGGCGACAATGGCGTCGACCGCGGGGGCGCTCCCCTCGAACAGGTTCGGGGTGAACGGGGGGTGCCACCACGCCATGCCGGGCTCGGGCAGGCTCTCCTTTCCGAGGGGCGCGTGCCAGGACGAGAAGCTGATGAGGCCGACGACGAGCCGGTCGGGGGGCACGAGCGGCGCGAGCAGATCACGATCTCGCATCCCCGGGAGCATGGAGACGAGCGTGGCGTTCCCCATCGCCTCCACGATCTCGGCGAGCCAGCCGCCGCGCAGCGCGGGCGAGGGGATGCAGAGCCACACCTGGTCCCAGGGGCCGGTGGCGCGCACGTCGGCGGGGCTCGTCACCACGCCGTTCGGGTGGAAGCGGACCGGCGTGCGGGCGCCCGGCGGGTAGAGGACGAAGCCCGCGCGGGCCTCGTCGGCGTACTTCGGCTTGACGTACACGTGCACGTCGACGCCGGCGCGCTGCAGGTGCCACCCGTACACCTGCCCGACCGAGCCGGCACCGACGATCAGGACGCGCATGAGCCTCTCCGTGAGGGGCGACCTCTATCGCGCGCTACTGGATGCAGAGCTGGTAGTCGCCGCTGCCCGAGTAGGACACCACCTTGAAGTAGTGGTACCCGGCGGAGGCGTAGCTGGTCGACTCGGTGGAGGTCGGCGACGTGCCGCTGTCCGCCTGCTTGAACCGGCTCGTGCGGCTGCTGTAGTACTGGTACAGGTCGAAGTCGGCGGTGGAGGGGCCGCAGAGCGTGCCCGCGGCGCCGGTCGCCGAGTAGAAGTAGGCGCCGTCGGGCTCGATCGCAGAGGCGCCCGACGTGAGCGTGCCCGTATAGAGCGTGCCGCCGGTGCAGGTGAGGCTGCAGGTCTCGCCGCCGCCGCCGCCGCCACCGCCGCCGCCGCCCGTGGTGCCGACGCCGACCTCGGCCCACGCGTCGGTCACGGAGGCGCAGGTCGCCGCGTCGTAGCCGAGGGCCGCGCACGCCGACGCGGTGGCCGTGGCCGCGCCCGCGAAGGTGGTCGACGAGGTCATGTAGCTGGTGAGCGCGAGGTACCAGATCTGCGCGGCGGCGTCGATGCCGATGCCGGTCACGACGCTGCCCGAGCGGTAGGCGGCCGTGTGGTGCTGGCCGCCCTCGGACAGGAGGTAGAAGAAGTGGTTGGCGATGCCGCTGTTCCAGTGCACGCCGCCGTAGTCGGAGCTGCCGACGTAGCGGGCGGAGTAGTGGTCACGCGACGAGCCGTCGTTGCTCGGGGCCGCCATGAACCGGAGCGCCGAGTCCGCGAGCCAGCAGTCCTCGCCGATGTCCCAGGTGTTCGCGGTGGCGCCGCCGTCCACCCAGGCCTCGACGCCCGCGGCGAAGATGTCCGAGGTCGCCTCGTTGAGCGCGCCCGACTCGTTGGAGTAGGTGAGGTCGGCCTCGTGGTCGGTCACGGCGTGGGAGAACTCGTGCGCGGTCACGTCGAGGACGCCGAGGTAATCGGAGTTCACGCCGTCGCCGTCCCCGAAGGAGAGGCGGCTGCCGTCCCAGAACGCGTTGACGTAGTTGCGGCTGTAGTGGCCGTACGACAGGACCTTGGCGCCGGCGCCGTCGTAGCTGTCGCGCCCGAAGGACGTGGCGTACCAGGCGAGCGTGCTGGTGATCGCGTCGTGCGTCATCGCGAGGTCGGCGTCGGACGAGTCACCCACCACGGCGCGGCTGTACCGGGTGCTGCCGGCGAGCGTGTAGGTGGTCTTGTCGGCGTCGGAGAGCGAGGTGGACTTCACGTCGTCGAACGAGGTGAGGATGGCGCCGTCGTGCGCGTCGACGAAGTAGATCGGGATGGCGGCGCCGTCCCGATCGAGGTCGGGGATGCGCACCTGGTACGCGAGGTGGTCGGTGTCCCCCTGGCGGAGCACGACCAGCGTGGTGGTCGCGTCGTGCTTCAGGCCGTGGCCCTGCCCGTACGTGTCGAGCGCGAGGTCGAGCGCCTCCTCGGCGGTGTAGAGCGGCACGGTGTCGATCTCGATGTCCCGCAGCATGTCGTCGGTGAGGCCGACGAACTTGCCCGCGCGGTCGAGGTGCACGATGGCCTCGCCGCCGAAGACCGGCACGCCGTCCACGTCCTGCTGGAGGCGCACGTGGGCCATGCCGAGGGTGTCCACCCCGACGCGCAGCGTGGTGAAGGCCCCGACACCCACCAGCATCTTGTCGCTCGCCTCGACGGCCTCCCACGCGAGCGCCTCCGCCTCGGTGAGCGAGGCCTCGTCGGTCGGATCGAAGCGGTAGTCGACCGAGCCCTCGTCCACGGTGGTCGCGCAGCCCGCGAGGGCGAGGAGGAGGACAATGGAGGAACGAACGGGCATCTGGCTCCGGTGGCGAGGGTCGCTTCTCTTGCGCCCTCCGAAGGGGGTTGTCACTTACTTAGCTCTTTCTCCGCGGGGCTCAAGCCATCTCGACCTCGACAGTCTCGTTGTACATCGGCACCAGAGGCTGGGTCGAAGGCGAGCATTCTTCGGACAAGCCCGGTTTGTGGTCCTCCGGCTCCGTCTGGTCGCTCACGGTGGAGCCGCCCCTGGGCGCCGCGACCTGGAGCCTGCTGGAGGTCGTCCACTCGACCGAGGCATCCGGCACGGACGAGGACAGGGGGTGCGGTGGAGGTGGCGCGTGGCTCGTGTTCGCACCCCTCCTCGGCGCGCGCATCCGGCGACGCGCACATCCCCGTTCCGGCGCCTGATCCGTCCGCTGGGCTCCCGGCCTCAACCCACCTCGACCTCGACCTCCATGCTCCCGTCGTACCCCTCGAGCCCTGCGGAGCCCTCGGGATCGGCGAGGCTCGTGGCACCCGAGGCGGTGGTGCAGCGCGCCTGGATCACCCGCGCGCCCGCGACGGCCTCCCAGTCGAAGTGCCAGAGCGTCCACACGTCGGGGCCCGGGGCGTAGTCGAGAGTGGCGGGCTGCCAGGCCCCGTCGTCGATGCGCACCTCCACCGACGTGACGGGATCGCTCCCGGCGAACGCGACGCCGTCGACGCGCGCGGGCCCCTCCGGCACGATCTCGCGCCGGGCCGGCGCGCTCACGAGCGTATTGGCCTTGTACGTGGCGTCGTTCGACCACCCGTACGACTCCCAGTACCCGACGTACGGCTCGGTGGAGAACGAGAGCCCGGTGATCCACTTCGGGTTCTTCATCCCGTACCGGCCCGGCACGAGGAGCCGCGCTGGGTAGCCGTGAGCGGCCGGGAGGGCCTCGCCGTTCATGCGCCACACGAGCCAGGCCGGCCGGTCGAGATCGCCGACGGGCAGGGACGTGCTGTACCCGTCGGCGCCGGTGAACACGATCTCGACGGCGTCGGCGGGCACGTCCACGCCGAGCGCATCGAGGATCTCGCGCAGCGGCAGCCCGGTCCACACCGCGTTCGAGATGGCGAGGTGGAAGGGGTTGGCCCCGATGCACTCGAGCGTGTGCTCCCGCTCCCGCGCCGGCAGCGCGTCGAGCCCGGCGAGGTCGATCGTGGCGCGGACCTCGGTTCCGACGTTCAGCGTGAGCGCCCACGTGGCGCCGTCCACCTCGGGGGTGCCGCAGCAGCTCGTCACGTAGAAGGTGTCGTTCGGCGTGATCGGCGTCCACGGTTCCGTGGCGGCCGGATCGCCCGCCTGGGGGCCCGCGGCGTCGTCACACGCGACGAGCGACACGGCGGCGGCGGCCCCGAGCACGATCTCCCGGCGGGAGAGCACGCGGAGGCCACCGATGCGGGGCGCGGCGGGCCGGGCGGGCGAAGGGCGCATGGGGGAACCTCGACCCCCGCACTGTAGCGCCCATCCCTCGGCCCGTCCGGTTAGCCCCGAGCGACCGGAGCTACGCCGTGTCCCTCTCCCGCCGCTTCCTCGCCCCCCGCGCCGTCATGTCCATCCGCGCCCTCGCGCCCGTCCTCCTCGTCGCGTGCGCCGCGGGGCGGGTCGGCGTGACCGGCGTTCCCGCCGAGCCCCCCACGGGCGGGCCCGTCGGTAGCCCCACGGTCGACGGAACCGCCACGGCCTCCACCCCCGGCACCCTCACCCTCGTCGAGAGCTGGCCCGTCGAGACCACCCTCGACCACCCCGCCATCCCCGACGCGGCCGACGTGTGGGTGCGGCTCTTCGACGGCGCCACCACCTCGGTCGACCTCGGCGAGTTCTACGTCGCCACCCAGCCGGAGAGCCGCCTGGAGACGGTCCTCGCCGCGCTCGTCCGCGCCGCCGACCGGGGCGTGACCGTGCGCCTGACCGCCGACGCGAAGTTCGCCAAGACCTACCCCGAGACCCTCGCCTCCCTCGACGCCCACGAGCACGTCGAGGTCCGCCAGCTCGACCTCGCCCCGGTCACCGGCGGCGTGCTGCACGCGAAGTACTTCGTCGTGGACGGGCGCGTGGCGTTCGTCGGCAGCCAGAACTTCGACTGGCGCTCGCTCACCCACGTGCAGGAGCTCGGCTTCACCGTCGACGAGCCGCGCGTGGTCGACGTCTACGAGCGCGTGTTCGCCATCGACTGGGCGGTCGCCGGCGGCACCCCCGTCGCGGACGCCCTCGCCGCGGCCCCTGCGGTCGACCCCCTCGTGGACGGCGTCCCGGTGGCCCTCGCGGGCGGCGGCACCGCGCTGATCACCCCCGTCGCGAGCCCCACCGGCCTCCTCGGCGACGAGCGCCTTTGGGACCTCCCCCACCTCCTCGCCGCGATCGAGGGCGCGAAGACCCGCATCCGCCTCCAGGCGCTCTCCTACGAGCGCGTCGGCTACGACAAGATCGAGTGGAAGGCCCTCGACGACGCCCTGCGCGCCGCCGCCGGTCGCGGGGTGAAGGTCGAGCTCATCGTCGCCGACTGGTCGAAGTCGGGCGACAAGCTCGCGAGCGTGAAGGGGCTCCAGGGCGTCGACGGCGTCACCGTGAAGTTCGCCTCGATCCCCGAGGCGTCCACCGGGTTCGTGGACTTCGCGCGCGTCGTCCACAGCAAGTACGTCACCGTGGACGGCGACTGGGCGTGGATCGGCACGAGCAACCTCTCGCGCGACTACTTCTACGGGAGCCGCAACGTCGGCCTCGTGGCCCGCGGCGCCCCGTTCGCGACCCAGCTCGACGGCGTGTTCGACACCCTCTGGACCTCGTCCTACGTCGAGGTCGTGGACCCGGCGCGCACCGACTACAAGCCGCCGCGCAGGAAGTAGATCGGGTCCGGGCGACCGACGCAGGGCGCGGTGCCCGACGCCCCGAGCGGCGTCGACCGCGCCCGGTGGGCGTTCCCGGCAACGTGACCGCGCTGCGGATAGAGGGGGCGGCGGAGGTCGCCGTGTCCCTTCTCGCTCTCCTCGCGCTCGCGTGCACCGACGGCGGGGGCGACGACACCGCCGCGGGGCCCGCCCTCTCCCCGTTCGCGCAAGCGTTCGTGGACGCCCACAACGACGCGCGCCGGCGCGCCGAGCCCACCCCCGAGCCCGCGCTCCCGGACCTCGTGTGGGACGACGGCCTCGCGGAGATCGCGACGGCGTGGGCCGAAGGCTGCGTGTTCGAGCACAGCGCCGGCACGACCGGCGAGAACCTCGCCGCCTACAGCTTCACGGTGGAGCCCGCCGTCGTCGTCGATGGCTGGTTCAGCGAGATCGCGAACTTCGACTACGCGCAGAATTCCTGCGCCACCGGGGAGCAGTGCGGCCACTACACGCAGATCGTCTGGCGGGACACGCTGCGGGTCGGGTGCGCGGTGCAGGCGTGCGACCTGACCGGGTTCGGACGCGCGGACTTGTGGGTGTGCGAGTACGACCCGGCGGGGAACTGGGTCGGCGAGTGGCCGTACTGACGGCCGTCGACGCGACGCTCACGCCGGATCGCGCGCGGCCCGGTACCGGTTGAAATTCGCGGCGTAGGCCGACAGGACCGGCGCGGTCGCGGCCTGGCGCACCCACGGGACTTGCGACAAGAAGTCGAGCGGCCCCGGCACGGCGTCCGGGCTCTCGGCCAGCATGGAGAGGTCGAGCGCGCGGGTCTCGCCGCGCCACGCCCGGCCGACGTGGTGGAGCCGGCACCCGCTCGAGGCGGCGGCGGCGTCGAGGGCGGTGTAGCGGGGCGCGAGGTCGACCTCGCCCGGCCAGCGGCCGTCGAACACGTTGCGGCCGGGGCCCACGAGGGTCATCGCCTCCCAGATCGCGTTGCAGCGGCCGGGGAAGCCGGGGGCCTCGCGTTCGAGGCGGGCGAGGGTGTCCTCCCCGGCGTCTCCGCCGTAGGCGACGATCAGCCCGAAGCTGTAGCGCCGGAGCGCCTCGACGTCGGCCTTGGAGACCGGCTCCCAGCCGCCGTGGTCCAGGCCCGTGGCCACGGCGTCGTCATAGGCGGCCCGCTCGACGTTGAGCAGCGCGATCGCCATCATCGCCGCGACGGTGCCCTCGCTCGTCCAGACGAGCTGCGCGAGCTTGCGCACCTCGGCGAGCGCGGCGGGCAGGTCGCCGCGGGCCCGCCCCTGGAGGAGCCGCGCGCGGGCGGCGTCGAGGAGCGGCACGTAGTTCGGGAGCGGGCTCTCCCACGCCGACAAGTCGGGGTGGGCGGCGAGCCAGCGCGCGTAGGGGCCCGAGGCGCCGGGATCCCAGGTGTCGTAGGCCGCGAGCGACGCCATCCACGCGAGGTCCACCGTCGGGACCGCGGTGATGCACGACGGCCAGGTGTCCGTCCGCACGGGGCACCGGAGGGTGTCCCGGAACGTGGGGTCGGTGACCCACGCCGCGGGCGTGTCGGGGCCCGCGTCGGGGCCGTCCGGGCCGTCGAGCCTCAGGTAGGGGTTGAGCACGGCGCCGGCATCGCGGGTGCCCCCCTCGGGGAAGACCCCGAGCGCGGTGACCCGGCGGCCGTCGGTGAGGAAGAGCTCCGCTTCGGCGGGGGTGAAGCCGTCGGCGCGGTTGTCCGCGAGGGCACGGTCGGTGAGGACGCGGGCGACGACGGGGATGGCGAGCAGGCCGACGACGCCGAGGATGCCGGCCGCGCGAAGGAAGCGCTTCATGCGGTTCTCCGGGGGGAGGTGGACGGTAGCACGGTCGCCGCGCGTTGCCCGGTGCGGCGAGTCCTGTCGCCGCCCGCGCTACTCCTCGCCCGTGACCGCCGTCACCTTCCTGAACAGCGGCTCCACGATCCAGTTCGCCTGGACCCCCACGAACGGCGCGTGCCCGACGCGGTCCTGGTCGATGAGGTAGAAGGCGGCGAACCCCAGGATGGTGGGGATGATCGGCCGCTCGGCGGGCCGCGCCACGACGAGCAGGCCGAGCGCGCCGCTGCGATCGCCCGAGCGGAACGCGTAGCGTTGGCGCCACGACGCGCCGATGTAGAGCAGCGGCTTCTCCCCGCCGGGCAGGGCCTCGTACAGGAGGGCGGGCTGGTGCTCCAGGTACACCTCGTCCCACGCGACGACGAGGTCCCGCAGCGGCTCGTAGACGTAGGGGGCCGTCACCCCCTCGGGGCGTTCGAGGTGGATGTACGAGACGGCGACGGCGTCGAGCCCGATGATGGGCCCGACCTTGAACTTCAGCGTCGGGTTGGCGTCCAGCGAGTAGCCGACGGCGGCCACGTGATCGGTGCGTGCGTCGCGAACGGTCCCGAGCTTGGAGGAGAGCGCCTCGTAGGGGAGCAGCCCGAAGGGGCCGGGCAGGTAGCCGAGGAGCGTGGCGGACAGATCGATGTCGAAGACGTCGATCGGCGCGAGCGAGATCTGCACGCCCGGGTTGACGAAGGCGGGGGAGGCGTCGAGGCGCAGCCCGACGCCGCCGTAGGTGTCCTGGAAGACCATCGACTTCGACCGGTACAGGGGGGTGCGGACCTGCGCGCGGGTCTCGGAGATGACCCCGGTGGGCCACCCCGCGACGCCGAAGGACTGGCGCACGTAGAAGCCGGGCGGGTCGGCGGCGTACGCGGGGGCGAGGAGGAGCGCGAGCAGCATGGAAACGCCGGGGTTGCGCGAGGGTAGCAGGATCGTCGCGCCCGCCGCGCCCCGGCCGGAGCCGACGCGACGCGACGCGACCCCTCGCTATTCCATCCGGTCGAACGTCAAGTCACCGGTGAAGCCGCCGAACACCTCGCCGTCGAGGCCCTCGTTGAGCGACGTGAGCGCGGCGCCCTCGATGGTGGTCTCGGCGACGATGGTGTTGCGTTCGGTCGTGCACTCCTCGGTGCACGAGCCGGAGACCTCGGCCTCGCACGTGGCCTGCGCCGCGGCGTCGCCCGCCTCGGCCTCGCACTCCGTGACGGCGTGCGACTCGCAGTAGTGGGTGCAGTTCTCCGTGTCGGCCACGATCGACGCCTTGATCGTGAGGGTGGTGACCTCGTCGATCTCGAGGGCCTCGGTGACGCAGCCGAGCGAGCTCACGAGGCTCGCCGACCCGGTCGCGTCCACCTGCCCGGAGAAGCGGCCATCGGAGTCCATCGTGCCCTCGGAGGACGAGCTTCCGGTGAAGGCGCCATCCGTGGGGAGGCACACGCCCGAGAGATCGCCGAAGGAGCCGGTGCCGCCGAACTCGGCGTCGAAGGTCACGCCCTGGTCGGGCTCCTGCTCGCGCACCACGGGCTGGGTGTCGGTGAACCGGGCCTGGCCGGAGTAGTTCTCCTCCGTCGGCGTGCCGCAGGCCATCAGGAAGGTGACGAGGGGGATGAGCATGGGGGGGTGTCTCCTCCCGAACCTTATGCGGGTGCCGCGGTAGCTCGCTTTCAGCCGGATTGCGGTCGGCCTCGCGCCGGCCCCGCCGCGCGCGTTACGGCACGAGCATGCGCCTGGCCAGCCTCAACCCGGTCGAGCGTTCGAACGCCGGGCCGACCTGACACGTGGAGCCCACGGAGCCGCTCCCCCCCTCACCGCCGCCCCGCTCCGCGGCCTCGCGCCGACGCCGATGGCTGGGCGCGATCGCGCGGTTCGTCGGGCTCCTCCTCGCGTTCCCGGTCGCCGTGCTCCTCGGCGTGAACACGTTCATCAACCTCTGGTTGCCCGTGGTGTTGAACCAGCAGCCCGAGCGGGTCCGCATCACCTACGACGTCGCGTGGATGTTCGTCCCGTTCGAGGTCGAGGTCCGGCAGCTCCAGATCCGCTCGCAGAGCCCCCGGGATCAGCTCATCATCGAGGTCGACCGCGCCACCGCCACCATCGACGTGGCGACCCTCCTCGACCGCACGTTCAGCGCCCACACCATCGAGGCGCACGGCGCGAGCTTCCGCTACCGCATCCGGGCGGATGCCCCGCCCCCGATCACCCCCCCCGAGCCCGGGGTCGCGCTCCCGGTGGCGGCGGTCGTGCTCCCCGCCGTGACTCCCGCGGTGGTCGAGCCCGAGCCGGCCACCGCCACGCCCCGCACGCCGCCCATCGCGGGCCTCGAGAACCCGCCGGTGCCGCGGCCGGAGGACCTCTACCCGCCGCCCGGTGACTTCTGGACGATCCTGCTGGCCGACGTGGTCGTGGACGGCGTCCGCGAGATCTGGATGGAGGACTACCGCTTCATCGGGAACGCGCGGGTCACGTCCAAGGAGCTCCGCCTCCAGCCCACCCTCTACGTCTCGGTGAAGGACACCGTGCTCGACATCCGGGAGGGGCAGGTGCTCACCGGGGAGGATCCGCTCCTCATCAACCTCCACGGCACGGTCTCGGTCGGCCTCGACGGGCTGCGCCCGAAGGAGCACCCGGGCCGCACCGTGTTCGGCTTCTTGTCCACCCGGGCCACGCTCGACGCCGACGTGAAGAACCTCGCCTTCCTCGACTACTACCTCCGCAAGGCGCCGTGGCTCCGCATCGGCGGCGGGGAGGGGGGGCTCCACATCGACGTGAAGCTGGAGAACGGCGCCTTCCAGGAGGGGAGCGTGCTGACGGCGGCGGTGAAGGACATCGCCGCGCGCTTCTTGTCCTACTCGATCGTGGGGGATGGCGCCGTGCGCCTGGAGGTCGCGAAGCAGGAGGGGGGCGCGCCGGAGTCCCGCCTCGCCGTCGACTTCGGGGACTTCGCCATCAGCCGCGACGGGGACGCCACGCCCCACGTGCAGGGCAAGGGCTTCCACGTGGCCGCCCGCACGGACGATGTCGCGCTGGACGCCCCGTTCACCGCGCTCGACGTCGTCCTGGTGATCCCCCCCTCCCAGGCGCGGGACGTGGCCGTGTTCAACGCCTACCTGCCGACCGACATCGGCCTGGCCCTGAAGGGGGGCACGGGTGCGGTGCGCGGTCGGTTCGAGGTCTCGACCGTCGACAACGTCGGCCGGGGCGAGCTGTTCCTCACGGGGAAGAACCTCCGCGCCACGCTGGACGATCTCACGATCATCGGCGACCTGAAGCTCCACGCCAACGTGCCCGAGGGGCGCCTGGACGACGGTCGCTACGACATCTCCGGGTCGAGCCTCGAGCTCAGCAACGTCGACATCACCGACGAGAAGCTCCGGCGCAACGGAAAGGACGGCTCGAAGGGGTGGTGGGCCACCATCCGGCTCCCGCGTGGGTACGCGGCGAGCGGTGCCGCGGTGTTCCTCGACGCGAGCCTCGTGATGCGGCTCCGGGACACCGTCCCCTTCATCACCATCTTCTCGCAGAAGCAGCCGCTCCCCGGCTTCGTGCGCGGCATGCTCGACATCGAGGACGTGTCGGGCGAGGCCCGGATCCGCCTCGGCGACACCGTCCTCCACCTGCCGACGTTCGATGTGCGCGGCGACAAGAACTTCGCCGTCTCGATGCAGCTGCGCCGCAAGGAGCTCGAGTACTTCGGCAAGCTCTACGCCCGGTACGGCGTGCTCTCGCTGGGCATGGAGCTCGATGGGGCGGAGAGCCGGATCCACCTGGGCAACCCGCGGAAGTGGTACGACCGGCAGCCGGACGTGAAGTAGGGCCGGCGCGGGGCCGGCCCCCGGCAGATCAGGCGCCCGTGCAGGTGAGGGTGACGGTCACCGTGTCCGAGCTCGACGCGCCCATGCAGTCGGTGGTGGTGAGCGTCACGTCGACCTCGCCCTCGGTGGCCTCGCCGTAGGTGGCGGGCACGTCGTGGACCGTCAGCGTGACGGATGAGCCGGACGACGCGGACAGGGTGCCGTACTCGCTGCCGCTCGCGATGGTCCACGCGTAGGTGAGATCGTCGCCATCGGCGTCGGTCACGCCGCTCGCGGAGAGGGTGAACGAGCTGTCGTCACAGGCGTTGCAGTCGTACGTGACGCCGTAGGAGATGGGCGTGCACGTCGAGGTGTCGCTGCCCTCCTGGTCGGCGCCCGCGCGGGTGACCGGCGCCGTGTTCGTCGGGCGGGTGGTCACGACGACATCGACGTTGTCGGGCTCGGACTCCACGTCCCCGTTGTCGACCACGAGGTCGAAGCTGTAGCTGCCCGCCACGTCCGCCTTGAAGACGGGCTCCATCGAGGCGCGGGTGATGATGTTGGCGCTCGTGCGGGTGGAGAGCGCCGGGGCCGTGACGAGCGACCACTCGTAGCTGACGGGGAAGCCGCCGGGGTCGTACGAGTCGCTCCCGTCGAGGGCGACGTCCGTGCAGGTGTAGGCGGTGGCGCTCGCCACGGCGACGGCGACGGGGACGGCCGAGGCCGTGCCGCTGCAGTCGTTGTCCACATCGACCGACGTGCCCTCGGGGGCGCCGGGGTAGATCGTGTCGTCCTCGTCGTCACAGTCCCCCTCGAGGATGTCGAAGCCGTCGCCGTCGGCGTCCAGGGTGCAGGTCTCGTCGATGTCCCCGTCGCAGTCGTCGTCGATCTCGTTGCCACACGCGTCGGCCACGCCGGGGTTGATGTCGTCGTCCTCGTCGTCGCAGTCGTCGCCGTTGGTGACGAAGAAGTCGGCGGGGGCCTCGCAGTCGGTCACGGCGTAGGAGGGATCGCCGTAGCCGTCCTCGTCGAGGTCGACGTACCAGACGGGGATGTCACCGGTGGAGCTGGTGTCCACGTTGCCGTCACAATTGTCGTCGATGCCGTTGCAGAGCTCGGTCTCGTCGGGGTTGACGGCGCTGTCGTCGTCGTCGCAGTCGTCCCCCTCGCCGACCCACCCGGCGCCCGGATCGCAAGCGGTGACGCGCGTGTCGTCGTCCCCGAAGCCGTCCCCGTCGTCGTCGGCGTACCAGGTGGAGGCGTCCTCGCTCGAGGCGGGGTCGACCTCGCCGTCACAATCGTCGTCCACCCCGTTGCACACCTCGTCGGCGCCGGGGTTCACGGCGGCATCGCGGTCGTCGCAGTCGATCCGCGCGGTGTACCCGTCCTCGTCGACATCGGCGTCCGGATCGGTGTCCGTGTCGGCGTCGGTGTCCGAGTCGGTGTCCGCGTCGGTGTCGGCGTCGGTGTCCGAATCCGTGTCGGCGTCGGTGTCCGAGTCGGCGTCGGTATCGGAGTCCGAGTCGGAGTCCGAGTCGGAGTCGGCGTCCGAGTCGGCGTCCGTGTCGGCGTCGGCCTCCACCGAGGTGTCGCCCTTGCCCACCGTGGGTTCCACGACGCAGCCGGCGAAGGTGACGAGGAGCGCGAGGGCAGTCGTGAGGCGGATCATGGGCTGTTTCCCGAAGGCCGCCATCCTACTCGAACTCCGCCGCATTTGTCGGGCTATCCGCGCTCCCGTCGCGTCAGCTCCATGCTCGCGCCCGCCGCCCGGCCCCGTGCCAGCGCGCGCCCGTCGACACGCAGCGATCGGCCTTTTCCGAGGCGGAGGTGCCGGGACACGAAGGACTCGACCGCCGCGGCGCGGGCGACCCGGGCGGGCTCCACGCGCACCAGCGCCGCCGGGGGCAACGTCGCGGCGACCTCGACGCCCACGGTGGCGAGGCGCGCCACGATCACCTCGGCGGCGCCGATGCGGAACGCCTCGTGCCAGTCCCGCGGCTTGCCGGGCCCGTGGGTGGCCGACAACCACTCGATCCGCGTGACCAGCCACGCCCAGAGGGCCGCAACGGCGGCGCGGTCCGCGGCACGGCCGGCGAGGAGGAGGTGGGTCTCGTCGCCCACCTGGGCCGTGTAGGCGAGGCAGCCGTTGGCCTCCGCGAGCCCCGCCGCGAGGGCCACCTTCCAGCGCCGCAGCCGGCGAACGGCCTCGAGCGGGGCCTCGCGCCCGTCGGTGACGGGATCGGCGGGATCCTCGGCGGCCGACTCCGCCGCGAGCAGGCCCTCCAGGCGGTGCCGCTCGACGAGGGCCTGCGCCGCCGCGGCGGCGGAGGCCGCCTCGTGCACGTTCGGCGAGCCCGCCAGCGCGAGGAGCTTGCGGACACGGGCGAGGACGTCGTCGGGGGAGGGGGGCATCAGCTCGCCGCCGCCCACGGCAGCTCGATCCACACGCGCGCGCCGCCCTCCCGACGGTTCTCGGCGCCCGCCTCGCCCTGGTGGGCCTCGGCGATCTGGCGGACGAGCGCGAGCCCGAGGCCCTCGCCGTGGGGGGCCGGGCGGCCGTCGCGCGTCGGGCCCCGCCAGAACGGTTGGAACGCGCGCTCGGGATCGCCGTCGGGGAACCCGGGGCCGTCGTCCTCGACCTCGAAGCGCACCCGCGCGAGGCGCCCGCGGACGTGGAGGCGGACGGTTGCCCCGCCGTAGCGACGGGCGTTGTCGAGCAGGCCGGCGAGCGCGCGGGCGAGGAGGGTCGGGTCGGCGCGCACGGGGCGCGTGTCGCCGTCGAAGACGAGCGTGTCGGCGGGGAGCCCGGCGATGTCGAGCGCGCGGCGGGCGAGATCGGCGGGGTCGAGGTCGCGGGGGGCGATGGCCTCGAAGTCGATGCGCGCGCCGGCGAGCAGATCGCCGACGAGGTGGTCCATGGCGTCGATCTCGGCCTGGAGATCGTCGTGGAGCGTGGCGGGCGCGGAGCCCTCGCGGGCCATCTCGACGAGGATCCGCGCGCGGCCGAGCGGGCTGCGCAGCTCGTGCGAGACGGCGGCCATCAACGCGCGCTGATCGCGGAGCTGGCGCGCCACGCGGTCGGCGAGGCCGCCGAGAGCCTCGGACACCTGCCCGACCTCCGAGGGGCCGCCGGGGAGGTGCTCGCGGCTCGACAGGCGGCCGCCGCGGAGCTCCTCGGCGACGGTGGCGAGCTCCCGCAAGGGCCACGCGATGCGGATCGTGGCCATCCAGGCGAGCGGCCAGACGCAGAAGACGAGCGCGAGCCCGAGGCAGAGGAGGCCGGGGCCAGCGCCGGCCGTGAGCGCCGCGTGGAGGGCGGCGCCACCCACCACGCCGAGGACGAGCGCGACGAGCAGGAAGCCGACGACGGTGCGGTGGATGCCACGGGCGAGCATCCAGCCGAGCGGGGGACGCCGCCGAGGGCCGTGGGGGCCGTGGTGGCCGTGGTGGCCATTGAGGTGCCTCACCCCGGTTCCCGCACGAGCACGTAGCCGGCGCCGCGGATGGTCTTCAGGCGCGCGGGATCGCGGGCGTCGTCCCCGAGCTTGGCGCGCAGGTGGGAGACGTGCACGTCGACGGTGCGCTCGTTCACGACGGTGTCCCCGCGGCCGGCGGCCTGCCACAACGCGTCGCGGGGCACGACGCGGCCGGCGCGCTCGGCCAGCGCCACGAGCAGGTCGAATTCCAACGCGGTGAGGGACAGGACGCGGTCCCCCACCCGGGCGACGCGGGCCTCGGGGTCGATGTCGAGATCGCCGACCACGAGGCGGCGCTCGGTAGTGCGGGGGGCGACGCGGCGCAGCACCGCGCGGATGCGGGCGAGCAGCTCGCGCGGGTACACGGGCTTGGCGAGGTAGTCGTCCGCGCCGAGCTCGAGGCCGACCACGCGGTCGGTCTCGTCGCCCCGCGCGGTCAGCATCACGACCGGCACCGCGCTCGACTGGCGGAGGCGCCGCAGCACGTCGAGGCCGTCGAGGCCCGGCATCATCACGTCGAGGACGACGATGTCGACCCCGCCGGCGGCGACCGCGCGCAGGCCGCGGACGCCGTCGGACGCGTGGGTGACGACGACATCGTGCGGCGCGAGGTAGCCCGCGAGCAGCTCGGCGAGGCGCGTGTCGTCGTCGATGAGCAGGGCGCGGACCGGCATGGGGACCGCTAACGACCGCCGGGCGTCACGCCCACTTGCCGTCGCCCGAGGCGAGCCAGTCGGCGGCGCGCTTGCGCTGGTCCTCGTCGAGCACCCCGTGGACCTGCTTCATCGCGGAGACGACCTCGCGACGCGCCCGCGCCAGGGCGTCGTCCTGCCGCGCGAACGTGGCGGCGAGCGCGGCGTCGTCCACGGCCTCCCCGGCGAAGGCGCCCGCGACCGCCGCCCGGCCGTCCTTCAGCTCGTCGGAGAGCTCCTTCAGCGTCTTGCGCACGTCCGCGAGCGCGTTGTCGACGAGGGGCTCCTGCTCCTCGTCGATGCGGAGGCGCCGCTTGAGCACCTCGCCCGCCGCGCGCGCGAAGCCCTCGCCCATCCGGCCGGGCCGCCCGCGCCGGCCCCAATGGCCGCCCCACCGGCCGCCCCACCGGCCGCCGCCGCCGCCGTGGCCGCACCCGTGATGGCCGTGGTGGCCGTAGCCGTGGTGATGACACACCACCCGCCGCACCACGCCCACGAGGGCCAACAAACAAACCGTTCCGAAGACGAAACCAATCATCCGAGCCTCCTTGCCCTCCCAACATCGCCAGCGGGTGTGTAGGGCGCGTGGCGGTGGACGTGAAGAAGTGCGAAGGGCGGTGCGGGGTGGGCCGTGGGCCGTGGGCGCCTCGGGACGCCCCGGGGGGAGCCCGTCCACGCCTGGCGACGTTAGTGCGGTGCGCACGTGCGTCCCGTCCCCCCGCGCTTGTTGCTGGCCGTCACCGCCCTCCTCGCGGGGGCCGTGGCGTGGCCGCGCTTGCCGACCGCCCTCCCGGAGGACGCGCCCCCCGACGTGTTCTCGGCCGAGCGCGCCCTCACCCACGTGCGTGCGTGGGCGGCCACCCCGCGGCCCTCCGGGAGCGCCGCGCACGCCGCGGTGGTCGCCGGGGTGGCCGAGGAGCTGGAGCGGCTCGGCTTCGTGGTGGAGCGGGAGTCGCTCGCCGGCGAGCGGGCGCTCACCAACCTCGTCGCGCACGCCCCCGGCGCTGATCCCCGGGGCGGCGTGTGGCTCGTCGCCCACACCGACACGGTGCCGGGATCGCCGGGCGCCGCGGACGACGGGCTCGGCCTCGGCGTCATCGCCGAGACGGCGCGCCTGCTCGCGCGCGACGGGGTGCCGCCCGGGCTGCACGTGCTCCTCACCGACGGCGAGGAGCTCGGCCTCCTCGGCGCCCGCGCGCACGTGGCCCGCGCCCGCGCCGAGGGCCGGGCCGACACGCGGCTCGTGCTGAACGTCGAGGCCCGGGGCACCGAGGGGCCGGCCTACATGTTCCAGCTCGCGGGGGCGGCCCCCGCGCTCCTCGACGCGTGGCAGGCGGCCGGGTGTGGCGCCCAGGCCACCTCCCTGGCACGCGCGGTCTACGACCAGCTCCCCAACGACACCGACTTCACCGTGTTCCGGCGCGCCGGGTGGTGGGGCTACGACTTCGCGCTCATCGGCGGCGCGTGGCGCTACCACACCCCGGCGGACACCCCCGCCAACCTCGATCCGCGGAGCGTCCAACAGGTCGGGGACTGTGTGTCGGGGCTCGCGCGGGTGTGGCTCGCGCGGCCGGTCGCGCCCGGCGCGGTCGAGGCGGCCGTCGTCCCCGAGGGGGGGCCGGTCTGGTTCCAGGTCCCGGGGGGAACGTTGGTCGTGCCGGCCTGGGTGGTGCGGCTCCTCGGCGTCGCAGCGCTGCTCGCGCTCCCCCGGCCGCGCGGGTGGCGGCCGTACGTGGGCGTGGTGGCGTGGGTCGCGGCGGTCGTCCTCGCGGTCGCGGGCGGCTTCGGGCTCCTCCACCTCGCGGTCGCGGCGCGCCCGGACTTCTGGCAGGCGCACGCCGAGATGGTGGGGCCGGAGCCCTGGTACGCGGCGGCGGCCGCCGTCGGCATCGGGGCGGGCCTGCTGACCGGGGCGCGGGGCGCGGCGGGGTGGCACATTGCGACCGTGGTCGTGGCCGCCGCGGCCGCGGGGTTCGCCCCCGCCGTCGGCTACGTGCTCGTGCCCGGCGCCTGGGCGAGCGTGCTCCTCGCGCGCGACCGACCCGGCTACGCCCTCGTCCCCGCCGCGCTCGCCGGGCTCCTGCTCACGCCGCTGCTCTACGCGATCTTCCCCGCGCTCACGACGCGGATGCTGCCGGTCCTCGCGGCGGTGCCCGTCCTCACGCTCGGGTGGCTGCTGGGCGCGTTGCCGCCGGTCAGGCCATCTCGGACTTCCGGATCTGCTTGAGGATCTCCTCGCGGCGGTGCTCCAGTTGGTCGCCGATCTTCTCGAGGCGATCGCCGGAGAGGTGCTTCTTCGCCAGCGGGAGCATCTCGCTCTCCTCCTCCACGACGTGGTGCTCGACGTTCTCGCGGAGGACCTCGACCTTCGCCACGTAATCGCGATCGTTCGGATCGAGCCGCGCGATCTCGTTGCAGAGGTCGTTGACGAGCTGGTGCTCGGTGCGCGCCTCGCGGACCAGATCGGCGGCCTCGGGGATGCGCTCGAGCTCCGGATAGAACAGCTCGTCCTCGATGCGCGTGTGGATGTCGAGCTCCTGGCGGATGCGGTCCACGAGCTGCCGCCGCCCGGCAATGTCGTCGCGGTCGAGGCGATCGAAGTCCCGGAAGAGCCCGCTCACCATCTGGTGGTCGCGCTTGAGAACCATTGTCGCCTTCATCGTCCTCCCTCGGCT
Organism: Deltaproteobacteria bacterium; assembly: GCA_036676765.1. Taxonomy (GTDB): domain Bacteria; phylum Myxococcota_A; class UBA796; order UBA796; family SXON01; genus CAJBVW01. The sequence goes on from JAKFCH010000355.1 coordinate 19,471, forward strand.
TCGCTTCTCCCTGGCTAGGCCCTGGCTCCCTGGCCGCCAAGGCACGGGGCGGGAACGAGACGGACGGCGACGGCGGGCTCCCTGGGCGCCAGGTCACCGACGGCGGCGGGGCCGTGGGGGCGGCGGTCGGGCGGCCCGGCGGCGGGGCGGTGGGGCTTGGGGGGGGCGGTCGGGCGGCCCGGCGGCGGGGCCGCCGTCGGTGCCCTTCGGGGGCGCGCTTCGCGCTTCGCTGGCGCGGTCGCCGCGTGGCCGCGGCGAGGCGCCGAGCCGGCCGGCGCAGCCGGCCGCCCTACGGTCACCTGCCGCGGTTGGTTTGCGACTCTTGGGGAGAGGGTGAAATTTGGGAGCGGCGGGGTGATCGCGGGGCCCCGCACCCGCCGAATTTGCCACTCTCGACTCGAAAGCGCGAAATTCGGCGGGTCGCGGGGTGCCGGCGGGCGGGCCCCGAGAACCCGAAAACCCGGCCGCTCCCACCGCCCACCCGACCCCACCGCCCCCACCCCCACGACGCCGCCCACCGGGCGCGGTCGGCGCCGCCCTGGGCGACGGGCCCCGCGCCCAGCGTCGGTCGCCCGAGCAAGCTTCAGATGCTCGTGGAGTTCAACACCGCCCGCGGGTTCAGGTAGGGGTAGGACCACGGGCGGCGCGCGTCGATGTCGTCGTGGCGGGCGGCGATGTCGTCCAGGTCGGACCGGAACTTCGCGATGAGCGTGAGCACGGCGGGATCGTCGAAGTCGCCGGGGTCGTAGGCGCCGAGGACGCTCGGGCGGAACGACGTGAGCTCGCGGACGGTGAAGACCTGGAGCGCCACCTGCGCCTCGGGCGGGAGCATGCGGATGAGCGTCGCCTCGTCGATCGTGGCGGAGCGCTCCCACGGGGTGTCGTAGAGGGCCGCCGGCATGTTGGGCACGACCGCCATGGAGTCCCACTGCGGGTAGTTCACCGCGCTGTGGAGGGGGCCGCAGCTCCACAGGATGCGGTGGAGCATCACCGCGAGCGCCTCGCGGGTTGCGATGTTCGGGTCGACGCCGCGGAGCCCGGCGCCGAGCGGGCTCGCGAGCTCCTGCCCCCACGCGCGCACCTCGGGATCGGCGGCGACGTCGGCGTCGTCGGCGTAGGCGAGCGCGACGTAGGCCCGGACGTAGGCGCCGATCGCCTTCCACAGCGGGAGGCCGTCGTCGCGGAAGGGGTACATCGGGAGGGTGGCGGGATCGTCGACGCCGCGGCGGGCGAGGTCCGCGGGGAGGTCCCAGTCGAGGATGTCGACGGGGGCGACGTTGCGCGCGGGGTAGCCGTCGCGCGAGCGGTGGAGGAGCTCGGCGTTCCCCTCGAGGCCGCCCGCGAGGAGGCGCGCGGCCCAGCCGCCGGGGTCGAGGAGGAGCTCGCGGCCCTCGAAGTTGTTGAAGAGCAGCCAGCGCAGGTGGGGGGCGAGCAGCTTGAGGACGGGGTGGCGCTCCGAGAGCGTGCGGTGGCTCGCGACGGCGACGCCCTCCTGGGTGAAGTGGGTGCGGCCGAGGTGGGTGACGAGCTCGTGGACGTTCACGTCGGCCGCGCCGAGCACCATGCGCGCCATCCGCCACGCGTCGCCCTGCCCGGGGGTCCACACCCGCTCCGGGTCGGCGGTCTGGCCGAGCTGGATGGCGAGCGGCGTCAGGCCGGTGTCGACCGAGGCGAACAGGCCCTTCGCGGGCGGCGCGATCATCGCGCGGCCGTCGTACGTCTGCGTCGGGATGCGTTCGAGGATGGCGTAGTCGCAGAGGTAGAGGCGGCCGGCGGCGGCGAGGCTGGCGAGAGTCTCGCCCGCGGGGAGCACGCCCAGGAGGCGGGCGTCGTCGACGGCGAAGTCGGTGGGCGGGCCGTCGAGGCGGCGGATCGTCATCGGGTTCGGCCCCGCGATCCGCTGCCAGGCGAAGTAGGCGTCGTCGTCCCAGTTCGCGATGGCGTCGGTGGTGCCGTCGTCTCCGATGAACTTCGCGTAGTCGGTGAGGTGGTCGATGTCGTGGGCGATGCGGCGGACCGTGTCCCCGATCATCGTCTGCAACGCGGGGACGCTCGTCCGCACCCGCTCCGTGCTGTACGAGCAGCCGTACGACGGGATCTCGGCGGGTGGGAGCTGGCCGAGGTGGCCCACGGTGAGGGCCTGGACGAGGTTCGGATGATCCGCGCGGGGCTCGAACAGGAGCGCATAGCCGGGCACGAACGTGTGGTCCCAGGGGTAGTCGCGGTTGGCCTCGTCGAGGGCCCGGGCGCGGCCGGTGGGATCGGGGTCATTGGCAGGGAGGAAGGCGGGCATCGGGACTCCGGTGGCGGGGGAGCCTACACCGTCATCCGGCCGTTTCGGCGAGGGCCGCGACCGAGCCCAGCCCGATGCGGCGGGCGTCGTCCCGCGCCCGGGCGAACAGCGGCGCCGACGATGCGCCGCCAGCGCGGGCGATCTCCGCCTCCACGAGCCGCACCGACGGCACCCACACCGGAAAAACGCGCCCGTACCGCCGCATGATCGCGAGGAGCGCCCGGGCGTCCCCGCGCTCGTCGAGGCGCGCGAGGACCCGCGCGGCGTGCATCGCGGCCTCGAAGAGGTTCGCCGCCATCGTCGTGCTCTCGCGGAGCAGTGCGAGGGCGCCCTTCGCCTCGTCGCGCGCACGGTCGGGATCGCCGCGGCGGAGCGCGAGATCGGCGATGCGGCCGTGGCGCCAGAGCTGGTTCAGGCGGTCGGAGTCGGGGTAGCGGGTCCCCTGCCAGAGCGACCACGCCCGGTCGAGATCCCCGGCGCGGTCGGCGACCATGGCGCGCATGGCGGCCCCGGAGGCGCTGGTCTGGGGATCGTCGCGCCGGCGCGCGGACGCGCACATCTCCTTCGCGATGGCCTCGATCTCCGCGAGGCTCTCGTCCCGGATCCAGGCGTCCGCGAACAGCAGCGTGAGGCACTCCTCGACCCGCCGGGCGTGCCCGAGCTCGCGGTAGCCGGCGGCGGCGTCGTCGACGTGGGCGCGCGCGTCGGGCAGGCGGGCCGCCCCGAAGAGGTAGAGGCCGTACATCATGTGGGCGTAGGCGACGGCGTCCGGATCGCCGGACGCGGCGGACACGGCCACGGCGCGCTTGCCGTAGCGCTCGGCGAGCCCGTGCAGCGGGATGGCGCCGCACACGAGGGCCAGCCCCGCGTAGCCGATCGCGCGCGTGCCGCTCGGGGGGAGGCGCTCGGTGAGGTTCGCGCCCGCCACGGTGCCGTAGACGAGCGCCCAGATGTCGCCCTTCCAGAAGCCCGCCGTGCTGACGAGGCCGAGCGCGAGCGCGGCCTCCCCGATGGCGACACTCTCCCCGGGCGGCGGGAACGCGCGGACGGGCCGGAGCTGGTAGCGCGCCTGCAGGGTGACGGCCTGGACGAGCGCCCACGCGCGGGCCGCGGGGGTTTGCGGCAGCGGGCGGCCGAACGACGACAGCGCCTCCTCGGCGCGGACGCGGCTCGCGGCGAGGTCCCCGAGCTGGTGGCGGGCGTCGCCGAGGCGGCGCAGCCAGCCGCCCTTGCGCGCGGCGGAGACCTCCTCGGCGGCGAGCCCGAGGGCGCGCTCGTAGAAGCCCACGGCCTCCACGTTGGCCCAGGCGGCGTGGGCCTGATCGCCGGCGCGCTCCAGGGCGTCGACGGCGCGGGTCGTCTCGCCGGCGCGGATCCAGTGCTCGGCGAGCACGCCGAAGTAGGGGGCGAGCGCCGTCGCGTGGATGCGCTCGACCTCCAGGGCGACCGCGCGGTGGATTGACCGCCGCTGCTCGAGGAGGAGGAGCCCGTAGGCCGCCTCCTGCACGACCCGGTGGCGGAACCGCCACACGCCGGGCTCCACGGGGTCGAGCACGGCGAGGTCCCCCCGCTGCAGCTCGTCGAGGTGGGCGGCGAGGACGTCGGCGGCGGGGCGCGCGGGGTGGACGGCGGCGAGGAGATCGGCGTGGAAGGCGGCCCCCGCGATGCTTGCGGCCTTCAACGTCGTCTGCACGGGCACGGGGAGCCGATCGATGCGGCTCGTGACGATGCCCTCGAGGCTCGACGGGAGGCTCTGCAGCGCGTCCTGGGCACGGACGAGCCGCGCGGCGTTGCCGACGATGGTGACGTGGCCGCCCTCCCGCAGGGCGAGGGCGATCTCCTCGGCGTAGAAGGGGTTGCCCTGGGCGCGCGTGTCCACCGCGGCGAGCAGGGCGTCGTCGACGTCGGCGACGCCGAGCCGGGTGGCGAGGACGGTGCGCAGATCGGCGGGGCCCATGGGGGCGAGCGGCAGCACGCGGGCGCCACGCTCGATCGCGCGGAGGGACTCCACGTCGGTCGGGCGCGTGGCGATGACGAGGACGAGCGGCGGCGCGTCGACGCAGAGGCGCTGCAGCGCGAGCCAGGAGGCGGAGTCGAGCCAGTGGGCGTCGTCGATCGCCAGCACGAGCGGCTTGTTCCGCGCCGTGGCGCCGCAGATCGCCGCGAGGAGCCGCGCGGTGGACTCCGCCCGCGGGGCGCCGTTCAGCGCGCGGGTCGAGGCGGTCTCCGCGAGGGTCTCGACCAGCATGGGGGCGAGCAGCGGCGACAGCGACGGATCGAGCCCCAGCCGCGCGATCCGGGCGGGCACGTCGGTCCCGGCCCCGAGCAGCGCGGCGATCACCGGCCGCCAGGCGAAGCACGAGGTCGTCCGCTCCAGCGCGTCTCCCCATCCGGAGATCCAGCGCGCGCCCCGCTCGGCGGCCGTCGCCGCGAGCTGCCGGAGGAGCGCGGACTTGCCCATGCCGGCATCCCCCTGGAGCACGAGGGTGGCGCCCTGCCCGCCCCGCGCGTCGTCGAGGAGCCCGTCGAATGCGTCGCGCTCGTCCCGCCGACCGAGCAGCGAGCTGCCCCGCCGCGCCGGCCTCGCCCGCCCCGCGAGCGGGGTCCGGGCGCTCACGGGCTCGTCGCGGCCCTTCACGATGCGCGTGCGGGGCGCGTCGAAGTGCACCCGCTCGCCGGCCTCGCGGACCGTGGCCTCGTCGCAGAGCACGCCGTCGTCGCCCGCCGCGCCCATCAGCCGCGCGGCGAGGTTCACCACCGCGCCCAGGACCCCGTACTCCCGGCGCAGCGTCGAGCCGCGGAGCCCGCAGAACACGCGCCCGGTCGCGACGCCCACGGTGGTGGCCACGCCCAACGCGCCGAGCGACTCCCGGATCCGCAGCGCGGCGAGGGCCCCCCGGGCGGCGTCGTCCTCGTGGGTGGCGCCCGGGAGCCCCCAGGCCGCCAGCAGCATCGCCCCCTTCTCGTCGACCGCGAGCTGCAGCACCACGCCCTCGGTGCCGTCGACGGCGGCCTGCAGCGCGAGCGTCGTCTCTTGCACCCGCGCGAGCGAGGCCTCGCCGCCCGAGAGCTCGCCGATCCGCACGAACGCCACGGTCACGCGGCGCAGCTCGGCGACCCAGCCCGCCGGCCCCCCGTCGAGGCGATCGAGGAGCAGGCGCGGGACGAACAGAGAGAGCGCGGCGGGATCGAGGTCGGGGGGCCGAACGACCAGCGCGGGGCGCTCCGTCCCGGGCGGGAGGTCGACCCGTAGGAGGCGCACGGAGCACGCGGCCTCCGCGTCGGCCTCGGCGACCGGGGCGAGCTGCGGCCAGCTCGCGCGCCCCACGCGGATCTCGCCGGGATCGGTCTCCGCGAGCACGCCGCGGAGCTCCTCGAACACGCCGCCGCGCACGACGTGCAGCCACCGGCCCTCGTGGCCACCCACGATGTCCTCGACGATCTCGCCGGCCGCCAGCCCCATGCGCAGGCCGAGCGGCTCTCCCTCGGGAGGACGCACCGCGCGGGGCAGATCGAGCGCGCAGGCGGCGGCGCGGGCCAGGGCGGCGCCCCCGGACGGGCCCCCGTGCCAGGCGGCGAGGACGGCGTCGCCGGCGAACCCGAGCACGTCTCCGCCGTGCGCCACGATGCCGTCGACCACCGGGGCGAGGCACGCGTCGATGCGCCGGGTGAGCTCCTCGGCGCTCGCGTTCCCGGCGGCCTGCGCGAGGCGTTCCGCGAGGATCGAGAAGCCGACCACGTCCGCGATGAGCACGGCTGCGTCACGCCGCCGCTCGACCGGCCCCGTGGGCGCGCCGGACACCGCGAGGTGGGCAAGCAGGTGCGCGGGGAGGAAGCTGGCGATCTCGGCGGGCGGCATGGCGGCGGGGAGTGTACGCCCGAAGTCCCGCTCGGTGGGACGCTCGCGGCGCCGCTGCCACGGCAACCCGGCGTCGGTGAGCGACGGCCTCCTTTCGAGCCGGGTTGACCAGCAGTCTGGTCAAGACTATCATCAGCACATGGATCCAGTCTCCGTCTACGACGCCAAGACCCATCTCTCTCGCCTTCTCGACGCCGTCGAGGCTGGCGAGGAGGTCGTGATCACGCGGAACGGCCATCCGGTCGCTCGCCTCGTACGGGCACTGCCGACGCCGAGGCGACGCTTCGGGACAATGCCCAACGTCGCCACGGTTCGAGATGACTTCGATGAGCCCGTGTCCATCGACGATCTCGACTTCGTCTCCCGGTGAGGCTGCTTCTCGACACCCATGTCGCCCTCTGGGTGGTCTCGGAGCCCGACGCCCTCTCCGCGACCGCGCGAAAAGCGATCCTCGACGCCGAGGAGATCCGACTCAGCGTCGTCAGCCCATGGGAGCTCGTAATCAAGTCCGCGTTGGGGAAGATCGTCCTCAATCGGACCGTCGAGGACATCTGCAGAGAGCTCGAACGCGAGTTTGCAGCCCAATCGCTCGCCGTGACCCTCGCGCATGTATTGGAGGTGGGGCGGCTTGCACCGCATCACGGAGATCCGTTCGACCGCCTCCTCATCGCGCAGGCGAGGGTGGACGGACTGATCATCGTGACGCGGGATCACGTGTTCGCCGACTACGGGGTCGCGCTGATCAAGGCTTGAGGCCCCTGTAGCACGCCGCATTCGCGTCACCAGGCACCCTCGGCCCCGCCTCCCGGGCCCTGGTTGGACCACAGCCCGACCTCGGTCGCCCTGACACGGACCGCACCCCCGTGCATCCCAATGTTTCCAAGTGTTGCCTGGACGGGGGCGTACGCTTCCGCCTGCTTACGAGTCAGGCGACCAGGAGGTCGCGTGCTCTTTCCAATGTTCCTCGCGCTCGTGGGCGGCTGGGACCGCCACCCCGTCTCGCTCGATCCCGGCGCCGCCACCACGTGGGCCGGCGAGTCGGCGGAGAGCTGGTACGGCTTCTCGGTGTCCGACGCGGGGGACGTGAACGGCGACGGCTACGCCGACGTGATCGTGGGCGCGTTCGGGTACGCGGAGAACACCGGGCGGGCCTACGTCTACCTCGGATCGGCCACGGGCCTCGACACCGAGCCCGCGCTCACGCTCACCGGCGAGGAGGCGGGCTCCAAGTTCGGCACGTCGGTGTCCGCCGCGGGGGACGTGAATGGGGACGGCTACGGCGACGTGCTCGTCGGCGCCCCGGCCTGGGGCTCCGGCGACGCCATGGGCCGCGCCTACGTCTACCTCGGGTCCGCCATCGGGCTCGTCGGCACGCCCGCCACCACGATCACCGGGGAGGACGTGTCCGACCAGCTCGGCACCTCGGTCGCGGGCGCGGGGGACATCGACGGCGACGGATACGACGACATCGTCGTGAGTGCGCCGTACCGCCTCACCTACCGGGGGGAGGTGTACGTCCACCACGGCTCGGCGGCCGGCATCTCCGCGACCCCCACCCTCGCGTTGGAGGGGGACCTGTACACAGAGGTGTTCGGGTTCGCGGTGTCGGGCGCGGGGGATGTCGACGCCGACGGCTACGACGACGTGATCGTGGGCGTGTTCGCGCACGAGTCGTACGCCGGCCGGGTCGACGTGTTCCACGGCTCGGCGACGGGGCTCTCTCCCACCGCCGCGATCCAACTGACGGGCGAGGCGGACTACGACCTGTTCGGGTCCGCGCTCGGCGACGCCGGTGACATCGACGGGGACGGCTACGACGACATCGTCGTCGGCGCGCCCAACGCCGTGTCCAACACCGGCCGCGCCTACGTGTACGCCGGGTCGGCGGGCGGGATCTCGGGCACCGCGGCGTTGCGGCTGACCGGCGAGGCGCCCGACAACGCCTTCGGCTACGGGGTGTCCGGCGCGGGCGACTCCGACGGCGACGGCTACGCCGACGTGATCATCGGCGCCCACGCCTACCTTGGCTCCGCGATCGGGCGCGCCTACCTCCACGTGGGCTCCGCGGCGGGGCTCTCCGCGACCGCGGAGACGACGCTCACCGGCGATGCCGCCGACGACGCCTACGCCTACTCGGTGTCCGGCGCCGGGGACGTGAATGGCGACGGCCTGGACGACGCGATCGTGGGCGCGCCCTACCAGGACGGGCTGGTGGGCCGCGCGTATGCGTACCACGCGTCCGGGGGCGATGACACGGACACCGGGGGTGACACCGGCGGCGGTGACACGGACACCGACACGGACGCCGACACGGACACCGACACCGATTCGGACACCGACACCGACACCGACACGGACACCGACACCGACACCGACACCGACACCGACACCGATACGGACACGGACACCGACACGGACACCGACGCCGACGCCGACGCCGACGCCGACACCGGCACCGATGCCGACGACAAGTCCGTCGGCTGCGGCTGCGCGACCGGCGGTGCGAAGAGTTTCGGGTGGCTCGGGCTCCTGGCGGCGTTCGCGGTCCGGCGGCGGCGCGGGTAGGCGGTCGCCGCCGGCCAGTGGGGCCGATCGGTAGCCCGGGGGCTCGCGGTGCCCCCCTGGCCCCCCCTTCCTCCGCGCCCTACTCCTCCGGGATGTCCACGAGCCGGCCGAGCTGCTCGACCATGTGCCGCTCGCGCCGCTCGGCCTCCGCGCGTCGGGCGAGGTGCTTTCCGAACGCGCGCATGACCCAGAGGTGCGCGATCGCCTGGCTCGCGTTGTAGACCGGCCACGGGAGGCTCGGCACGAGGTCGTGGACCGCCGCGACGAGGGAGCGCCCGCCGAGCACGACCCGGAACTCCAGGCGGCCGCGGTGGCCCTCCGCGACGCGGGCGAGGGCCCCGCCGACCACGTAGAGGAGCGTACGATCGGGGACCGAGCGGTCGCGCGACCACGCCAGCTCGAGCAGCGACCGGCGCACGCCGAGGAGCCCGAACCGCACGAGCCCGGCCTCGTCCACCCGCACCCACAAGAACGGCCGCAACGCGCGCGGGAGCCACGTCATGTACTCGGCGGCGGCCCAGATGGCGTCCCGCCCGGCGGGCAGCGGCAAGCGTTGGACGGACCGGACGGTGCTCACCGGCGGGGCCTTGGGGCCCGACGGCTTCGGGCGGTGGGGCAACGCGCGGGGGGCGGCCGACGTGGCGCGCCGGAGGGCCTCGTCGAGCGGCAGGCCGGGCAGGTCGAGGCGCTCCTGGAGGCGGAGATCCCGCGCGATCATCGGGTGACGGAGGCTCGAGACGAGCGGGTTCACGAGCTGGCGGGGCGAGCCGGTGACGAGCGAGACCCAGAGGCGCGAGAGCTCCGGCGTGAAGAAGGGCACGGGCAGGAAGCGCGGCGTCCGACCCAACACCCGGGCCGTCCGCGCGAGGAGCGCCTCGTAGGTCAGGACCTCGGGGCCGCCGATGTCGAAGGTCTGGGCGTACGCGAACGGCGCGCCGCACACCCCGGCGAGGAGCAGGACCACGTCGTCCACGTAGATGGGCTGGCAGGGCGAGCGGGTCCACCGCGGCAGGAGCATGACGGGCAGGCGCTCGACGAGCCGCTGGAGGATGCGGAAGCTCGATCCGTCCGGCCCGATGACCAGGGAGGCGCGCAGCGTGGTGACCGGCACGCCGTGGGCCGCGAGGGCCTGCTCCACCTCGACCCGGCTCGCGAGGTGGGGGGACAACGACCCGACCTCCGGCACGACCCCACCGAGGTACACGATCTGGCCCACCCCCATGCGGCGGGCCGCGCGCGCGAAGTTGTCGGCCAGGATGAGATCCATGTCCGGGAAGCTCGCCTGGGTGAGCCGCGCCGTCGGCATCATCGAGTGGACGAGGTAGACCGCCACGTCGGCGCCGGTGAGGGCCTGCTCGCAATCGAGCAGGCTGAAGAGGTCGCAGCGCCGCCGCTCGATGTTCCCCTGGTCCGGCCCCGAGGAGCGGGAGAGCGCGAGGACACGGTGCTCCGTCGCGAGGCGGGCGCACAAGGCCCGCCCGATGAACCCGCTGGCGCCGGCCACCGCGACGGTCAGCCCCGCCATTGGCTGTCCGCGGTCGCCATCGCGTCGGCCGTCTCGGCCGCCGCGCCCGGGGCACCCACCCGCGCGGCGGCCGCGTAGGCGGCCCGCACGTCGAACGGGAGGCCCAGCCGCTCCAGGTGCTCGTAGAGCGTCGCGAGGTAGAGGCCGAGCGCCAGGAAATTGCCGTGCAGCGGGGCGGGGGGCCCGGGGGCGTCGCGGCAGGCCACGAAGGCGTCGTGGAAGGTGCGCACGAACGTGGCACGATCGAAGCGCACGTCCCGCTGATCGCCGCCGCCGAAGTGCGACAGGAACACGTGGCGCGCCGGCCCGAGCGACAAGCCGGCGATGGCGGTGTCGAAGCGGGGGGTGTCACCGGTGTAGTAGCCGCCGTACAGATCGCGGAGGCCGGCGAGGAAAGGCGGATCCCACCGCACGTACAGCCAGCCGGGCCGCCACGTGGTGCAGGCGTCCTCCTCCCCGAAGCGGTCGGCGCGGAGGTCGAGCAGCGTGACCTCACGATGGAGCAGTTGGTGGAAGTAGAGCGTCAGCACCCGGCTCCCTCGCCGAGCCCGCGTCGCCGCGTCCAACCGCTCGACGGGCGGGCCGGGCGCCCGGCCCTCCCCGACGCGGAGCCCCGGCACCGCGAGGCCCTCGCGCGCCCGACGCGCCTCGCCAGGGTGGAGCCGCGCCGCGAGGAGCTCGCGCACCTGCCGCTGGGCGGCCCGGGGCGGGAGGACGTCGAACACCGCGGGCGTCACGAAGTCCTTCAGGTCCTTCCAGTCGGCCGCGCCGAAGATGGAGTCGAGCACCGACCTCCCCCCGAGAGCCCCAATTTAATGCCGGCGGCTTCCACGTGGGACCTTCGGTGGGAGGCGGCGCGGCCCTGGGTAAAACAATCGGGCCGGAAGTAATCATCTGTTTCAGGTCGCGACCATCACCCTCCGGACCACCCCGGCGGGGAGGAGTCGGCTAAAGGAAGGACGTTCTCATACCCACTTGATTTGCGTGCTCCCCCTCCAGGTTGCCGCCAACCTGAAGCCGGATGGCTGAAGAAGGAGGAGTGTCCATGCAATCGAAGGCGAGTCGCAGGTCCGCCACGGGGATTCCGGGCTTCGACGAGATGAACGGGGGTGGCCTGCCGCGGGGCCGGGTGACCGCCGTGGTCGGCGGGCCCGGCAGCGGCAAGACGCTCTTCGGCCTCCAGTTCCTCGTGAAGGGCGCGAAGGAGCTCGGGGAGCCCGGGATCTTCGTGGCGTTCGAGGAGCGAGCGGACGAGGTCGTGGAGAACGCCGAGGCCTTCGACTGGGGCATCGCCGCGCTCCGAGGCAACGGGATCGAATTCATCGACGCCCAGCTCTCCCAGTCGATCGTGGCGGGAGGGGCGTTCGATCTGTTGGGGTTGCTCGCCATCCTCGGGGCCACCGCGCGGCGCACCCGCGCGAAGCGCGTCGTGTTCGACGGGATCGACGTGCTCCTCGCGCACCTGGCGGATCCGGCGCTGGTTCGGACCGAGGTGTACCGCATCCGGGAGTGGCTCAACGAGACCGGGCTCACCGGCGTCGTCACCGCCAAGGGCGAGGCCGGCGAGGCGCGGTTGGCCGCCGACTACGAGTTCCTGCAGTTCATCTCCGACTGCGTCGTGTTCCTGCCCCTCCGCGTCGTGGACGGCAGCGCGGTCCGCTTCCTCCGGGTGGCGAAGTACCGCGGCTGCGCGCACTCCCCGAACGAGGTCCCGTTCAACATCACCCCCAGTGGCTTCGAGCTCGCTGGAAACGGGATTGTCGAGCTCGACCACCCGGTCTTCCTGGACCGGGTGTCCTCGGGCGTGGAGCGCCTCGACACGATGCTCGGCGGCGGGTATTTCCGCGGGAGCTCGGTGCTCATCTCCGGAGCGCCCGGCACCGCCAAGACGAGCCTCGCGATCTCCTACGTGGACGCGGCCTGCGCGCGCGGCGAGTCGGCGCTCTACGTGAGCTTCGACGAGGCGCCCGACCAGATCGTCCGCAACGTGACCTCCATCGGGATCGACCTCGCTCGCCACATCGCGTCGAAGCACCTCCGCATCTACTCCATGCGCACGATGGCGGCCGACCCGGAGGCGCACGTCTCCCGGATCCGCGCCCTCCTGGCGGAACGCGACACCAGCCACCTGGTCATCGATCCGCTGTCGGCGCTCACCCGCATCGGCGGCGAGTCCGTGGCGGAGCGGGCCGGCATCTCGATCCTCGACTACGCCAAGCGCCGCGGGATCACCGTGTTGAGCACGTCGCTGCTCGGGAACACGAACCCCACGTCGGAGCAGACGCCGATGGCGGTGTCGACCATCGCCGACACCTGGATGCACGTGTCGTACGTGAACCAGGGCGGCGAGCGCAACCGGGCGCTCACGATCATCAAGTCGCGCGGCACCGACCATTCGAACCAGGTCCGAGAGCTCGTCCTCTCGTCGTCCGGGGTCAACCTCGCGGACGTCTACGCGGTGGGCGGCGAGGTGCTCATGGGCACGCTGCGTTGGCAGGAGGAGAACGAGGCGAACCGCGACCAGGCCGCCGCCCTCCACGAGGCCGAGCTTCGCGAGAAGACCGCCGAGCTCGCGCTCGCCGAGGCGATCGCGCGGTCCGGCACCCTGGTCCAGGAGCAGCTGATGCGGCAGGCCGAGCTCGACCGCGTGCGGTCGGAGCGGCGGGCCGAGGCCGAGCGGCTGGGCAGGACGAAGGCGGGCGCGCTCTCTCGCCGCGGTGCGGACGCCGCGTCCAGCGAGATCGGAGGGGTCAAATGACGCCGCCGGACGCCCGAATGCGGCTCTGCCTCTACGTCGCCGGCGACTGGCCGAACTCCCAGCGCGCGCTCACCAACTTGCGGGCGATCCTGGTCGGCATCCCGGTCGATCTCGAGGTCGTCGACTGCCTGGAGGACCCGGAGCGGGGCATGCGTGACGGCATCTTCTACACGCCCACGTTGGTGAAGCTCTCCCCGCTGCCCGGCCGCCGGATCCTGGGTGACCTCAGCAACCGCGAGAAGGTGCTGGACGCGCTGATCGGGCACGCCTCCGAAGGCGAGCGACACCTGGGGAGCGGAACATCGATGAGTGCATCCATGCCCGACGACGATGACGACAAGAAGAAGAACTACGCCGTGGTCCCGCAGAAGGTGACGGTGCCCGACCCCGCGCCGCCCCGCGACGACGCGCCCGAGCCCGCGAACCCCGACCTGGGAACGAGCGTCCCGGACGACAAGCCCGCGCCGCCATAGGGCGCGCCCGGTTAGCCGTCGGCACCGGGGTCGCCATGTTCGCCATTTTTGTCGCCGTCTTCCTGGGTACCGCCCACGCATCCGGGCCGCTCGTGTTGCCCGTACCCGTCGGCGCGTGCGGCGAGGTCGACGCCGCGCGCATCGAGGCGATCGGGGGCGCCGGGGCCTTCACCGCGGAGAACGCCGTCGGGGAGCTGCACGCGAAGCTGCTCGCCGTCGGTCCGGTCTGCCGCCCCGCGGCCGGAGGCACCCCCTCCGTCGAGGTCGTGGCGCTCCCGACCCTCCCGGCGCAGGCCGGGTCGGACGCTTCGTGGGCCAGGGAGCACCCCCTCGTGGTCGCCCTGCTCCCCGGGGAGCTGCGCTTCGGCCGCTGGCCGCTCGCCGGGGTGATCGCGGAGCGGGATCGCGCGTTGGCCCGCCGCCTCCTCCGGCACGACCGGCAACTGTACGCCACCCGCCGGATCGGGATGCTCGTGGTCCCCCCCGGGGAGCCCGCGTCCGAGGTGGACGCGTGGATCGGGGAGATGGCGCGGGCCGGCTACGTGGCGGTGGGGCTCGTGGTCGATCCCTCGGCCTGGCGCCCGGTCGGCACCTCCCCGTTCGTGGAGCGGTCCACGATGGGCCCCATCCGGGTGCCCGAACACGTGGATGTCTCGACGGAGGGAGACTTCACCGCACGCTTCCCCCTCTCGACCGGGATCCGCCCGGTGAGCGTCCCCGCCGGGGACGTGCGCTACTTCCTGGAGGGCTGTCGCGACGGCACCTGCGATCTCGTCCTCGTCACGGACGACGAGCGGATCCTCGTCCGTCGGAGCACCGAGGCCCCCGCGGACGATCTGACCCGGCGCTGGGTGTTCGGGAGCCCGGTGGTCTCCGCCGGAAACGGCCTGGTGCGGCACCTCGCGCCGCCGACCTCCTCGGGCACGATCACGGCGCTCCCCCAGGTGTTGTGGGGGCAGGATCCGCCGCCGGGCAAGGAGGCGGACGTCGTGTCCGACTACATCGCCCGGCGCGGGAACTTCCTCATCCGCCCCTGTTGGATGAAACACCTGAACGCCTGGCGGGCGATGCCGCTCTTCGCCCGGGACCCCTTCGGGCGCATCGTGACGCGGCTCCACGTGTCGGCTGAGGGGAAGGTCCAGCAGGTCGACGTCCTGACGACCGACTTGAAGAGCAAGCCGGTGATCCGGTGCGTCGTGCGCGGCATGGAGGCGATGCGCCTGCCCCGCGGCCCCGACAACGTCGCCTACACGCTGGACGTGCCGTACGGATTCGGCAAGGGGGACTGAGGTTGGCACGCCACGTGCTGCATCGGGCGGCATGTCCGACCTCCCCGCCCTCCTCGACGCCATCCTCGTCCACCACACCTTCCTGCGCGGGGAGCTCTTGCGCCTCGACGCCGCGCTGGTGGGCGCCCCACGGCAGATCACCGCGCCGTTCGCCCACTTCCGGCGGACGATGATCGAGCACATGGACCAGGAGGAGGGGGAGATCTTCCCGGCGATCCGCGCGTTCGCGGAGGGGCGCATCGAGGGGTCGGACCTCCCCGCGCTTCACGAGGAGCGAGATGCCATCGGCACCTTCGAGCTGTCCCTCCGCGAGGCCGCGCGGGACGCCGGGCCCTTCGAGCACGATCTGCTCACGATGCTGGACGACCTCGCCGAGCACGTGCGGAAGGAGGACGAGGAGCTCGTTCCCGCCGTCGCCGCCCTGAAGCGGGCGCGGGCCGGGCACGTCGACGAGGGCGCGGGGCGCGTGTTGCCCCGAACGCCGCCACCGGCCCCGACGCGGAGCGGGGTGCGCGGGCGGCTGGGGAGCCTCGCACGGCGGATGTGGGGGAAGGCGCAGGCGAACGACGGATAGGAGATCCGGGTCGGGCGACCGACGTTGGGCGCGGGGCCCGTCGCCCCGAGCGGCGCCGACCACGCCCGATGGGCGCCCACGTGCCCGTGTCGCACGCGCTACGTCGGGACCGTGCTCCTCGCGCTCGCCGCCCTCGCGTCCGCCCACTCGCCGCACGACGTGTGCCCGGCGGTGGCGCGCGCGGCGGATGGCGCGCTCCTCGCCTGCGAGACCGAGGACCTGGTCCGCTACGACGCCGACGGCACCGTGTCCGCGCACGTGCCGTCGCCCGGCGACGTGCCCGTGTGCCTCGCGTCGCTCGGGCCCGGCGCGTGGGCGCTCGTCACCGCGGAGGGCGCGGCGTGGCGCTCCGACGACGACGGCGCGCGGTGGACGGCGCTCGGGCCGAGCGGGACCGCGGCGTGCGCGGAGGCCGCCGGG
>JAKFCH010000356.1:0-53878 GCA_036676765.1 Deltaproteobacteria bacterium
CACGGCGGCCGCCCGTCGGCGTGCGCGGAGCGCGCCCGAGCCTGCGGCGGCCACCTCCAGCGCCACCAACGTGGGTACCGAGGGCGCGTTCATCTCCAAGATCATCGCGGACGAGCGCACCAACTCGCTCATCCTCCTCGCCAACGACGAGGCCATCGCGAAGGTCAAGGAGCTGGTCGCCCAGATCGACGTGGACATCGATCCCGCGAGTCGCTCCCAGATCCACGTGATCTACCTCGACCACGCCAACGCGGAGGACGTGTCCAGCGTCCTCACCAACCTGTCGCAGGGTACGAGCGGCGGCGGCGGTCGGACCAGCGGGAGCACCCGGGGCACCTCGGGGTCCCGTTCCCGCGGCAACCAGCAACAGGGCGGCGGCGGCCGCCCGGTGGGTGGGGCCAGCGGCGGCGGCCCGTCCGGCGGTCCCACCAACTTCGGCAAGCCCTACGAGCCGGGTGGCGCGGTGGGGGACGGCGCGACGAGCGGCGTCGCCGCCGCCTTCGACAGCGGCGCGGTGCGCATCACCGCCGACGAGAACACCAACTCGCTGGTGCTCCTCGCCTCGCCCGAGGATTTTCGTGTCATCAAGGGGGTCATCGACCGCCTGGACATCCCGCGCCGGCAGGTCTACGTCGAGGCCGTGGTCGTCGAGATCGGCTCGGAGGACGAGCTCAGCCTCGGGGTCGGCTACCACATGGGCAAGCCGGGCACCGACGGCTCCATCACCTACGGCTCCGCCCAGCTCGGCGGGTCGTCGATGGGCATCACCGCGGACGCCCTCTCCGGCCTCGCCATGGGCCTGCTCGGCGCGCCCATCTCGATCCTCACCGCCTCGGGCGAGGAGATGTTGATCCCCGCGTTCGGCGTGGCAATCAACGCGCTCGCGTCCAACTCGGGCGTGAACATCCTCTCGAACCCCAACATCCTCGTGTTGGACAACGAAGAGGCAACCATCAGCGTCGGCCGCAACGTGCCGTTCCCGGTGTCCGCGGGGCGGGACAACAACAACAACCCGATCGTCAGCTACCAGCGCGAGGACGTCGGCATCACGCTGATGGTGACCCCGCAGATCAACGAGAACAACTACGTCACGCTCGAGATGTCGCTCGAGGTGGCCGAGGTCGAGGAGGACTCCTCGGGCCTCGACGTGACCACCGCCGGGTTCATCACGTCCAAGCGCGAGACCGAGAACGTCGTGGTGGTCAAGGACAACCAGACCATCGTGATCGGCGGCCTCATCGGCAACACCCAGACCGAGGTGGAGACCAAGATCCCCATCCTCGGTGACATCCCGCTCATCGGGGTGCTCTTCCGTGGCAAGCGCAACACCGAGCGCAAGACCAACCTGCTCATCTTCCTCACGCCGCACGTGATCAACGAGCCGGCCGACCTCGAGGAGGTCTACCGCGTGAAGATGGCGCAGCGCGACGAGTTCCTCAAGCGCTTCTACGGGAAGAGCCGCGAGGTCCAGGAGGAGGAGCTCGAGACCCTCCTGCGCGGCAGCATGAACCTCATCGACGAGCCGAGCATGTACCGGAAGAAGGCGCCGCCCAAGCCCACGGACTCGATGATCCAGGGCGACGGGACCCTCCAGCCGATGGACTACGAGGGCAGCTCCACCGGTGGCGGTGCCACCCAGCCCGCGCCGGTCGAGCCCGCGCCCACCGAGCCCGCGCCCGTCGAGCCCGCCCCGGCGGACGAGCCCGCGCCCCGCATCGAGCCCACCCCCGCTCCCGTCGAGGGCGAGTAGATCATGGCCGTCCGTCGCGCCGGGATGGAGGAGCTCCTCGTCCGCGCCGGGGTCGACCCGGCGAAGATGAAGGAGGCCCGCAAGGAGGCCGAGCGGTCGGGCGTCTCGCTCGTCGAGGGCGCCCAGCGGGTGCACGCCGTGACGGCGGACGTCGCCGCGCGTTCGCTCGCGGAGATGCTCGGGCTCCCGTTCCGTGACGTGATCGACCTCGACACCGTCGACGTCGAGCTCGTCCGCCCCATCACCCTCGCGATGGCCCGCGAGGAGGGCATCCTCCCGCTGTACCACGAGGGCGGCTTCGTGCGGATCGCGATCTCGGAAGAACGGTCGATGGGCCTGCTCCCGGACCTGCGGCTCCTCTACAAGAAGCCCGTCCGCCCGGTCGTCGTGCCCGCCGACGTGCTCCGCGACGCGACGAACAAGACCTACGACCGCGCCGCCCGGAGCGCCTCCGCGGTCATGGAGGAGATCCGCGAGGAGGGCGCGGGGGACGACATCGCGGACGATCTCTCCCTCAACGAGGATCTGCTCGACGATCCCAACCAGGCCCCGATCATCCGGTTCGTGAACACCCTCCTCACCCAGGCGGTGAAGGACCGGGCGAGCGACATCCACATCGAGCCGTTCGAGCGCGAATTGGTCGTGCGCTTCCGCATCGACGGCGTGCTCTACGAGATCGTGAAGCCGCCTCCCAAGCTCCAGGCCTCGATCGTCAGCCGTGTCAAGATCATGGCCGGCCTGAACATCGCCGAGAAGCGCATCCCGCAGGACGGCCGCATCCGCACCCGGTTCGCCGGCCGCGAGATCGATCTGCGCGTCAGCACCCTGCCCGTGCGCCACGGCGAGCGGGTCGTCATGCGTATCCTCGAGAAGGGCACCGTCTTCAACCTCGAGCAGATCGGCATGGCGGAGCAGACCGTCGCCGACTTCCGCCGCTTCATCCAGCGCCCCCACGGCATCCTGCTCGTGACCGGCCCGACCGGCTCCGGCAAGACCACCACGCTCTACAGCGCCCTCGCCGAGATCAACGCGCCCGATCTCAACATCCTCACCATCGAGGATCCGATCGAGTACGAGCTGCGCGGCATCGGCCAGACCCAGGTGAACCCCAAGATCGATCTCACGTTCGCGTCCGCCCTGCGCGCCCACTTGCGGCAGGACCCCGACGTGATCATGGTCGGTGAGATCCGCGACAAGGAGACCGCCGACAACGCGGTCCAGGCGTCGCTGACGGGCCACCTCGTGTTCTCCACCCTCCACACGAACGACGCCCCGACGGCTTTTTCGCGCCTCATCGACATGGGCGTCGAGCCGTTCCTCGTCTCGAGCTCGCTCATCGCCGTGCTCGCCCAGCGGCTGGTGCGTCGCTTGTGCCCGCGCTGCAAGGAGGCCTTCGAGCCCTCCGACATCGAGCTCAAGGAGGCGGGGGTCTCGCGCGAGCGTGTCACCGGACACACGGTGTACCGGGCGAAGGGCTGCCCCGCGTGCCTGTCCACCGGGTACAAGGGCCGCTCCGGCATCTACGAGCTCCTGACCGTGAGCGAGGGCGTGCGCCAGCTCGTCATGGCCGGATCGAGCGCCGGCATCATCCGCAAGCGGGCGATCGAGGACGGCATGGCCTCCCTCCGCGACGATGGCATCCGCGTGGTCCTCGAGGGCCGCACCTCGCTCGACGAGGTGATGCGCGTCACGCAGGAAGACACGGTGGAGCTCGACTAGGATGGCCGTCTACGAGTACGTCGGGCTCGACGCCGCGGGCAAGTCCACGAAGGGCATCGTCGATGCCGACTCGGCCAAGACCGCGCGCGGCCGCTTGCGCAAGCAGGGCGTCTTCCCGACGGAGGTTTGGGAGAAGAAGCAGGGCGCCACCCGTGGCAAGGGCATCAACGTCGAGATCGACTTCTCGAAGTACTTCCAGCGGATCTCGGTTCAGGACCTCGCCACGCTCACCTCCCAGCTCTCGACGCTCATCGGCGCGGGCATCCCGATGGTCGAGGCGCTCACCGCGCTCATCGAGCAGACGGAGAACCCCAAGTTGAAGGGCGTGTTGGTCGAGGTGCGCCAGAAGGTCAACGGCGGTACCTCCCTCGCCCGCGCGATGCGCGCGCACCCCGACGTGTTCGGCGATCTCTTCGTGAACATGGTCGACGCCGGCGAACAATCCGGCGCGCTCGACCTCGTGCTCACGCGGCTCACCCAGTACACCGAGAGCCAGGTGGCCCTGCGTGGCAAGCTCGTCGCGGCGATCACCTACCCGGCGCTGATGATGGTGGTGTCGGGCGGCCTCGTGCTCGGCCTGTTCACCTTCGTCATCCCGCGCATCAAGCGCATCTTCGACAGCTTCGGCCAGGGGCTCCCGCTCATCACCACCGTGCTCTTCACGATCTCCAACATCGTGACCAGCTACTGGTGGCTCCTCCTCATCGTCCTCGGCCTGTCGATCTGGGGCCTTCGCCGCTACGTGCGGACGCCCAAGGGCGGGGTGTGGTGGGACCGCACGGCGCTGAAGCTCCCGGTGTTCGGCAAGATCAACCGGCTCGTGGCTGTGTCACGTTTCTGCCGCACGCTCGCCACGTTGCTCGTCAGTGGGGTACCGATCCTCACGGCGCTGACGATCGTGCGTACGGTCGTCGGCAACGAGGTCATCGCCTCCGCCATCGACGGCGCGTCCCGCAACATCGCGGAAGGACAGTCCATCGCCCTCCCGCTCAAGGCCTCGGGCCAGTTCCCGCCAATCGTGACCCACATGATCACCATCGGCGAGAAGACGGGCGAGCTCGAAGGCATGCTGAGCAAGGTCGCGGACGCCTACGACTCCCAAGTCGAGAACACGGTCAACACGCTCACCTCGCTGCTCACCCCGATCCTGACCCTCTTCATGGGCCTCGTCGTCGCGGTCATCGCGCTCGGAATCCTCCTCCCGATGCTCAGCCTCTCCTCTGTCGTACGGTGAAACCAATGATGCCCTCCCGCCTGTCCCGCACCTCCCTCCGCGCCGCCACGCTCCGCGCCGCCGCGGCCTCCCGCAAGGGCATGTCGCTCGTCGAGATCATGGTCGTCATCGCGATCATCGGCGTGCTCATGACGGTCATCGCCGTGAACGTGCTCGGCTACCTGGACGACGCCAACGTCGACGCCACCAAGATCCAGATCAAGAAGATGGAGGAGTCGCTCCTCGTCTACGCGGCCAAGCACAAGGGCAAGTTCCCGACCACCGGCGAGGGCCTCGCCGCCGTGAAGAAGTACCTCCCCGACGGCGAGGTGCCCGTCGATCAGTGGGACAACGCCTTCCTCTACTTCTCGCCCGGCACCCACGGCGACCACGCCTACGAGATCATCTCGCTCGGGAAGGACGGCAAGGAAGGCGGGACCGAGGCCGCGGCCGACATCACGTCCTACAACTCGGCGGAGTAACGATGACCCCCACCCGCCGTGACCGCGTTGCCGCGCGGCGGGGAGCCCGCCGCCGGGCGGGCCGTACGAGGAGCGGCATCTCGCTCATCGAGATCATGGTCGTCCTCGCCATCATGGGCGTGGTGCTCGGCATCGGCGTCCCGAGCCTCGCGGCGATCTTCGATCTCCAGCAGCGCAGCGCCGCGCGCGAATTGGCGATGACCTACAGCTTCCTCATCAACGAGGCGGCGATGCGCAACGTGACCTTCCGCATCGCCTACAACCTCGACGCCGGCTCCTACCAGATCGAGGTGGGCGATCCGGGCACGCTGGTGTTCTCCGACCCCGAGTCCCGCGCCGCGTTCGAGGCCGAGCGCGAGAAGGAGATGAAGCGGTTCTCGAAGAAGGACGAGAAGGAAGCCGCGGAGAACGGGGAGGAGGCCGACGCGCTGGACCGGTTCGCGGGGCTCAATTCGCCGGGGTTCCAGACCAAGGTGGAGCTGCCGTCGAACTCGATGTTCGCCTACGTCTACACACCCCAGTACGAGGAGCCGCAGACCCCCTCAGAGGAGCCCCCCGAGGACGCCTCCGAGCAGCGGATCGTCTACTCCTACGTGTTCGCCAACGGGGTCTCCGAGCACACGGTGATCCGCATCGTGAGCATCGACGACCCCGAGGACGGCTACACGGTCGAGGTGGAGCCGCTCTCCGGGCGCGTGTCCGTCGAGAGCGAGGCCACCGACATCGGCGCCTCCCTGGCGTGGATCCCCACCGAGGCGCCGGACTACCGGTGATGCGCCTCCCCACCCGCATCGCCCGGCCCGTGCGCCGCGCCGGCTTCACCCTCCTCGAGGTGGTGATCGCCCTCGCCATCCTGGCGATCGGGCTGACCGTGCTGGTGGACTCCCAGATGATGGCCGTGCTCATGACGGTCGACGCCGGCAAGACCCTCACCGGCACCTACCTGGCGCAGGAGAAGATGGCGGAGGCGATGCTCCGCCTCGAGCACGAGGGCTTCCGCGACTCCGACATCGACGAGGAGGGGGACTTCGAGGACTTCGGCGCCACCGACCAGATGGGGGACGGCCCCGACTTCGGCGACAGCTTCGAGGGCTACCAGTGGGCGTACACCATCCGCGAGGTGGACATCCAGGTGGGTGACATCGCGTCGGCCGCCGAGGAGCTCGAGGGCTCCGGCTTCCTGGGGTCCAAGACCGAGGAGGAGGCCGACGCCGCCCCCGAGTCGCGCGACCTGATGGACGCCGGCATGCAGCCCGACATGCTCACCGACATGCTCCGCCCCTACATCCGCGAGGTGCGCGTGCTCGTGTGGTGGGGCGCCGAGGCACCGGATCTGGAGGAGGGGTGTGACGACTGCATCGAGCTCGTGTCGCACGTGATCAACCCGTCGGGGCAGATCATCCCGAGCGACGGCAGCGAGACGCCGAAGTGAGGACGCGCCGCGCCGGCTTCACCCTCCTCGAGGTCATCGTGGCCCTGGGCGTGTTCGCGCTCATCGTCGGGCTCACGTTCGGCACGATCGCGAGCGCGCTCAACACGCGGGATCTGCTCGAGGCCGAGGACGCCGTGAACCAATCCGCGCGCGTCGCCATCTCCCGCATCCGCCGCGATCTCTCGCTCGCCTACCTCACGACCAACACCAGCGCGGTCAACACCTACCACACCCTGTTCGTGGCCCACGACCAGAACCCCGATCGCCTCTGGTTCGCCTCCCTCGCCCACCAGCGCCTCTACCGCGGCGCCCGCGAGAGCGATCAGACCGAGATCACCTACTGGACCGAGGACGATCCCGACACCGCCGGCGCGCTCGTGCTGCTCCGGCGCGAGGGCCCGCGGATCGACAACTACCCCGAGCGGGATGGCACCATCGGGCCGCTCGCCTACGACGTGAAGGCCTTCGACATCCGGTACCTCGACTCCCAATCCAACGAATGGAAGGAGGAGTGGGACACCACCGGCTCGGAGACCCCCAACCGGCTCCCGCGCGCCGCGCAGGTCACCCTCACCCTTCTCGCCCCCGATCCCGACGAGGCCGGTGAAACCGTCGAGCGCACCTGGGCCACGACGGTCATGCTCGAATTCGCCCCGCGGCTCACCCGTGCCGCCACCGCGGGGGGGGAGTGATGCGTTCCCGCCCCACCAACTCCAGTTGGTCCCGCGTCGGCCTCCCGGGCTCGACGAAGGCGCGCGTGCGCCGTCGCGGCGATCGCCGGGGCATCGCGCTCATCGTGGTGATCGGGACGATCATGTTCCTCACCGCGCTGGTGACGGACATCAGCTTCGGGGCGCGCGTACGTTTCCTCACCGCCACCCACGAGCGGGACGAGGCGCAGGCCTATTGGTTGGCGGTCACGGGGGTGAACCTCTACCGCCTCGTGCTCAAGGCCAACAAGGAGATGGGCGACAACCCCATGCTCGCCGAGCTGGGCCTCGGGGACTCCCTCTGGCAGACCATCCCGTTCATCAACACCGGCCTCCTCCGCATGTTCATCGCGTCCGACGGCGATGTCGAGGAGGACGAGCTCGCCACGTTCGAGCAGACGGGCGAGGTGAGCGAGGAGGTCCGCGAGGAGAGCGCGGAGGAGACCACCCGCTTCGGCAGCCGCGCCTTCCTCGACTTCGACGGGGACTTCATGGCGGCGGTCGAGGGCGAGGAGTGTGGCATCAACGTCAACAAGCTCGCCGCGCGCAGCGCGGACGACCGCCCCGAGGACACCACGGTCGGAAAGCAGCTCGTGGGGCTGATGAGCGGCGAGGAGAACGACCAGTGGCTCCGTGACCGCAACCTCGACCGCCTCGATCTCATCGGCAACCTCGCCGACTGGGTCGACGCCGACACCAACGTGTCGAGCGGCAAGGGCGGCTACGAGGACGACTTCTACAACTCCCAGCCGCAGCCCTACCTCTCGAAGAACGCCCGCTTCGACACGCTCACCGAAATCCGGCTCGTCGAGGGGTGGCAGGACGACGTGTTCGACCGGTGGGGCGAGCAGATCACCATCTACGGCAGCGGCAAGATCAACATCACCTGCGCGGACGACGTCGTGATGGCCGGCCTGTTGCAGGCGCACCTGACGCCGCGGCCCACCGACTCCGAGGTGGCGGCGATCATCGCCCTCGTCCGCGACTACGCGTCGACCGCCTCGTTCCGGAGCGGCGCGGACTTCGTCGACTACCTCAAGAACCAGGGGTTCACCCCCGACAGCGAGCTCGCCAACGAGGTGGGCATCAAAACCAACGTCTTCACGATCACGAGCACGGGCACGGTGGGGGACGCCACCGTCCAAATCACCGCCGTGGTCGATTACACCTCCTCCGGTGAGGGCACGGTCCTCTACTGGCGAGTGGATTAGGGGCGCCTCATGGCAATGGTCTACGGCATCGACACGGGGTCCTGGCGCGTTCGCGTCGCGGCGATGGAGGGCAGCTTCCGTCGCTTCGAGATCCGCGACGCCGCCCAGGTGGGGGTCCCCCTCGCGGAGGACGGCACGCCGCTCATGGCGGAGGCGATCGGCGCCCTCCGCGATCAGGAGACGGGCTGGGACGCCGCCGAGAAGGCCGCGGCCTTCCCGCTCGACGCCGGCGTGGTGCGCCTCGTGCGCCTCCCGTTCGTCGACAAGAACGCGATCGCCCGCGCCCTCCCCTCCGAGGTCGAGGGCAGCGTGCCCTACGATCTCGAGGACATGGTCCTCGCGACGCGCCTCGTCGACACGAAGGACGGCCAGAGCCGCACCACCGTGTTCATCGCCCCGAAGGACGACCTCAAGGAGCGCATCCGCGCCCTGACCGAGGCCCGCGCCGAGCCGAAGGTGCTCTGCATGGACGTCGACGCGCTCGCCGCCTACGCCGGGCGCGGCGTGCAGGTCGTCGTGGACGTGGGCCACCGGCGCACGCTCCTCGCCTTGTGCCAGAACGGGCAGCTCCTCGGGGCGCGCATCGTCTCGACCGGCGGCGCCGACCTCACGCTCGCGCTCGCCGAGGCCCTGGCGTCGTCGTTCGAGCGCGCGGAGGAGGTCAAGCACGGCCTCGCCGTGCCGCCCGCCGCGGACGAGGCCCAGGCGGAGTGGGAGGGGGAGGACCGGACGGACGCGGGCTGGACCGCGCCCTCGGGAACCACGGTGGAGGGCGCCGCCCTCTCCCGCGCGGTCGACGCGTGGTGCGCCGAGGTGCGCTCCGAGCTCATCACCCTCGAGGACGAGCTCAAGGTCGGCATCGACGATCTGCTCCTCTGCGGCGGGGGGGCCCGGCTCGAGGGGCTCGGGGCCCGGCTCGCCGCGCGCATCGGCGTGCCTGCGCGGCCGGTGGTGGTGCCCGGCGGGCACGGCATCGAGTACGCGCTCGCCGTCGCGCTCGCCCGCGTCGCGGCCAGCGAGCTCAAGGTCGTCGACCTCCGCCTCGGGGACCTCGCGTTCCACGGCCACGCCGAGACCCTCTGGAACCTCGTCGGCGCCACGGCGCTCGGCGGATCGCTCGCCCTGGTGGCGGGCCTGACGCTCTTCGGCGTGCAGCTCTACGACGCCAACCAGCGCCTCGACGCGCTGGACACGCAGATCGTCGACGTGGTGACCTCCACCTTCCCCGACGTGACCGCCGACATCAGCGAGCCCTCGATGGCGCTCGCGATCATGCAGGAGCGCTCCGCGGAGACCACCCGTCGCGTCGAGGCGCTCGGCGCGACCGTCACCGGCATCCCGCCGACACTCGAGATGCTCAAGACGATCTCCGAGCGGGTGCCCCCGCCGGGCGAGGCGCGCATCGACGTGCGCGAGCTCACGATCTCGGAGGCCTCGATCAGCTTCCGCGCCGAGACCGACAGCTACGAGAGCGCCGCGAAGATCGAGGAGTCCCTCCGCAAGGACGCCCGCTTCAAGAGCGCCCGCAAGGGAGACGAGAAGAAGGTGGGCGAGGCGCTCACCTTCACGATGACCATCCCGCTGGGCGAGACCGACGCCGCGGCGTCGGGCGAGGAGGGCTAGACCATGGCCGGACTGACAGTGGTGGAGCCGATGCGCGAGCGGTTCGCGGAGCTCGTCGCGACGATGAGCCCCCGGGACCGGACGTTGTTCGTGGGCCTCGCGATCTTCGTGCTGCTCGCGCTGCTCGGCGGCGCGTGGTGGGTCGGGCGCTCGGTCCTCGCGGATGCCCGGAGCCGGGTGGAGCAGCGGGAGGAGACCCTGGCGCTGCTCAACGGCCTCGCCGCCGACCAGACGGCGGCCGCCGCCCAGGTGGCGACCATCGAGACCGAGCTCCGGAAGAGCAACGGCCAGGATCTGCCGTCCTTCATCGAGAAGACCGCGGAGACCGTCGGCATCGCGTCGAACCTCCAGGGCGTGCGCGAGAAGCAGATCGTGACCGAGGGCTCCCTTGAGGAGAAGACGTACAGCGTCGAGGTCACCCGGATCCTGCTGCCCCAGCTCACCCAGTTCCTCCACGCGCTCGAGACCGGCGGCTACCCCCTCCGGGTACGGTCGATGAAGACCAAGGTGGTCACGACGCAGGGCGTCAAGATGCTGACGGTCTCGATGGAGATCAGCGCGTTCCGCCTGCTCGACGCGGGCGCGTCGGCATCCACCGAAGAGGCCTCCCCATGATCCAGAAGCTGCTCCTCGGTCTCGGCGCCCTCGCGTGGGGAGGCGTGACCTTCCTCGCCGGCCTGTACATCACCTTTCCGGCCGCCGCCGCGCGTGACCGCCTCGTCTACGAGTTCGGCGAGTGGTCGCGCGACGAGTACGCGCTCGACGTGGGGGATCTGTCGCTGTGGCGCCTCTCCGGCGTCGATCTCGACGACGTGACCCTCTACACCGTCAAGAAGGGCCGGAAGACCAAGGACAACCCCACGCCGACCGCCGAGCGCACGCCGCTCCTCCGGTTCGACGGGCTCGCCGTGCGGGCCGCGCCCATCTCGATGTTGATGGGGAAGGACGCCCTGGCGTTCGTGGCGGAGATCTACGGCGGCACTCTCGACGGCGAGTTCGCCCAGTCCGAGGCGGGGGTCGAGGTGTCGTTCGACGGCGGCGACATCGATCTCGGCACGCTGCCCATCGCGACCGACCAGATGAAGCTCAACCTCGTGGGCATCGCGTCCGGCGAGGCCGATCTCACCTTCGACGCCGCGGACGTGAAGAACTCGACCGGGTTCCTCAAGCTCTCCTTCAAGGGCCTCGGGCTCGGCGCGGACAGCCTCGTCGCGGGGTTCCAGCTCCCCGAGGTCAACTTCACCGAGGCCGGAGTCGCCTTCGAGGTGAAGGACGGCAAGATGTCGGTCACCGAGGGCACCTTCGAGAGTGACGTCCTCGACGCCACGCTCTCGGGCGACATCGTGCTCAACAAGAAGCTCGCCCGTAGCCGCAACCGGCTCGAGCTCCTGTTCTCCCTCCCCGACGATCTCGATCAGCTCGCCCAGATCTCCCCCGACCTGAAGCGCTCGCGGGACGACGACGGGAAGTACCACCTCACCATCGGCGGCACCGTTCTCGCGCCGTCCGTGCGCTTCGCGCGGGCGGGCGCCGCCGCCGCGGTCGACAGCGCCGCGGGGCCCCGCTCGCCGGGCCCCCGGCCCGGGATGATCGGCCCCGCGGGCGAACCCGGTGACAGGCCGGGTGCCACCGGCGATCCCGAGGAGCGCCGCAAGGCCCGCGAGGAGCGGATCCGCGAGCGGCGGGAGCGGCTGAAGGAGCGGCGCGAGCAGGCCGAGCGCGGCGGTCAGCCGGGCGACGACCAGGAGGTGTTCGACGAGAAGGGCGGCCCCCCAGACCTCGAGGAATTCGACCCCGGCATGGGGGACGAGGGGAACGCACCCGAGCCGCTGCCGCCACCGTTCCCGGACGGTCCGCAGAACGACATGCCGCCCGAAGGCAACGGCAACTTCGAAGGCCCCATGGACGACGGCCCGCCGCCGGGCGAGTTCGAGGAGTAGGCCGGCGGGTCACCGCTCGCCGGGGCGCCCGATCGAGCCGAGGCCGAGCGCCTCGATCCGCTGCTGGAGCGTGTTCCGGGCCACGCCGAGCAGCGTGGCGGCCGCCTTGCGGTTGCCCTGCGTGCGCGCGAGGACGAGCTGGAAGAGGGCGCGCTCGGCGCTCCGGACCACGAGCGCGTGGAGGGTG
This sequence comes from Deltaproteobacteria bacterium, assembly GCA_036676765.1. Classification (GTDB taxonomy): domain Bacteria; phylum Myxococcota_A; class UBA796; order UBA796; family SXON01; genus CAJBVW01. The sequence goes on from JAKFCH010000356.1 coordinate 12,268, forward strand.
TCCACGCCTCCGGGCGCGTAGGCGCGGACGACCGGCAGGAGCTTCAGCCGGGCCATCTCCTCGAAGCTCTCGGCCTCGTGCTCCGCCTCGGCGTGCGGGAGGAGGAGGGCCTGCAGCTCCTCGGGGAGGGTCGCGCCGCGGATCACCGGCTGGTTCACCCGGCCGAGCGCCTGGACGACGAACATCTCCAGCTCCCGATGGTTCCCGGGCCAGCGGTGGGCGTGGAGGAGGGCCCACAACCCGCGGTCGAAGGTGCGCTTCGGGAGGCCCATCCGGCGGGTGTGGTCGTCGAGGTACCAGGTGGCGAGCGCGCGGAGATCGTCGGGGCGCTCGCGCAGCGGCGCGAGGACGAGGCGATCCCACTTGATCGCGGCGGGGGCCTCGGCGAGGCGGGTCCCGCCGACCACGCGCCACCCCGCCCCTCGGGCGGCGGAGACCGCGCCGCGGAGATCGTCGAAGCGCTGCACCGACTCGAGGAAGACGGTGCCGGGCGGCCCCTCGGGGGCCCACGCGTCCATGTGCTTCCGGACGACGAAGGGCCCGGCGAGGCCCGCGAGCTGGTGGAGGGTGCGGGCGACACGCTCCTTGCCGCTGCCGCGCTCGCCGTGGACGAGCGTGGGGAGCGAGGATCCGGCGAGCAGCGCGAGGCGCTCCAGCGGCGCGGGGCCGAGGCCCTGCATGCGGAGGATGCGACGCTCGGTGAGGTCGACCCCGCGGACGCCGGCCTGCTGGCGGCCGAGCCGGACAACGGCGCGCTCGGTGTTCGGGACCCGGGCCAGCGGGGGGAGGGGAGCCCCGATCACCCGCACGACGGGGGCGTGACCGAGCGAGGCGGCGAGGGTGGCGAGCAGCTCCGCACGCAGCCCGGGCAGCTCGGGGTCGACGAGGACGAGCCGTGTCGTGGGCGCGCAGGTGGCGCGGCAGAGGCTGTCCCAGTCCGCCGCGGAGGCGACGGAGAGGCCCTCCCGGGCGAGCGGAAGCACGACCGATTCTCGGATGGCTTCACGTGCGGTGGCCACGAGGATGGAGGACATGCGCCCGGACTGTTATCCTGCGGCTCCCGCCTGCATGCCCTCCCCCCTCCCGCTCCTCCTCCTCCGTGGGCTCCTCTCCACGGCCCTCGCCCAAGCGCCGGCCCTCGACGCCGAGGCGCCCGCCGTCGAGTCGGAGGAGTCGATCTGGACGTTCATCGAGTCGGCGGACGGCACCCCCGCCGCGCCCGATGTCCGCGCCGCCACCCAGGAGCTCGTCGAGGAGCGGATCGCGGAGCTCGCCAACGTCGGCTCCGTCGGCGCCGAGCCGCCGCTCGAATTCTACCTCGACCCCATCGGCGCCACCGCCCTCGATCCCCTCCACCTCGACAAGGTGGATCCGCGCGAGTTCGACATCCCGGTCGTCGTCAACGCCGACGTGAAGAAGTGGATGGAGTACTTCCTCGGGCGCGGCCGCAAGTACTACGCCCGCTACCTCGAGCGGTCGACCCAGTGGCTGCCCCTGATGCACCGCGAGCTCGACGCGCGCGGCCTCCCGCGGGATCTGGCCTACCTCTCGATGATCGAGAGCGGGTTCTCCACGGGCGCCACGAGCTACGCCTCGGCGGCCGGCCTCTGGCAGTTCATGACCTACACGGGCAAGGACTACGGGCTCCGCATCGACTGGTGGGTGGACGAGCGGCGGGATCCCGAGCTGGCCACGAGCGCCGCGCTCCGCTACCTCTCCGACCTGCACAAGATGTTCGGCGGGGACTGGTGGTTGTCCTGGGCCTCCTACAACGGCGGCCAGGGGCGGGTGATGAAGGCCACGCGCTACGCGGGCACGACCGACTTCTGGAAGATCACCCAGGGTGACTGGCTCCACACCGAGACCGAGAACTACGTCCCCAAGCTCATCGCCGCGGCGATCATCGGGAAGCACCCCGAGCGCTACGGCTTCGTCGGGCTGAAGTACCTCCCCGAGTGGAAGTTCGAGACCGTCGAGGTCCCCGCCTCCACGAGCGTCGCCGTGATGGCGAAGTGCGCCGGCATGACCGAGGACGCCTTCCTCGGCCTGAATCCCGCCCTCCGCCGCTACGCGCTCCCGCCCGAGCCGGCGATGCAGAAGGTGCGCGTCGCGCCGAACAAGTCGGTGGCGTTCAAGGAGGCCCTCGCGAAGGTGCCGCCCGACGAGCGGCTCACGCTCCAACGCCACGTCGTGAAGCGCGGCGAGAGCCTCGGCAGCATCGCGCGCAAGTACAGCCTCTCGGTGGACGAGCTCGCGAAGGTCAACCGCATCGGCAACATCAACCACATCAGCGTGGGGATGGAGCTCGTCGTGCCGTCGAACGGCAAGGCGCTCGCGTCGACGGAGGAGGTCAAGCCCTCTCCTTCCGCGTCGTCGTCGTCCGCGGGCACGTCGTCCTCGGGAACCAAGGCGGCGAGCACGTCGTCCGGGTCGTCGTCCAAGAGCGCCGCGCCGGCGACCACCACCAAGGCGGTCCCCGCGGTCACCCACACCGTCAAGAGCGGGGACACCCTCTCGGGCCTCTCCTCGAAGTACGGCGTGACCACCAGCCAGCTCCAGGCGTGGAACAAGATCAAGGGCACGAACATCCAGATCGGGCAGAAGCTCGTGGTGAAGCCGGCGTCGACCACCACGGTGGCGTCGTCGTCCTCTTCCTCGTCGAAGGCCACGGCGGGGGCGGCGAGCCCCGCCGCGAAGTCGACCAGCTACACCGTTCGCCGGGGCGACACGTTGAGCACGATTGCCGATCGTTACGATTGCTCCGTGACCGAGCTCAAGTCCTGGAACGGGCTCAAGGGCTCGACGATCTACCCGGGCCAGAAGCTGAAGATCAAGGGCTGAGGCGATCGGTCGGGCGCGCACGTCCGGATAGGACGTCTCATGCTCACCATCGAAGAAGCCCTCGCCCGCGTCCTCGCGCACATCCCGCCGAACGGCGCCGAGCGCGCCTCCCTCGCCGAGGCGCACGGCCGCGTCCTCGCGGAGGATGTCTACTCCCCGAGCGCGCTTCCGCCCTGGCCCGCCTCGGCGATGGACGGCTTCGCGGTGCGCGCCGCCGACGTCCCCGGGGAGTTCCGCGTCCTCGAGACGGTGGCCGCCGGCCGGGTTCCCACGCACACCGTCGTACCCGGGACCGCCATCCGCATCATGACCGGCGCGCCCCTGCCGGACGGCGCCGACGCCGTCGTGATGGTGGAGGACAGCGAGGCCACGGGGGTCGACGCGGTGCGGCTCGCCGGGTCGGCCTCCCCCGGGCAGCACGTCCGGCCGTGCGGCGGCGAGGTCCCGCTCGGGGTGCACGTGCTCCCGCGGGGCCGCACCCTCGGGGCCGGCGCCATCGGCGTGCTCGCGGCGGTGGGGATCCCGTCGGTGCAGGTCGCGTCGCGGCCGCGCGTCGGCATCCTCTCGACGGGGGACGAGCTCGTGGAGCCCGGCACCCCGCTCGGGCCCGGCCAGATCCACTCGAGCAACGGGTACGCGCTCGCCGCGCTCGTGCGCGAGGCGGGCGGCCTCCCCGTGGACCTCGGGAGCGTGCCGGACGACCCCGTCGCCATCGCCGACGCGTTCCGGGAGGCCCTCCGGTGTGACCTGGTGTTGTCGACGGGCGGGGTCAGCGTCGGCGACTACGATCACGTGAAGGGCGTGCTCGCGGAGCTCGGAATCGGGATGGACTTCTGGCAGGTGGCGATGAAGCCCGGCAAGCCGCTCGCGTACGGCGTGCTTGGCGTCACGCCGATCTTCGGCCTCCCCGGCAACCCGGTGAGCTGCATGGTGAACTTCTACCAGTTCGTCCGGCCCGTGCTCCGCACCATGCTGGGGGACGCCACGCCGTACCTCCCCGTCGTCGAGGCGGAGCTCGCGGGGCGCGTGTCCAGGCGCCCCGGCCGCCCCGAATTCGTCCGCGTGCGGCTGTTCCGTGAGGGAGACGTCGTGCGCGCCGAGGTCGCCGGGCACCAGGGCAGCGCGGGCGTGCTGTCGATGGCGGACGCCCACGGCTTCGCGCTACTTCCGGCGGACGCGACGGAGATCGCCGGCCGGATCGCGGTCCAGGTGTTCGACACGAGCTTCCTCGCGGGCTCGGACGCGGACTACCGGTGGGATTCCCGTTGACACGGCGGGGCCGGCGGTGAGGGGCTGCATCCTCGCCGGCGGGCTCTCCCGGCGCTTCGGCGCGGACAAGGCGCTCTACGCCGTCGACGGCGAGCCCATGGCCGTCCGGGTGGCGAACGTGCTCCGCGCCGCGGGCCTCGAACCGTGGCTGGTGGCCCGGGAGCCGCGCGGGCTCGGCCTCCCCGAGCTGCTCGAGCCGGACGGGCCCCGTCACCCGCTGTGGGGCATCGCCGCGGCGCTCGGGGAGGGGGACGACGCCTTCGTGGCCCCCTGCGACCTCGCGGCGCTGCGGGTCGAGCAGGTGGAGGCGCTCGTCGCGGCGCGGGCGATCGCGGCCGGACAGCCGCTCCTCGGCGTGTTCCCCGCGCGCCTGCGGGACCGCGCCCTGCAGTACGCCACCGCCGGCGCGTCCGTCCGTTCGTTCGTCGAGGGGCTCCCTGTGCTCGACGTGGGGCCGATCCTGAACCTCAACCGGCGGCCGTCGTAGCCGGTTGGGCAACCGACGCGTGGCGCGGTCCCCGGCGAGGCGCCGACCGCGCCAGGTGGACGGCACCGCTGCGAGGCGCCGACCGCGCCCGCGGGGGCAAGCCAAGCTGAACGAGACAGGGCCCGAGGCATGCGGCACCGAACGAGACGGGGGGAGGCACCTCCGGGCCTGGAGCGCGGTGTCGGCGGCGATCGCTCACTGAAAGGCGGCGTTGCACGGTGACGCGGGCGCGGGGGTGGACGGGGAGCGGGGTCGGCTGTCTCATTCGGTGCCGCTTGGGTCGGTCGCGGTCTCGTTGAACCCGGCTTGGGTGCCCGCCGGACGTGCTTCCCCGTCCCGGGGGCCCGATCGACCCCCCGCGCCCGGCCGACCGGAGCGCGCCGGGCGCCGCGCCCGGCGGTCCCGCCCCCGCTCGCCGCACGATCCACCCTCGACCTCCCGGTCGAGGGTGGCTTTCGCGCGCCTACGGCAGCGGGAGCGGGGGCGGACCGAGCCCCTCGGGCGAGCGCGGAGGGGGGCCGCAGGCGCCCGGATCCCCCGCCTCAACGCACCTCACCCCGCCGCCAGCCGCCGGACGTTCTCCTCCGCCGAGGCCACGGGCGCGAGGGGGATCCGCACGGTGAACGTCGTGCCCTTGCCGACGGTGCTCGACACGTCGAGCTCGCCGCCGTGGGCCTGGACGATGCGCCGGGAGATCGCGAGCCCGAGGCCGGTGCCGTCGTGCCGCGTCGTGAAGAACGGCACGAAGAGCTTGTCGAGATCCTCCGGCGCGATGCCGACCCCGGTGTCCTCCACGGCCACCTCGAAGGCCGGCGCGTAGCGGGCCTTGGGATCGCGCAGGCGCCCAAGGCGCGTGTGCAGCGTGAGCGTGCCGCCGCTCTTCATCGCCTGGAGGCCGTTCTGGCAGAGGTTGAGGAGGACCTGCTTGAGCTTCTGGGCGTCCACGGGGAGGGGGGGGCGCACCACCGCGTGCACCTCCTCGAGGCGCACGTTCGGGGGCAGGCCCTGGGCGTTGATGACGCCCACCACGTTGCCGACGAGCGCGGCCACGTCGGTCTCCTCGAGGTGGAGCTGCATCGGGCGCGCGTAGTCGAGGAACTGGCTCACGACCTGGTTGAGGCGGTCCACCTCGTCGACGATGATGCGCACCATCTCGGCGTCCGGGCCCTCCCGGCCCGCCTGGAGGTACTGCGCCGCGCCCTTGATGCCCGCGAGGGGGTTGCGGATCTCGTGGGCGAGCCCGGCCGCCATCGTGCCGAGCGCGGCGAGGCGATGATCGTCCTTGAGCTTCTCGAAGCCGTGGAGGTTCTCGAGGATGACGCTCGCGCGCGACGCGGTGTGGATGAGCCGCGCGATGTCCTCGGCGGTGAAGGAGGCGGCGTCCTCCTCGTCGCGCAGGGCGAGCCAGCCGATGACGACGTCCCCCGACATGAACGGCACGACCACGTCGGCGTTCATGGCCTCGAGCAGGCGCAGGCGCACCTCGGCGTCCTCCGCGCGGCCGGTGTGGCGGGCCTGCTGGCGCGAGAGCACCGCCCGGACGTAGGCGCGCTGGCCCCCCGCGAACCCGTCGGTGAACGGCTGCCGCGCCACCTGCATGATCGGCGGCTCCTCGCGGGTGCCGCGCTCGGCCTCGAGCCGGTAGGTGCGCCGCTCCTCGTCCCACAAGAAGATCGACGCCACCGGCACCCGCCCCGACGCGACCAGCCGCGAGAGCATCTCGTGCCCGAGCCCGTCGATCGAGAGCGCGCGGACCATCGCGGCGTCGAGGTCCCGGAGGGTCTCCTGGAGGAGCTGCCCGCGGCGGTTGAAGATGCGGCCCGCCCAGGTCTCGAGCTGCTTGCGCAGCGGATCGTAGGCGATGAGGAAGAGGCAGCTCGCCAGGAACACCTGGAACGTGCCGTGGATCGGGTAGTCGCCGAGCAGCGACGCCGCGGAGAGCGCGTCGATCCCGACCAGCAGGCCCCCCGACACCGACACGGCGGCCATGCGGCTGAAGATCTCGGCGAGGTCGAGCAGCCGGTAGACGGTGATGATCTGGTAGAGGAAGTAGACGAAGATGCTGGCGAAGATCGCGCCGAGCGGCGGGAACGCGCCCTGGACCACGGCGGAGAAGGCCCAGAAGGAGACCTCGTCGGGGAGCCCCCCGACGGAGCGCGCCAGGGCCTCGACACCCGAGAAGGCGATGGCGAGCCCGGCCAGCGCGGCGAAGTAGCGGATGCGCGCGCGCTCGACGCGGTGCTCGGTCGACTCGTGGAGCTCCCAGAGGCGGTGCATCGGGACGAGGAAGGCGCCGAACACGTAGGCGGCGAACACCACCTCGGCGACCGAGGCCCGGGGCACGTTCCCGTAGAAGAAGGCGTCGAGCGCGGTGAAGGCGAGCGTGACGAGGGGGGTCGCGACACTGAGCGTGCGCACGCGCGGATCGCTGGGCGCGCCGGGCTTCCAGAAGAAGCGGTCGACGAAGACGAGCAGGGCGAGGGGGAGGAACGCGCCCGCCCCCGCGTGGACGTACTTGAACGCGCCGAGCCCCGGCAGGAGGTAGAGCGTGAAGCCGAAGTAGGTCACGCAGAGGACGGACGTGAACACGGCGAACGCGCGGCGCACCGGATCGCCGCGGTCGCCGAGGGGCACCCGGACGGCGAGCGCACCGGCGGCGATGGTCGCCAGGGCATAGAGCAGGATGTTCACGGGCGGATGCTATCGTGCCGCGCATGTCTTTCGACAGTGATCCGCGCCGCGCCCTGCCTTCGGTGGACCGCCTCCTCCGCGAGGCGCCCGACCTGCCGCGCGTGGCCGCCACCCGCGCCGCGCGTGCCCTCGTCGCCGAGGTGCGGGGAGGGGGCGCGGCGCCCGACGACTGGATCGGGGCCCTCCGGGATCGCGTGGCGTCCGAAGGGCGGATGCGCCTCCGCCCGGTGATCAACGCGACCGGCATCGTGCTCCACACGAACCTCGGCCGGGCGCCCCTGTCGCCGCGGGCGGCCGAGGCCGTGGCGACGCTCGCGCGCGGCTACGCGAACGTGGAGATCGCGCTCGAGAGCGGGCGGCGCGGGGAGCGGCTCGACGGCGTGCGGGGGCCCCTGATGGAGCTCACCGGGGCGGAGGACGCCGTGGCCGTCAACAACGGCGCCGCTGCCGTGTTGTTGATGCTCACGACGCTGGCCGGCCCCGATCGGGGAGCCGGGGGGCGCGAGGTCATCGTGTCGCGCGGCGAGCTCGTGGAGATCGGCGGCTCGTTCCGCGTGCCCGACGTGATCCGCGCCGGCGGGGCGCGGCTCGTGGAGGTCGGGACCACCAACCGCACCCGCGCGGGGGACTACGCCGCGGCCATCGGCCCGAACACCGCCGCCATCCTGCGGGTGCACCCGTCCAACTTCCGCATCACCGGCTTCACCGAGGCGGCCCCGCGCGGCGAGCTCGCCACCCTCGCGCACGCCCACGGGATTCTACTGCTCGAGGACCTCGGCGCGGGCGCTTTGGTGCCGGGGCTCGGCGAGCCCACCGTCGCCGAGGTGATCGCGGAGGGCGTGGACCTCGCCTGCTTCTCCGGGGACAAGCTCCTCGGCGGCCCCCAGGCCGGGCTCGTCGTCGGGCGCGCCGCGCTCGTCGAGACGCTCCGCCGCCACCCGCTCTACCGCGCCCTCCGGCTCGATCGCCTCGTGCTCGCCGCGCTGGAGGCCACCCTTCGCGGCTACCTCGCCGGGGAGCTGCCCCCCGTGGTGGGAATGCTCCAGCTCGATCCCGCCGACCTGAAGGCCCGCGCCGAAGGCCTGGCCGAGTGCCTGCGTGCCGCCGGGCTCCCCGCCGAAGTCCTGCCCGACGAGGGCTTCTCCGGCGGGGGCAGCCTCCCCGGCGAGGGGCTCCCCACTTGGGTCGTGGCCCTCCATCTGCCGGACCCGGACCGCGTCGCGGCCCGCCTGCGGACCGGGGAGCCCGCCGTGCTCGCGCGGGTGGGGGCCGACCGCCTCCGGCTCGATCCGCGCACGGTCCTGCCCGGAGAAGAAGGGCCGCTCCTCGGCGCCGTGGTCGCGGCGTGTCGACGGGACGGTTAGAGGCCGCCGATCATGTCCATCGGATTCTACGAGCTGCTCCAGGTGGCCTACGACGCCCCGTCGGACGCGGTGCGCGCCGCGTACCAGGAGCAGGTGGCCCAGGTGGTGCGCAAGCTCCGCGCCGCCGAGGCGCGTCAGCAGGACGTCGCGGCGATCGAGGCCCGGCGGGCCGCGCTCGCGGAGGCGTGGGCGGTCCTCTCGGATCCGTTGCGGCGCCGTCGCTACGACCGCTACCGCGAGCTCTCCCGCGGCACCCTCCCGACCGACCCCGAGGAGCTCTGGCAGCAGGCCGGGCCCTCGATGATCGACCCCGCTGCGGCGGCCGCGCTCCACGTCGTGCGCACGCTCACCGACCTCCGCGTGGGCGAGCCCGTGTCGGACATCGGCGTCGCGGAGCCCGAGGTCTCGGGCGTGCACGTGCGCGCCGACCGGCGCGTCGAGGGGGGCCGGGGCGTCGATCCGCGTCTCCCGGCTCCGCGCGAAACGGACACGCGCGCGCCCGAGCCGCCGCGTCACACCGGCGCGCGCGAAGCCGATCCCCGTACGCCCGAGCCGCGCCACGCCGAGGATCGCGCCGGCGAGCCTCGCCAGGTCGAGACCCGCGTGGTGGCCCGCGTCGGCGAGCCCCCGCGCCCCGGCGAGGGGGCTCCCGCCCGCGTCGACGCGCCCCTCGGCCTCGTGATGCCGCCCCCGACGATGGCGCCGGCCGGCCGCCGCCCGGAGGTGGCCCGCCCGCCGCCGGTGAGCGCGCTCACGATCGATCGGAACGTCGCCGCGGAGGATCTCGCGCGCCTGCTCGACCAGTACGGTCCGACCGGCGCCTTCCTCCGCGCCACGCGGGAGCTGCGCCGCAGCACGCTGCCGCAGCTCTCCGCGACCACGCGCATCTCCCTCCGGTTCCTCGACGGGATGGAGCGCGACGCCTACACCGACCTCCCCGGCGCCACGTTCGTGCGGGGGTACCTGAAGATGGTGGTGCGGGCGCTCGAGGCCATCCCGGCCGGCCCCGAAGTCGACGAATTCATCGAGGGCTACATGTCCCGCTTCTACCGCGCCCGTGGCTGACCGTCTCCGCTGGGAAGCCACCGCCGGCGCCGGCCGCCTCGATCGCGCCCTCGCGGACGTGTTCCCCGACGTGTCGCGCGCACGGTTCCAGGCGCTCATCGCGGAGGGGCGCGTCACGATCGACGGGGTGCCCGCCCGCGCCTCCGCCAAGCCCACGGTCGGGCAGCTGGTCGAGGTCGACGTGCCCGACGCCGTCGCCTCCTCCGTCGTGGGGGAGGACATCCCGCTCGACGTGCTCTACGAGGATGAAGACCTCATCGTCCTCGTCAAGCCCGCGGGGATGGTCGTGCACCCCTCCGCCGGGCACGGCCGCGGCACGCTGGTCAACGCGCTCCTCGGGCGCCCCGGCGCGCTCTCCACCATCGGGGGCGTGGAGCGCCCCGGCATCGTGCACCGCCTCGACGCCGGCACGAGCGGCGTGATGGTCGTGGCGAAGAACGACGTGACGCATCGGGCGTTGTCGGCGCTGTTCGCCGCCCACGACCTGGAGCGTCGCTACCTCGCCGTGGTCCACAAGGTCCCCCTGTTCGACGGCGGCACCTACCGGAGCGTGCTCGGCCGCGATCCCAAGGATCGCCTGCGCATCTCCTCGATCCCCGAGGACGTGCCGGAGCCCGAGGACTTCGAGCCCGAGGTGATCAACTACGTCGAGTACGACGACGAGGACGAGGCCCCCGCGCCCACGCCGGAGCGTGCCCGCCGCGGACGCCTCGCGATCACCCACTGGCGCGTGCGAGCGAAGGCCGACCGGTGCGCGCTCGTGGAGTGCCGCCTCGAGACGGGGCGCACCCACCAGGTGCGCGTGCACCTCTCCGAAGCCGGGCACCCCGTCGTCGGTGACTCGGTCTACGGCCGCCGGGACTGCATCGCGCCCGCCGCCATCCGCCCGCTGGTGGAGCAGCTCGGCCACCCGCTCCTCCACGCGTGGCACCTCGGCTTCAAGCACCCGAGGGATGGCCGCGAGCTCGCCTTCTCGGCGCCTCCCCCGGCCGACTTCGTGGCCGTGTGCGCCGTCGCCGAGCTCACGATCCCGCCGCTCGAGCTCACGCCGATGACCGCCCCGCCCCGCCGGCGCTGAATCAGTCGGCGCAGTGCGGATCGATGGTGGGGTCATGGTCGACGTCGACCGTGAGCCCCTCGCGCCACGGCGCGCGCTCGTCGTGCACCTCGAGGTCGAGGCAGCCGATCTCGCCGTCGGGACAGGCCACGCAGGCGTCTCCGAAGCCCTCCGCGAGCGCGCAGATGTCGAGCGCGAGCCCCTCTGAGAGGGAGCGGGTGTCGAGGAGCCCGGTGAGCACGAGGTCGTTGGCCTCGGTGCCGTCGTCGGAGAAGACGCCGGTCATCGCGAGCTCGTGGATGGTGAACGCGATGCCGTTCGCCTCCATCTCGGCGTCGAGCGGGCCGATGTCGAAGGCGGGGTGGCGCGTGAACGGGACCGACGGGAAGTCGATCGCGTAGGTGCACGGGTACTGCGCGGTGGCGTCACGGAACTCGTAGCCCGCGGCCCCGACGACATCGATCTGCGCGGTGTCGGCGGACTCCACCATGAGCAGGATGCTGGTGGTGGCGAGGCTGTCGGCCAGAAACGCACCGAGGCTCGGCGCGACCCAGACCAGGTCGCTCTCGTCGTCGAGCTCGATGTCGTAGGTGCGCTCGGCGAGGTCCACGTCGAGGGGCTCGCCCTGGGTGGTGAAGGAGGCCTCGACGGTGTCGTCACACACGGTGGCGGACGCGGTGTAGGTGGTCCCGTAGGCGAGGCCGCCGTCGGCGACGAAGGTCGCGAACGTCCCGTCCCCTCCGATCACGACCGTGCCGGTGGCGTCGTTGTCCAGCACGAGGTCCACCGCGGTCACGGGCTCGGAGAACCTGGCGACCACGGGGGCGTCGCTCGCGACATCTAGCTCGCCGTCGGCCGGGGACATGTCGACGACCCGGGCGGTGCACGCCGGATCGGTGTCCGTGTCGGTGTCGGAGTCCGTATCGGCGTCGGTGTCCGTGTCGGAGTCGGCGTCCGTGTCGGCGTCGGCCGCGACGGAGTCCGTGTCGTCCACCGGCTTTCCGTCGGGCGTGCAGGCGACGACGAGGAGGAGGGAGTACAGCCAGGTGCGCATGGGGACCTCGAGGGCGGCGGTCGGGGCTCTATCCGGGGGGGCGCGGGCGGAGACGGGCTCCGCCCGCGCGTGCGGCTAGCCTTCGCAGACGGCGTCGTCGGCGGGCGGGCCGGACTCGCAGCCCTCGCAGTTCACGCCGGGTACGAAGGCGACGGTCGACCCGTCGACCTCCGCGCCGGTGATGTCCTCGGCCACGAGAGCGAGGCAGAACTCCTCGCCGTCGGAGGGACAGGACTCGCAGCTCGCGCCGAAGCTGCGCACGAGCCCGCAGATCGCGCCCTCGCTTCCGATGAGCGGGTCGAGCGGCCGGGTGTCGATGGCGCCGGAGAGCGTGCCGTCGACGAAGGCGCTGCCGTCGGCTTCGAAGGTGCCGGTGACGGTCAAGGCCGCGAGGTCGACCGCGTAGCCGGCGACGTCGAGGGAGAGGTCGCTGGGGCCGATCTGGAAGTCGGGGTTGCCGGCGAAGTCGGCGGAGGGGAAGTCGATGCTGGAGACGCAGTAGTCCTGCTGCGCCGTGCCCTCCACGGCGAGCGCGCCGATCATCTGGAGCTCGGTGTCGCTCACGGAGACGACGCCGAGGAGGATCTCCTGGGTGATGTAGCTGCCGAGGATGGCGCCGACCCCGGCGGGCTCGACGATGTTCGCGTCCGCCAGGGACACGAGGTAGGCGCGGCCGGTGAGGTCGACCGTCACGTCGTCCGCGGGGTCCGTGTCGACGTCGGTGTCGCTGTCGGTGTCCGCGTCCGTGTCCGCGTCGGTATCGGCGTCGGTGTCCGCATCGGTGTCCGCATCGGTGTCCGCATCGGTGTCGGTGTCGGTGTCGGCATCCCCGTCGGTGCCGACGAGCCCGCTGTCGTCGGTCTCGATCTTGGTGTTGTCGCCGCAGGCGACGGAGAGGAGGAAGGCGAGGGAGAGCAGGCGCATGGATGGCTCGGGTGCGAGGGGTAGTATGCAGGAGGGAGGCGGGAACCCGCCAGGGTGGAGCGCGAGTTCGTGTCGATGCGCGGCTACTCGGGGCACACGGCGTCGTCGGCGGGCGGCGTGGATCCGCAGTCCGGGCAGTCCCCGTGGAGGACGGGAAATAGCGTCTCGTCCGGGAGCTCCAGCGCCTCGATCCGGTCGGCGACCACCGTGAAGCAGTAGGGCTCGCCGTCGGCGGGGCACGCCTCGCAGCGGGCGCCGAAGCTCACCCCGAGGTCGCAGAGGGCTCCTTCGTCCCCGCTGTCGTCCAGCAGGGGTGCGAGCGGCCGGGTGTCGATGGAGCCCGTGAGCGTGGCGCCCCCGATGTAGGAGCCGTCCGCCGCGAAGGTGCCGGTGATCACCACGTCGCGGAGCTCGGCCGCGAGGCCGGCCACCGAGAGCGGGAGCGTCTGCGGGCCGAGCTCGAAGTACGGCTGGCCCGAGAAGTCGGCGGTCGGGAACGAGGCGGTGGGCTCGCAGTAGTCCTGGTCGGGGCCGACGGCGTCCGGCTCGCCGAAAGCAGCCATCACGCCGAGCTCGGTCGTGCTGGCCGCGCTCACGCCGAGGAGGATGTCCTGGTCGAGGTAGCTGGTGAGCACCGACCCGATCCCCGCGGGCTCCAGGACCCGCGCGCGGGCGAAGCCGAACGTGTAGGTGCGGCCCAGGAGCACCTGCACATCGGCCAGCGGCGTGCCGAGAGCGGACGTCGTGAAGGTCAGGTCGGTCGTACCGCCGCACCACGTCAGGGTGGCGGTGTAGCGGGTGGACGGGGCGAGCGGCGCGACGGGGGTGAAGAGCAGGGTCTCTCCCTCGTCCGTGGTCGTCGTGACGCCGGACACGGTAGCGGTCACCGTCGCGGTGGGGTCGGCATGCGAGAGGTGGAACTCGATCGCCGCGCGGTAGTCCCCGTCCAGCGCGCCTTCGGCCGGGAAGGTCGAGGCGACGGTGATCGCGCAGTCCTCGACATCGGTGTCGGTGTCCGCGTCGGTGTCCGCGTCGGTGTCCGCGTCGGTGTCCGCGTCGGTGTCCGCGTCGGTGTCCGCGTCGGTGTCCGTGTCGGTGTCCGTGTCGGTGTCCGCATCGCCGAGGAGCCCGGTGTCGGCGGCGTGATCGGGGGCGCCGGTGCAGCCGGCGTGGAACAGGACGACGACGGAGAGGAGACGCATGCGGGGCTCGGGGGAGGGGGCGAAACGGAGAAGCTCCGCCTGCACCGCGCAGTTACAACCGCCGGGGCAAAAACGCAAGAGAGCCGGGGACTCCCCCGGCTCTCAGCGGCCTGCGAGAGGCCCGCTACCTTAGACGGGGCAGACGCCGCCGTTGGGAGCGGTGTTCTCGCAGTCCGGGCAATCGCTGTCGGTGACGATCACGAGGGTCTCGCCCGCGACCTCTTCGGCCACGATCTGGTCGGCCACGAGGGTGAGGCAGAACGGCTCGCCGTCCGCGGGGCAGGCCGTGCAGGTCGCGCCGAAGCTCACGGCGAGGTCGCAGATCGCGCCTTCGTCGGAGTCCTCGCCGTCCTCACCGAGCAGCGGCGCGAGGGGGCGGGTGTCGATCGTGCCGGAGAGCGTGCCGCCGGCGAAGTAGGACGCGTCCGCCGCGAAGGTGCCGGTGATCTCGAGGTTGCCGATCTCGATCTCGTAGCCAGCCACGGCGAGCGTGGTGGTCTGGGGCCCGATCTGGAAGTAGGGCTGCGCGGAGAAGTCGGCGCTCGGGAACGGGATGCTCGGATCGCAGTAGTTCTGCTCGGGGGGGCTGGAGCCCTCGACGCCGATGGCGCCGATCATCTGGATCGAGGTCGCGTCGACCGTCTTGACGCCCACGAGGATGTCCTGCGTGAGGTAGGACGTGAGGACCGTCCCGACGCCCGCGGGCTCGAGGATGCGCGCGCCGGCGAGGTCGAGCGCGTAGGTGCGGTCCACGAGGACCTGCACGTCGGTGAGCGGGGTGCCGTCGGACGAGGTGGTGAACATGAGGTCGGCGGTGCCGCCGCAGTAGTCGAGCGTGACCGTGTAGGCGGTCGAGGGCTCGAGGGGGGCGTTCGGGGTGTAGATGACGGTCTCGCCGTCATCCACCAGCGTGGTCGTGCCGGCAACGGACGAGCTCGCCATGGCGGTGGGATCCGCGGCCGAGAGGTTGAACTCGATGGCGGCACGGTAGTTCGCGTCCACCGCGTTGGCGGCGGGGAGCGTCGACTTGATGGTGACGTCGCAGCTGTCGGTGCCGGCGGTGTCGCCGGTCTCGCCGGCCTTGTCTTCGCCCGTGCAGGCGGTGATCAACAGGGACAGAAGCAGAAGGGAACGGGTCATGGTGTGGTCTCCTGGATGCGCTCGTGGACGAGACGGCGGCGAACCTTACACGCACCCGTCAAAGCATGTCAACTCCGCTGTTCAGCCGCGGTCGTGTAGCGCTGCTTGAGATCTTCCCGGACGGCCTCGAGGAGGCGGGCCTCGTCGTCGTCGAGGTTGCCGCGGGTCTTGTCCGCGAGGATGCGGAGCAGCTCGATCGTCTGGTGTGCGAGGTTCAGGTCGACCGGCCGCTGGGGGCCCCCGGGCTCGCGCACACCGAGGTGCATGAGCCCCGAGCTGGCCAACGAGATCACGAACGTACTGAACGAGATGGGGGCCTCGACATTGCTCGACATGGTTCCTCCTCGGGCGGCTCGCCCTATCACGGCGGATGAGATAGTCCCGGCGCCGTGAAGCGGCTTCTCCTGGCTTTTCTCTGTGTGCTGACCCTCGCCACGCCCGAGGCGCGCGCCGAGCGCCCGCGCATGAGCGCCCAGGAGGCGTATGAGCTCGGCCTCCGGTACCTGAAGAGCGGGTCCTACACCAAGGCGCTCGAGCAGCTCAACCGCGTGCGGACGTACTACCGTGACGATCCGTACGCCCTGAAGGCCGAGCTCGCGATCGCCGACGTCCACTTCAAGAAGAACGAGTGGGATGCCGCGCGCGTCGCCTATGACGAATTCCAGCGGGCGCACCCCCGGTATCGTGACCTCGACTACGTGGTCTACCGCCTCGGGCTCACCCTGTATCGGAAGGCGCCCACCGTCGCCGCCCGCGACCAGACGTGGACCCGGCAGGCCGTGGACACCTGGACCCGCTTCGGCGTCCGCTTCCCGGAGAGCGACTGGCGGGACGATGTCGCCACCGACCTCGGCAAGGCCCGCGCCCGGCTCGCCCGCAAGGAGCTGATCGTCGCGCGCTTCTACGCGCGGCGCGAGGCGTGGCAGAGCGTCGTGGGGCGGATCGAGCCGCTCCTGCGGAACTACCCCGAGAGCCCCGACAAGATCGAGGCGATGGGCCTCCTGGGCCAGGCCTACGCCGGCCTCGGACAGATCGAGCTGGCCCAGGCCGCGGCCGAGCGGCTGAAGGTCGAGGCGCCGGGCAGCCGGGCGCTCCGCCGGGTCGAACGCGCGATCGCGGCCGCCCAGAAGCAGGCCCTCGAAGAATCGCAGTAGCTCCGCGGTCGACGTCGGAGGAGGGCCCCCCGCGAATCGGGACGGCTCGCCGGGCGCCCCCATCTCGACCCCGTGGAGCCCCTCACCGTCGGCGAGGGGCTCGGGTGGCTCAGAGGGTGAGGCCGCCGTCCACGTCGATGCAGCGACCGGTGAAGTAGTCGCAGTCGATGATGAACTTCACCGCGGAGAAGATCTCTCCGGGGGTGCCGACGCGGCGCAGCGGAACGGGCTTGAGCATGCCTTCGAGCACGTCGGGGCGCATGCCCTGGAGGATCGGCGTGTCGATGAAGCCCGGGGCGATCGCCGCCGTGCGGATGCCGTAGCGCGCGAGCTCGACCGCCCACAGCTTCGTGTCCGCGATGAGACCGGCCTTGGCGGCGGAGTAGTTGGTCTGCCCGGGGTTGCCGTGGCGCGCGATCGACGAGATGTTGATCACGACGGATGCGGGGGTCTTCGTCTGGATGACGTGGGCCGCGAACTCGCGCGTGAGCAGGAACGGGCCGGTGAGGTCGACGTCGATCACCTGCTGCCAGGCCTTCAGCGACATCTTCTTGATCTCGCCCGTCTCCTTGTCCGGCTTGACGAGGAGCCCGTCGCGGAAGATGCCCGCGTTGTTGATGAGGCCGTTGAGCCCGCCGAGCGCCGCCGCAGACTTCGCGACGAGGTCGATGACCTGGGCCTCGTCGGCCACGTTGGCCACGAACCCGACGACCTTGCCGGGGAGGCCCTTGCCGTCGGCTTCGGTGGTGGCGATGCCGTCCGCCGAGATGTCGCAGAACGCGACGTTGGCGCCCGCGCCTGCGAGGGCGAGGACGAAGTGCCGGCCCATGCCGCTGGCGCCACCGGTGACGAGGACGTTCATACCCTGGATGTTCATGAGGCTCTCCGAGAGGGGGCGCTCGTCTAACACGCCCGTGGGACCGGGAGCAGGACCGGCGCTCGCTCGCCGGGCCGCCATGCGCCCCTCCGCCTCAGTCGCGGGCGGGCCTACGCCAGGAGCAGCTGCGGGACGGCCGCCAACATGTCCGGGATCCGCGCCGGCTCCTTGCCGCCCGCCTGGGCGAGATCCGGGCGCCCGCCGCCCTTCCCGCCGACCATCGACGCCAGCGCGCCCACGATCTTGCCGGCGTTGTAGCGCGACCCCGCGAGGTCCTTGCTCACGGCGACCAGCAGGCGGACGCCGTCCGGATCGCGCGCGGCGAGCACGATGACGCAGGTGCCGAGCGAGTCCCGGAGCCGGTCGGCCTGGTCCCGCATCACCTTCGCATCCCCCTGGATCTCGACGGCGAGCACCTTCACCCCGTCGATCACCACGGCGCGCTCGCCGAGATCGCCCGCGGCGGCCTGCGCGGCGTCACGACGGATGGTGTCGAGCTCCTTGCCGAGGCGCGCCTTCTCGTCGAGCAGGCGCCGGATCGTGTCCACGAGCTTGTCGGGCGAGGTCTTCAGCTCGCTCGCGGCGGCGCGCGTGGTGTTCTCGATGTCGCGCACGTAGGCGTGGGCGCCGAGGCCCGTCTGCGCCTCGATGCGCCGCACGCCGGCGGCGATGCCCGCCTCCGACTGGATCTTGAACAGCCCGATGTCGCCGCTGCGGCGCGCATGCGTGCCGCCGCAGAGCTCCTTGCTGAAGGCGTCCACCTGCACGACGCGGACGCTCTCGCCGTACTTCTCTCCGAACAGCGCCATCGCGCCGGCTTTCCGTGCCGACTCCACGTCCTGCACCGTGGTGTCGACGGGCTGGTTGGCGAGGATCTGCTCGTTGACGATGTCCTCGACCGCCCGGATCTCCTCCGCGGTCATCGCCTTGTGGTGCGAGAAGTCGAAGCGGAGCCGCTCCGGCCCGACGAGCGAGCCCTTCTGCATCACGTGGGTGCCGAGCACCTGCTTCAGCGCGGCGTGCAACAGGTGGGTGGCCGTGTGGTTGCGGCGGGTCTGGTCGCGGCGCGCGGCGTCGACCTCGAGGGTCACCCGTTCGCCGACGCGGAGGGTGCCCGTCCGGACCTCGACCTGGTGGACGTGGAGATCCCCCGTCGGCTTCGTCGTGTCGAGCACGACGGCCTCGCCGCCCTCCCACCGGATCACGCCCGTGTCACCGATCTGGCCGCCGCTCTCGGCGTAGAAGGGGGTCACGTCGGTGAGCACCTCGCCGCGCTGGCCCTCCACGAGCGCGCTCACCTTGGCGCCCTCGGACACGACCGCGCGGACGGTGCCGGTGTCGGTGTCGGTGTCGTAGCCGGTGAAGCGCATGCCGATGTTCTCGGCGAGCTCGTGCCACACGGCCGCGATCGACTCCTCGCCCGAGCCCTTCCATGCGGCGCGGCCCTTCGCGCGCTGCTCCCCGCGGAGGCGCTCGTAGTCGGTGATGTCGACGCCGAGCCCGCGCTCGGCCGCGATGAGCTGGGTGAGGTCCAGCGGGAACCCGTAGGTGTCCGCGAGCACGAAGGCGGTCTCGCCGGGCACGCGCTCGGTGTTCTCTTCGAAGACCTTCTCCAGCAGGGCCATGCCACGGTGGAGGGTGGCGGCGAACCGCTCGTCCTCGATGCGGACCACGTCGAGGATGAACCCCGACCGCTCGCGGAGCTCGGGGTAGGCCTCCCCGAACTGCTCGATCACCGTGGCGACGGTCTTGTGGAGGAACGGCTGCTCAAGCCCGAGCTTCACGCCGTAGCGGATGCCGCGCCGCATGATGCGGCGGAGCACGTAGCCGCGCTCCTCGTTGCTGGGCATCACGCCGTCGGCGATGAGGAACGCGGTGGCCCGGCTGTGGTCGGCGATGACCTGGAGCGCGATGTCGGTCGCGCGATCCTGGCCCTGGCGGACGCCCGCGAGCTTCGCCGCCGTCTCGAGGATGGGCTGGAAGAGGTCCGTGCCGTAGTTGGCGTACACGCCCTGGACGACGGCCGCGACGCGCTCGAGCCCGGCGCCGGTGTCGATCGACGGGCGGGGGAGGGGGGTCAACGTGCCGTCCGCCGAGCGGTCGTACTGCATGAACACGAGGTTCCAGATCTCGACGTAGCGGGGATCCTCCCCCGCGGGGCCGCGCGTGTCGTCGCTGATGTGGGCGCCGTGATCGTAGTGGATCTCGGTGCACGGGCCGCACGGGCCGGTGTCGCCCATCGACCAGAAGTTCTCCTTCTCGCCGAGCCGCTGGAGGCGCGCCTCGGGGAACCCGATCTGGTCGCGCCAGATCGCGTAGGCCTCGTCATCCTTCTCGTAGACGGTCACCCACAGGCGGTTGGGATCGATCCCGAGCTCGACCGTCAGGAAGTCCCACGCGTAGCGGATGGCCTCGGGCTTGAAGTAGTCGCCGAAGCTGAAGTTCCCCAACATCTCGAAGAATGTGTGGTGGCGCGGCGTGTGGCCCACGTTCTCGAGATCGTTGTGCTTGCCGCTCACCCGCAGCACCTTCTGCACGGAGGTGGCGCGGCTGTAGGGCCGGCGCTCCTTGCCCGTGAACACGTCCTTGAACTGGACCATGCCCGCGTTCACGAAGTAGAGCGACGGGTCGTTGTGGGGGATGAGCGAGCTCGACGGCACCACGGCGTGCGCGTGGCGGCGGAAGAACTCGAGGAAACGGGCGCGCAGCTCTGCGGAGGTCATCGTCGTACCCTGCTGTGTCAAAAGCCCCCTCCTCTATGCCCGGTCGCGAACTCGTACAACCCCATTCGCGGGGGCGGTCGCGCGTCGGAAGGTCGGGAGGAAGCGCGGAGGTGTCAGTCGGCGTCGTCGGTGAGGCCGGAGAGGCGCAGCGCGACCTCGTCCGGGTTGTTGGCGAAGCGGAGGCCCTGCTCCTGGTGCACCCGCCCCGCGCTGATGTGGTCGTAGAGCGCCTGGTCGAAGGTCTGCATGGCGTACTGCGCCCGGCCCTTCCGGATGTGGTCCCGGACCTCGCGGGTGCGCGACCCGTCGACGATGCACTCGTAGACCGAGCCCGTGTTCAACATCACCTCGAGCGCCGCGACGCGGCCGCCGCTGGCGCCCGGCACGAGGCGCTGGGACACCACGGCGCGGAGGACCGACCCGAGCTGCAGCCGGATCTGCTGCTGCTGGTGCGGTTCGAAGAACCCGACGAGGCGGTTGATGGTCTCGTGGGCGTCGATCGTGTGGAGCGTGGCGAGGACGAGGTGGCCGGTTTCTGCGGCGTGCATGGCGATCTGGACCGTCTCGAGGTCACGGAGCTCGCCGATCAGGATGACGTCGGGGTCCTGGCGGAGGGCCGACCGGAGCGCCTGGTGGAAGTTGGGCGCGTCGAGCCCGACCTCCCGCTGGTTGACCACGCACCGCTGATCCTGGAACACGAACTCGATCGGATCCTCGATGGTGAGGATGTGGTGGGGGAGGGTGCGGTTGATCTCCTCGATGATGGCCGCGAGCGTGGTGCTCTTTCCCGAGCCGGTCGAGCCGGTGACGAGGATGAGGCCGCGCGGCTCGCGGGCCACCTTCTTGAGGACCGGGGGGAGCTCGAGCTCGTCGATGGTCTTGACCTGCGACGGGATGGCTCGGAGGACCGCCCCGATCCGCTGCTGGCTACGGAAGACGTTGCAGCGGAACCGCGCGACGCCGGGCACCGTGTGCGCCAGATCACAGTCGTTGGAGGCCTTGAACCGTTCGCGCTGGTTGGGCGACATGATGTCCCACATCGCCTTGGCCAGCTCGTCGTTGGTGAGCGCCGGCAGGTCGGTCACCGGGCGGATGTCACCGTGGATCCGGAGCATGGGCGACATCCCGACCTTGAGGTGGATGTCGCTCGCGCCGGTCTTCATGGCGAGGCGGCAGAGCGAGGCGAGGTCCATCGAGGCTCCTGGGCGTGAGTCGCCCGTGGTGCCGCACTCTACCA
Organism: Deltaproteobacteria bacterium; assembly: GCA_036676765.1. GTDB lineage: Bacteria > Myxococcota_A > UBA796 > UBA796 > SXON01 > CAJBVW01. Next base: position 33,353 of record JAKFCH010000356.1, read on the forward strand.
AGCCCGGCCGTCCCGGCGGGAGGGCCCCGCCGGCGGAACCCAAGACCCGCCGCTCGGATCAGGCCTCGGGGATCAGGCCTCGGCCTGGGCTCCCGAGCTCAGGACGGTCACGGCGGCCTCGCCCTTGCCCATGATCTCGTTGCGCAGGCGCTCGCGGAGCTCGGGGTGGTCCACGAGGTACTGGCTCGCCTTGTCGCGACCCTGGCCGATCCGCTCGTCCCCATAGGAGAACCAGGATCCGGACTTCCGGACCATGCCGAGCTCCACGCCGAGGTCGATGAGCTCGCCTTCGGAGTTGATGCCCTTGCCGTAGATGATGTCGAATTCGACCTGACGGAAGGGCGGCGCGAGCTTGTTCTTCACGACCTTCACGCGCGTGCGGTTGCCGATGGCCTCCTCCCCCGCCTTGAGGGAGCCGATGCGCCGGATGTCGAGGCGCACGGAGGCGTAGAACTTGAGCGCGTTGCCGCCGGTGGTGGTCTCGGGGGAGCCGAACATCACCCCGATCTTCATGCGGACCTGGTTGATGAAGATCATCGACGTGTTGGACTTGTGGATGTTGGCCGTGAGCTTGCGCAGCGCCTGGCTCATCAACCGCGCCTGGGCGCCCGGCTGCACGTCCCCCATCTCTCCCTCGAGCTCGGCCTTCGGGACCAGCGCGGCCACGGAGTCGATCACCACCACGTCGACCGCGCCGGAACGCACGAGCGTGTCGGCGATCTCGAGCGCCTGCTCGCCGGTGTCGGGCTGGGAGATCAGCAGCTCGTCGACGTTGACGCCGAGGGCCCGCGCGTAGTTCACGTCGAGCGCGTGCTCGGCGTCGATGAACGCGGTCACGCCGCCCTTCTTCTGGGCCTCGGCGATGATGTGGAGGGTGAGGGTGGTCTTGCCGCTGGACTCCGGCCCGTAGATCTCGGTGACGCGGCCGCGGGGGATCCCGCCGACGCCGAGCGCCACGTCGAGCCCGATGCTGCCGGTGGAGATGGCGCTGATCTGCACGTGCTCGTGCGCGCCCATCCGCATGATGGAGCCCTTGCCGTACTGGCGCTCGATGGCCGTGACGGCGGCTTCGAGGGCTTTGGCGCGATCGGGATCGATGGGCATTCGGGACTCCAGAGACGAGTGGAAGAGGCGGTTCTGAGCAAGCCGGCGGAACAACGCAACCGTACCACGGGGCTGTACGGGCGCAAGCCGGACAGGACCAAAAAATGTCCGACGATGGAAGATTCGTTCAGGTGGTCTCGGTGAGCTCCCGGCGGAGGAGGTCGAGCGCGCCGCCGACGGTGAACGTCAGCACGCGCTCGCGATCGAAGGGGAGCTGGATCCTCCGGTGCGTCGTGCCCGCGGGGCCCGCGAGCGCGAGGTGCACGGTGCCGACGGGCTTGTCGGGCGAGCCGCCGGTGGGGCCGGCGATCCCCGTCACGGCGAGGCCCCACGTGGCCCCGGTCCGCACCCGGATGCCCTCCGCGAGCGCCCGTGCGACCGGCTCGGACACCGCGCCGTGCGCCAGGAGCAGGTCGGGATCCACCCCGCACTGGCGTACCTTCTCGGCGTTCGCATAGACCACCGCCCCTCCGAGAAGGTAGTCCGACGCGCCCGGAACGGCGCCCAGCGCGGCGGAGATGCGGCCTGCAGTGCAGCTCTCGGCGGTGGCGACGGTCTCGCCGCGGGCGCGGAGGTGCTGCCCCACGACCTCCGCGAGGGGGCCCGAGTTGACGCCGAACACGGCGTTGCCCAGCCGCTCCCGTGCCTCGGCGACGAGCGGCTCGGGGTCGACGTCGGCGGACAGGTGCAGCTTGACGTGCACCTCGGGCATGTTGGCGCGGTAGCCCACGATCACGCCGGGCCGCTCGAAGCCCTCCATCTTCTGGGACGCCACCGACTCGGCGATGCCCATGCAACGGAGCACCACGGTGCGCCGCGGCGGGAGCGAGAAGCGCGCGCGGAGCTCGGGGATCACGTGCTCGGCGACCATCGCCTTCATCTCGAACGGCACGCCGGGGAGGAAGTACAGGACGGTGCCGCCCTCCTCCATCCGGAAGCCGGGCGCGGTGCCGAGGCGGTTCTCGAGCACGGTGGCGTTCACGGGGAGGATGGCCTGCTTGCGGTTGGCCGGGGGCATCTCGCGCTTCCGGGCGCGGTAGCGCTCCTCGACCTGCGCGAGCGCCTCGAGGTTCGACGCGACGGTCTGGCCGAAGGCCGCCGCGGCGGCCTCGCTCGTGAGGTCGTCCGACGTGGGGCCGAGGCCCCCCGTGCACACCACCACCGGCACGCGCGCGGCGGCCTCGACGAGGACGTCGCGGATGTCGTCCAGCACATCCCCCACCACGGTGATTCGCCCCGGTTCGAGGCCGATCTGCGCCAGCTCGTGGCAGATCCATCCGGCGTTGGTGTCGACCGTGGAGCCCGAGAGGAGCTCCTCTCCCTGCGAGATCACGTCGAAGCGCGGCATGGGCTCCGTTAACCGGGCGCATGGAACAAACGGGTCGCGTACTGGCGCTGGACGTGGGGACGAAGACGATCGGGCTCGCCGTGTCCGATCCCGCGCGCCGCATGGTGTTCCCGCTGCGCACCGTGGCGCGCCGATCGGTGGTGAAGGACTCCGAGGAGATCGCGCGGGTGTGCGTCTCCCAGGGGATCACCCAGCTCGTCGTCGGGCTCCCGCTCACCCTCGACGGGGACGAGGCTCGGTCCGCGCACCTCGCGCGCCAGGTGGGGGAGGCCGTCGCGGCGCGGACGGGCCTGCCGCACGCCTTCATCGACGAGCGCTTCAGCACCATCGAGGCCGAGCGGCGCCTCCGGGAGGCGGGCGCGCCGCCGGAACGTAGGAAGGAGGTCATCGATCAGTACGCGGCCGTCGTGATCCTGGAGGACTGGCTCGCGGCGCGCGTTCCACCCCCACCGGAGTGACCGACGCGGGGTGATACGCTCGGGGGATGCACCGTCATCCCCACGAACACACCGGCGCGCGGAGCGTCCGCGTCCACGTCGTCACCGTCTCCACTTCGCGGACCGATGCCACCGACACCTCGGGGCCCCTGCTCCGGGAGTTGATCGCGGAGCACGGGCACGCCGTCGCCGGGCACACCCTCGTGGCCGACGATCCCGCGGCCATCGGCGCGGCGCTCGAGGCGCTCCTCGCCGACGGATCGGTCGAGGCCGTGGTGCTCACCGGCGGCACGGGCGTCAGCGCGCGCGACTGTACGCCGCGGGTCGTCCGCGAGCGGCTCGACCGGGAGCTGCCCGGCTTCGGCGAGCTGTTCCGGATGGTGTCGTTCCAGGCGATCGGCTCCGCGGCCATGCTCTCCACGGCCGTGGGCGGCATCGCCCGGGGGCGGCCCGTGTTCGCGCTCCCCGGCTCGCCGAACGCCTGCCGCCTCGCGATGGAGAAGCTCATCCTCCCCGAGCTCGGGCACCTCGTGTCCGAGGTCTCGAAGGAGACCCCCCTGCCCGCCAAGGGGGCGCCCGCGCAGAAGCCGGCGCCCGTCCGCGAGGCCGCCGTGAGCGCCGCGCCGCCGACCGACGCCTCCGCGTCGGAGCCCGCGCCTCCCTCGGGAGATTTCGTGTCCCAGATGGGGACCGGGTCCGAGCGGCCCCCCGAGGAGGTCCTCGCCACCGGCTGGCGGGCGGGCCTCCGCGCGCTCGGCGGAGAGCTGCGCCGCGGCTCCTTCGGCGAGATCCCCGAGCCGCTCGAGCGCATCGCCGCGGCGATGGACGTGCTCAACGCCGCCCCGGACCGCGCCACCGTCGTCCTGGCCGACGGGCGCACCTACGCCGCGTTCGGGTACCCGGATCTCGTACGCAACGCCTCGAAGGTGCTGCTCGTCCGCGACGCCGAGCCGTTCCCCGAGGTCGTGGCGCTCCACCGCTGGCCGGTCCGCGTCGGCACCTGCGTGGAGGGAGACGATGGCCTCGTCCCCTCCGCGGACCTCGACCCGGGGCCCGTCTCCGAGGCGCGCACGGGCGCCCCGTTCCCGGGGGACGGCACGCTGTTCGCCGTCGAGGCCGCGTCCGTCTACGTGCTGCAGGGGCGCAAGGTCGCGCAATTCGACGGGCGCCACGTCGCGGACGGCTGGCCCCTGTCCTCCGCGGTGGGCTCGTTGTTGCTCCACTGGAGCCAGCGGTAGCGAGCCCTCGCCCCGGCAACGGAGCTCGCGGTACGGACGCCCACACCCGGCGCCTCCACACGGCGTTAAGAGGGCGGCATGGATCCTCTCTCCCTCCTCGAGCCCGCCGCCACCCGTGTCCGCGATCCCCTCACCGGGCGCTCCGTCTGGCTCGCCGGCCTCGTCCAGGACGCCCGCATCGAGGGCGACACCCTGCGCTTCACCCTCGCCTGCAAGAAGGAGCACGGCGTCGACGACCGCGCGCGCATCCGCGAGGCGCTCCTCCGCAACCTCGCCGAGAAGTGGCAGGGTGAGGTGGCCTGCACCGTGCGCGTCGAGGGCGTGGCGGGCGCCCCGGCCGCGGGCGGCCACGGGCACGACCACGGGCACGCGCACGGCGCTCCCGCGGCGGCCGGCGCCCCCAAGAAGGACGCCGTCCGCGGCATGTCCGGCCCGGGCATCCAGCCGCACGGCGGCCCGATCGCCAAGGCGCCGCTCCCGGGCGTCAAACACATCGTCGCCGTGGCCTCGGGCAAGGGCGGCGTCGGCAAGAGCACGGTGGCGACCAACCTCGCGGTCGGCCTCGCGCGCGCCGGGTTCTCCGTCGGCCTGCTCGACGCCGACATCTACGGGCCCTCGCTGCCCCTGATGATGCACGTCTCCGGCAAGCCGCTCGCGAACGCCGACAAGAAGATCATCCCGCTCGTCGCCCACGGCGTGAAGTGCATGTCGATCGGGTTCCTGGTCGACGACAAGGAGCCCATCATCTGGCGCGGCCCGATGGTCATGGGGGTCATCAACCAGTTCTTCAAGGACGTCGACTGGGGCGAGACCGACTACCTCATCATCGACCTCCCCCCCGGCACCGGGGATGCCCAGCTCACGATGGTCCAGGCGGTCCCGCTCTCGGGCGGCATCATCGTGACCACGCCGCAGCCGGTGGCGCTGCTCGACGCGGTGCGCGGGCTCGAGATGTTCCGCAAGCTCGACGTGCCGCTGCTCGGCGTCGTCGAGAACATGGCGTACTACGACGTGGGGGGCGCGCGGCTGCACCCCTTCGGCGAGGGCGGCGGGCGGCGCCTCGCCGAGGAGTACAACGTCGATCTGCTCGGCCAGGTGCCCCTGCGGGACGCGATCCGCGCCGCCGGCGATGCCGGCCGGCCCGCGGTGCTCGATGGCGACGAGGTGTTCGCGGAGCTCGCGCGCCGGATCGCGGAGCGGCTGCCGGCGTGAGCCCCCAGGCTCCGCCAGTGGGTCCCGCTCCGGAAGGGGGGCGGCCGACGCGCGCGGGGCTGCTCGACCGGTTCGGGCGGCAGCACACCTACCTCCGCGTGAGCGTGACCGACCGCTGCAACTACCGGTGCGTGTACTGCATGCCGGAGGAGGGGCTCGACTGGATGCCCCGCGCCGACCTGCTCAGCTACGAGGAGATCGCCCGCGTCGTCCGGATCTTCGCGGGGATGGGCGTGCGTCGGGTGCGGCTCACCGGCGGCGAGCCCACCATCCGTCGGGACATCGGCGCGCTGGTCGGCGCCGTGGCGGCCGTGCCGGGTATCGTCGACCTCGCGATGACCACGAACGGGCACACCCTCGCGAAACAAGCCCGGATGCTCGCCGCGAGCGGGCTGAACCGGGTGAACGTCTCGCTCGATTCGCTCGATCCCGCGCGCTTCGCGAAGCTCACCCGCGGCGGCCGCCTCGATCTCGTCCTCGCGGGCATCGACGCCGCGCGCGCCGCCGGGCTCACCCCCATCAAGATCAACATGGTGGTGATGAAGGGCGAGAACGACGACGAGGTCGTGTCGATGGCGCGCCACTTCCTCCCCCACGCCGACGACACCGTGCTCCGCTTCATCGAGTACATGCCGTTCGAGGCCCGCTGGCACGCGAGCACGACCGCGGCGGAGATGCGGGCGCGCCTCGCCGAGATCGGGCCGGTCGAGCCCTGTGACGAGGCGCTCGGGGGCGGCCCCGCGCGCTACTGGCGGGTGGGCGCGCTCCGCGTGGGCTTCATCGCGCCGCTCACCGAGCACTTCTGCGCGTCGTGCAACCGCCTGCGCATGCTCGCCGACGGTCACCTCCGCACCTGCCTCGCGCACGAGGACACCCCGAGCCTGCGCGACCTCGTGCGCGGCGGCGCTTCTGACGCCTCGATCGCCGAGACCATCCGATCCATCGTGCGTGGGAAGCCCGCCGGTCACGAGGCCGAGACCGACGGGGGCCGCCTGTTCGAGGGCGTGATGACCGGGATCGGCGGGTAGGGGACGACCGGACCGGGCGGCGAATTCGCTCGTCCGCGTTGTCGTCTTCGAAGGGACCTCGACGGGCGGGCCGTGGTTGCGCTACGCTCCGCGCGATGCTGCTCCTCGTCGCCGCGGCCTGGGCCGCCTTCCCGGAAGATGTGTCCATCATCGAGATGGACGAGTTCGACGGTGCCTCCACGTACCTGCCGGACACGACCCAGGCTGGGAGCGACTACGTCGTGACCGGCTACCAGACCATGGTGAAGGAGCTCGGCACCGCCATCGCGAACAAGCCGATGGCGCCCGGCGAGTCCCTGGGCATCAACGGGTTCCACGTGGGGATCGCCAACACGTTCGCCTTCGTGCGCACCGGCAGCACGGACGGCACCCACCCGACCGGGTGGGACCTCGCGGACGAGGACGAGGATCCCCAATCCTACCTGTTCATCCCCTGGCTCCAGGTGCGCAAGGGCCTCCCGGCGTCGCTCGAGATCGGCGCGAACGCGGGCTGGATCGGCCTCACCCGCACCGGGGTCTTCGGCGTGTACGGCCGGTGGTCGCTCGTCGAGGGCTACCGTCGCATCCCCGACCTCGCCGTCCAGGTCGGCTACGCCGGCTACGTCGGCAACGACGAGCTCGAGCTCGGCGTCATGGACATGTCCGCCACCCTCGGGTATTCGCTGCCCTTCGGCGTGACCCAGGGGATCAACCAGGCCGTGTTCAGCCCCTATGTCGGCATCGGGTTGAACCGGATCCACGCCGCGCCCCGGGCGGACCTGTCGCGGACCGACCTCGAAGGGCGCGTCACCGAGGTGTCGGGCTTCAAGGCCGACACCGACCACTTCGTCGAGGGCTTCGCGCCCGTGCAGATCGCCGGCGGGTTCCGCATCAAGAACGGCGACTTCGCGGCCACGCTCGCCGCGACCTACTCGCCGGGCCTCATCGCGACGGTGAACCTCGGGTTCGGCTTCGTCTACTGACGTGACCGGCGCGGGCGGCCGGGTAGGGGAGAGGCCGGCGGGGCCTACCGGTTAGCCTTCGCCGCAGTGTTCCTCCTCTCCTTCGCGCCGGCCGCGTTCGCCCTGCACATCGAGCTTCGCGCGGACGTGGCGCCCGATCTGCGCGTGATCCGCGGCACCATCCGGTTCGACGAGGCGGTGACGCTCGTCGATCCGCTCGCAGCGTTGCCCGAGCCCCCCGACGATCGCACGTTGTTCCGCACCTTCCCGGGGGCGCCCGACCCGGGATCGATGACGTGGCGCCCGGTGGCCGGCGCCCCGGGCACATGGCGCTTCGAGGCCCGCCTCCCGGTCCGCTACGGCGACCTCGGGGTGCTCCCGGGGGACGGCGCGTGGGCGAACGGCGGCTGGTATCCGCAGCCCGTGGGCCCGCAGGGCGAGGCGCGCGTCGCCACCTGGGACGTCGACGTGACCCTGCCCGACGGGGTCGTCGGGGTGATGAACGGGGTGGTGGGCGATCGGCGGCTCGCCTGGACCGGTGACGCCGATCGGGCCGCGCTCGCCCTGATCGTGGGCGGGCGCATCACGACCCTGCCCGCGCGGGGGGGCACGGTGCGCTTCGTCGAGCGCAGGCGCCCGTTCGGGGGGAGGGAGCGCGGCGTGGCCCGGCTCCTCGCGCAGGCCGTCGAGGACGCGTGGCCGCTCCCGACGCCCCCCGACCTCACGATCGTCGAGGACCTCGACCTGCTCCGGCTGGCGCGCGCCGCGCCGGACATGGTCTTCCTCTCCGACCGGACCTTCCGCCTCTCGCCGGGGTTCCTCCGGCCCTACCACGTCGGCGCGGTGCGACGGGAGGTCGCCGCGGCCGCCTTGCAGGGGCACGGCGGCGCGAGCCCGTTCGCGGACGGGTGGATGCGCGACTTCGGGGCCGCCGCGCTCACCAACGAGCTGAAGTCGCCCTCCGTCCGCAAGCTGCTCGGCTGGTTCTCGTGGAACCCGGTCATCGACGCCCTGCTCTACGACGGCACGCTGCCCTACTTCGCCGACGTGTTCGACGAGCCGTTCGGCGGCCCCCCGGGCCTGCTCGACGTGCTCGGCGGCCGCATTCCCGGGCGCGCCGCCGCGGTCCAACTCGACGATCTGTCGGGGAAGGGGACCGCCGCCGCGCTCAGCCGCGCGGTCCTCGCCGGCGCGCCGCTCGCGGACGCGGCCGCGGCCCTGTCCGTGCCGCCCGCGCTCGTCGCCGCCTGGAGACACCCCTACGCGGAGGGGCAGGACTACGTCGTGCACGTCGACGGGGCCGGCGCGCGCGTCGAGCGCGTGGCCCCCCCGGACGCTCCGCCCGAGGTCGTGGTGGTGAAGGTCGACGGGGAGCGCCTCGCGCCCTGGATCGCCGGGCCGGGGCCGGACGAACGGGCGTTGCCGGGAACGACGCGCGCGAGCGCCGTCCAGGTCGATCCCGACGGCCACGTGCGCCAGGCCGACCTCGTGAACGATCGTTGGCCGGTGAAGTGGACGATGGTCGTCAACGGCGGCCTCTACAACCTCAACCCCTCCCAGCAGTCGTTCGATCTCGCGGCCGACCTCTACTTCCGCCGCCGGAACGACAGCCGCAACCTGCTCGTGCTCAGCGTCGATCACGACGCCCAGGACCTCGCGACCGTGACCGCGGGCTGGCTGCGGTGGCTCGGTCCGCTCGTCGATCGGCGCACCCGCACGCATCGCCTCTCGTTCTTCGCCGGCCCGTCCCTGCTCGACCCCGCGTTCCGCCCCACCGATCGGGGGGCCGTCGCGATCGGCGCGGCGGCCGGGTACGCCTGGGACACGCGCACGGACCCGTACTTCGCGCTCTCCGGGCACCGGTTGTCGTTGAGCGTGGGCGGCGGCCTCGTCCCCCAGAGCGAGGACCGGTGGGCGAGCGCGTCGGCGCTCGCGGTGGGGCTCGTGTCGCCGCACCCCCGGCACGTGTTCGCGTTCAAGGCGAAGGCGGGCATCGCGACCGGGGACGTGGAGCATCGCCTCCTCCCGCTCGGGGGCGGTGGGGACGTGCGGGCCATCCCCGAGGCCGCGATCGTGGGCAACCAGCGGATCGACGCCACGATCGAGTACCGGTGGGCGCCCCTGCGCAACGCCTCCATCCCGATCGCGCTCGCGTGGGTGTCCGAGGTGCACCTCTCCCCCGCGATCGACGCGGGCGTCGCGTGGCGGGGAGACACCCGCGCCACCGCCGTCGGGGGCGCGCTCGGCGTGCACACCCTCCTCGACATCCTCGGCGCCAAGGGCTCGCTCGTGGGGGTGACCTTCGCGGCGCCGCTGTGGACGGACGGGGTCGAGACCGACGGGCTCCAGGTCTACATCGACTTCAGCCACGCGTTCTGATTGCTGCTTCGACGCCCAGAAACGGGATGACCGCAATCGCGCCTACTCTTGGCACGTCAACACGGCTAAGCTCTACCCGTGCTGTTGCTCTCGATGCTGGCGTGCGCGCCGTCGCTCCACCGGATGCCGGGGCCGCTGGCCGGGCTCGGGGGCGAGCCCGCCTCCGCGTGGCAGCTCCCGCGCGAGGAGCGTCCGACGCGCGCGCGGCCGCCGTCCGACGCGCGGCCGACCCCCAACGAGATCGCCGAGGCCGCGGCCGGCTTCGTCGGCGAGCGCGCGCTCCTGGTCGACGGGGAGCGGTTCCGGTGGGACTGCTCGGGGCTCGTCGAGGCCTCGCTCGCGTCGGCTGGGTGCGCGTTCAAGGGCAGCTCCGCCATGTTGTTCGAGCAGGCGAAGCAGCGCCGGGTCCTCCATCGCCGCCGCGTCCCCACGCCCGGCGACATCGCGTTCTTCGACGACACCTACGATCGCAACGGCAACGGCCGCCTCGACGATCCGCTCTCCCACGTCGCCGTCGTCGAGTCGGTCGCGCCGGACGGCACCATCTCCCTCGTGCACGTCGGCTCGCGCGGCGTCGTGCGGTTCACGATGAACCTCCGCCGTCCGGAGGACCGCACCGACGCCGACGGCAAGGTCGTCAACGACAACCTCCGGGCCAGGAAGAGCGGCGACGGGCCGCGCACCCGCTACCTCGCGGGGGAGCTCTGGGTCGCGTTCGGGTCGTTCTGGGACGCGCGCCCGCCCGCTCAGAGCGTGGAGCGCTCGACGAGGTAGGGGCCGACCAGCAGCGCGTCGACGTCGGAGGTGCGCCACGCGCGGATGGCATCCCCCGGGCTGCACACGACGGGCTCGTCGCCGTACGCGAAGTCGAGCTGGGCAACGGCGAGCGCGCCCGTGCGTCGGCGCACCTCGTCGAGCACCGCGGCCATCTCGGGCGCATCGGCGGGGTCGACGACGTAGGGCAGGGCGGTCCCGTCGGGCTGGACGACCCCGGGGTGGGCGCGCGCGAAGTCGGGCAGGGCGCGCGGCGCGAGGGTGCGGAAGCGGGCGGAGGCCTCGGCGCGGTCGAGGTCGGCGAAGGCGGCGTCGGCGTGCGCTTCGAGCACGGCACACCCGACCGCGGCCCACTCCCGGCGGCGGAGGGCGGCGAGGGCGCGCACGCGGAGCGCGGCATCGTCGGCGCGGAAGAGCACGGTGCGGTTGCCGAGCGCGCGGGGCCCGACCTCGAGGCCCCCGTCGAAGCGGGCGACCGTGCGCCCGGCCGCCACGAGCTCGGCGACGGCGACCTCCGGGGCCTCCTGCTTGTTCCGCGGCAACGACGCGACGGAGAGCGCCTTGTAGCACTGGATCTCGGTGTAGGTCGGACCGAGGGCGAGGGTGGTCGGGCGGCGCACCGCAGCCCCGGCGACCCCGAGCGCGGCGCCGATGGCCAGCCCCTCGTCCCCCATCGCGGGGAAGACGGAGAGGGTCTCGACGGTGGGCTCGGCGAGGATCCGCGCGCAGAGGCGCGCGTTCGCGAACAGGGCGCCAGCGGCGACGACGTGGCCGATGCCCGTGCGCGCGACGTGCAGGTGGACGAAGGCGACGACGGCCGCCTCGATGGCGAGCTGCGCGGCGGCGGCGATGTCCGCGGGCGCGTGCCGCCCGAGGAGGGCGAGGAGCGGGTCGGGGTCGCGCACCAGCGCCTTGGCGGTGAAGCCGTCCCCCGAGACGCCCACCTCGCGCGCGAAGGTCGCCTGCAGCGCGTCGGGCGCCGTGCCGTGCGCGGCGAGCGCGGCGAGGTCGATGGCGTCGATCCCGAGCACGTGGGCGATGCGCCCGGGGAACGTGGCGATCGACGCGAGCGAGGTCTGCAGGAACACGCGGTCGAGCTGGAGGTGGCGGCCGACGCTCACGGTGACCGCGGCGCCGTCCCCCGGGGTGTCGAGGGTCACGACGAGGGCGTCGGTCCGCTCCTGGCAGCGGTAGGCGGCGGTGGCGTGCGCGCGGTCGTGCTCGTGGAGGTCGACCCGCGCCTTCTCGAAGCCGAGCGCGCGCATCTTCGGCTCGAGGAGCTTGCGCGCGACGTCCTGCTCCACCATGTACAGGCCCGACGCGCGGAGCGCGGCCTGGTAGCCGCGGTAGGCCTCGCGCCAGCGCGGGGTCACCCGGTCGCGGAGGTGCGGGCGCGCCCGCAGGATCGACGCATGGGAGGAGGTGCCGCCGAACACCACCCGATCCACGTCCCGCGCGCGGAGACCGGCGGTGTCGAGCACGGCGTCGATCGCGCCGGAGGGGAACGCACGGGAGTGGCGCTCGCGATCGATGCGCTCCTGGGCGACGGCCGCTACGAGCGTGCCGTTGACGACGAGCGCGGCGCTGGCATCGGGGCCGTCAGCGACGCCGAGGATGATCATTCCGCCGGGCTAACACGGGGGCCAGCGGATGGCGTCGGCACCTCGACCGCGACCTCTTCGCCCTCCAGTTCGAACGGCGCGCCCGTCATCGCGCGTCGGTACACGTCGATCATTCGCTGCCCCATCGCGTGGGTGCGGCGACGCGCGCCCCAGCCGGCCAGGCCCGCGCCGAGGCCCGGGATGAGGCGCGTGACCCGGCTCATCACCGTCCCGGTCGCGCGGACGACCACCTGCCGAGCGAGCCAGGTGCTCGCCTGCCGGGTCGCCGGGAGCTGGGACCGCAACATGTCGGGGAGCTCGCGCACCTTCATGCCGACCGGGCCCTGGGCCGGGAGCTCGATCTCGTAGGCCGCGGCGAGGGCGCGCCACATGACGAGGCGCCCGGCGTCGGTCTCGGGATCGAAGCCGTAGAGCACGGCCAGCCGCTGGGACAGCCGCAGCGTGGAGACGATGGTGGCGAGCACCTCGGGCGGGATCGCCACCGCGCCGACGAAGCCGCTCGCGACGCCGAACGCGGTCGCGCGGACGCGGGTGTGGCCGACGATGCGCAGGGCGGCGTCGTCGAGATCGGCGGAGGTGGGGAAGCTCCCCGCGTCGGGGTCGAGGAAGGGGAGGCCGGTGTCCCGCATCCACGCCCGCACGTCCGCCGTCGGGACCGACGCCGCCGTGTAGATCGCGGGGAGGAGGTCCTCGTCGAGGCGCTCGCCGAGCGCTTGCAGGAGGACGGAGAAGGGGGAGGCCATGGGGTTCCTCAGAAGTGGATGCTCACGTCGAGCGCGGGCTGGAAGCGCCATTCGGCGGCGACGCGGGACGGCCCGCCGATCGACTCCGCCACGTCCTGGAACACCTGGACCTGGGTCTTCAGGTGCGGGAGGAGGCTGATCCATCGACGGATCCGCACCTCCGCACCCGCGGAGAGGCTCGCCGCCGGCCAGGCGGTGTTGCTGCGGAGCGCCACGCGCCCGTCGAAGCCGGGGGCGTCGAGCAGGGTGCTCGTGCGCGCGACCCCGGCGCCGACGCGCACGTAGGGGACGACCCGGACCGGATCGTCGGCGTGGTCCGGGCCCCCGACGGGGAGGCCGAAGCGGAAGCCGGCGTCCACCACGAGGTAGTCCCGGAAGCCGGTGACCGCGTCCGCGGGGATCGGCGCGCCCTGGAAGTAGGCGTCGGCGTCCACGAGGCCGTGGCGCGCGTGGTCGAGCTCCACGGTGAAGCCGACGAGATCGCCCGTGGCGAGGTCGACCACCACGCGCTCCGAGAGGGCGCTACCGTAGCCCGCGGCGTTGTCGCCCACGATCCACGACCCGCCGAGGCCGGCGGCGACGGAGACCCAGCGCGGCGCGGCCTCGCCGACGTACCGCGGGCCCGCCTCGTCGGCGGCGGCGGCCACCGTGACGGCCTGGATCGCGAGGGCGGAGAGCGGGAGCATGCGAAAAGATAGCGCGCGCGGCTACCCGACGCGTTCCTCCGGCGCATGCCCGGGCGCGAGCGCTACGCGATCAGCCCCGCGACGTGCGCCTCACCGCCGGTCGACCCGTAGCGACCGGCCTCGTCCCTCGTCACCGCCGCGAGCGCGCACGCGGCGTCGTGCGTGAAGAACAGCCGCCCGTGCCGCGCGACGAGCCCGTCGAGCAGGGCGCGCTTCTCGTCGAGCAGGAGCTCGGGGAACCGGTCGTAGCCCATCGAGATGCTGGTGTGGACCCAGGGGCGCCCGGGGATGAGATCGGAGGCGAAGACGATCGGTCCGTTGTCGCCGGCGACCTCGGTCACCATCAATCCGGGCGTGTGGCCGTCGGAGAAGTGGAAGCGGTAGTCGGGGCCGAGCGTGGGGCTGGTCTCCGTGTCGACGAGCTCCAGCCGTCCGGACGCCTCGAGCAGCGCGTTGAGCTCGGGGACGAAGCTCGCGCGGTCGCGCGAATGGGGGTTGCGGGCCCGCTCCCACCCGACCCGGCTCACGAGGAACCGCGCGTTCGGGAACAGGAGCCGGGGCGTCCACGCGGGGTCGTCCTCCCAGGCCGAGAGCAGGCCGCCCGCGTGATCGAAATGCAGGTGGGAGAGCACCACGACGTCGACCTGCTCGTGGGTGATCCCGGCCGCGGCGAGCGAGTCGAGGAGCACGTGATGCGCCTCGAGGATGCCGTAGCGATCGCGGAGCGCGGGCGGGAAGAACGCGCCGACGCCGGTCTCGAACAGGATCGTCCGTCCGGGCTCGCGCACGAGCATGCCTCGGCACGCAAGATCGATGCGGTTGCGCTCGTCGGGTGGTGCCCAGCGCTCCCAGAGGGCGCGGGGCGCGTTGCCGAACATGGCTCCACCATCGAGCTTCTGGTGGTTCCCCTCGATCGACCAGATGCGCCGTTCCATGGCGCCAAGGTATCACCGCGTCAGGCGTGCGGCGTGTCGGTCGCGTCGGGCGGCACCGGGCCGCCCCGCCGGTCGGGATCGTCGCCCGGCTGCCGGGCGAGGTCGTGCCGGGTCAGGTCGTGGAGGTGGGCCATCTCATGCATGGCCCAGGCGAGCGTCACCAGGGTGCCGAGGAACCGGAACAAGGTGCGCTCGACGGTCGCCATGCTGCAAGGGTGCGCCCCTGGAGCCTGTTTCGCAACCTATTTCGACCCACCGGTCGGACCCGCGTTTGTCCGCTCCACGAGGTGCGCCTGGATCCACCCCTCGACCGCCGGCGTGCACGATCCGCACCAAACGAGGGTCCGCACGTCCTCTTCGCCGCGGACCTCGAGGATCGCGCCGGCGACGTTCAGCACCGCCAACGGTTTTCCGTAGTCGTCCACCAGGGTCACCGGGGCCTGGAGCGTGCGCGCGGCGTAGGCCGGGAAGGGCGGTGGCGCGTCGGGCTCGGCGTCGGCGGCCTCGGACGGGGGGTCGGCCTGGGTCTCGGCCTCGTCTCCCTCCGCGGCCGTCGGCGGGTCGTCGGGGGCGTCATCCGGCGCGTCCCCGGGCGCCTCCTCCTCCGGCGCGTCCTCGGGTGGGGCGGCGGGGGGCGTGTAGGCGTCGGGACGCCAACAGCCGAGCACGAGGAGGAGGGCCGGGACCATGGCGGGAGTATAGAAGCTCGCCATGCTCCCTGTCGGCGCGCGCATCGCCGTGGTGTCCCCCTCCGGCATCTTCGATCCGATCCGATTGGAGGCCGGTCTCGCGATCGTCCGCGAGTGGGGCTACCGACCGGAGCTTCTCCCGGGCGTCGGGCGGCAGCACCGCTACCTCGCGGGCACCGACGCGGTCCGGCTCTCCGACCTCGAACGGGCGCTCCGCGGCGGCTTCGACGCCGTGTGGGCGGCGCGCGGCGGGTACGGCCTCTCGCGGATCCTC
Source organism: Deltaproteobacteria bacterium (assembly GCA_036676765.1). Lineage (GTDB taxonomy): Bacteria > Myxococcota_A > UBA796 > UBA796 > SXON01 > CAJBVW01. Next base: position 48,763 of record JAKFCH010000356.1, read on the forward strand.
GGTAGCCTCCCTTGGAACGAGCTCGGCACGGCCCCCTTCATCGGCTTCTCCGACGCGACCGGCCTGCTCAACGCCCTCGCGTCGCGAGGCCTGCCCGCGATCCACGCCCCGGTGCTCAACAGCCTCGCCGACCTCTGCGACGCGCCGTCGCGCGCCCACCTCCGCGCCCTCCTCGCGGGGGAGCCCACTTTACCGCTGCACGGGCAGGTCCTCCGCTCGGGCCGGGCCGAGGGGCCGCTCGTGGGCGGCAACCTCTGCGTGCTTGCCTCGCTGTGCGGCACCCCCTGGCAGCTCCGCGCCCGCGCGTGCGTGCTCGTGCTCGAAGAGGTGAACGAGGCCCCGTACAAGATCGACCGGCTCCTCACCCAGCTCATCGACGCGGGCTGCCTCGACGGCGTCGCGGGCGTCGCGATCGGCTCACTGCTCGGCGCGGACGCCCCCGAGGGCGCCGACTGGTCGGTGCTCGACGTGGTGGACGATCGGCTGGCGCCGCTCGGCGTGCCCGTGCTCACCGGGCTCCCCATCGGGCACGGCCCCGCGAACCGGGCGTTCCGCGTGGGCGCGCACGCGTCCATCGTGGGTGACCGCCTGGAGGTCTCGCCGTGAGCGGCCCCCTCGACGCCGCCCTCGACCCCCTCCTCGTCGCCGCCGAGGGCGTCGTTGCGCCCGCGATCTCCGCGGTGGTGTGGCGCGCCGGGGTCGAGGTCTACGCGCGCGCGCCGGACCGGGTGTACGACCTCGCCTCGCTCACCAAGCCGCTGTGCACCGCGGAGCTCGCGGGCCAGGCGGTGGACGCCGGCGCGCTCGCCTGGGATCGCGGGCACCCGCTGTTGCCGAAGGGCGTCACCGTCGCGCACCTGCTCCAGCACGGCGCCGGCTACCCCGCGTGGCGCCCGCTCTGGACGGAGGGGACCCGCGACCAGGTCGTCGCCGCCGCGATCGCCACGCCGCGGATCCAGCCTCCGGGTGCCGCGCACCTCTACTCCGACCTCGGCTTCCTCGCGCTCGGCGCCGTCCTCGAGGACGTCGGCGGGGCGCGCCTCGACGCGCTCTGGGAGGGGCCGCTCTCCTGGGGCGATCCGCGCGCCGAGCCCACCTGGTGCGAGGAGCGCCAGGCCGTCGTGACCGGCACCGTGCACGACCGCAACGCCGCGGCGATGGACGGGATCGCGCCTCACGCCGGGCTCTTCGGGAGCGCCCGCGCGGTCGCCCGCACCGCCACCCGTTGGATGACGGGGGATGTGCCGATGGCCTACGTGGCGTTCCACCGCCGGGGCCCCGGCACGCACGTCCTCGGGTGGGACACCCCCAACGCCGACGGATCCTCCTCCGCCGGCCCGCGCCCCCCCGTCGGCGCGTTCGGCCACCTCGGCTTCACCGGCACCGCGCTCTGGATGGTCCCCGCCCGCGGGATCGTGGCCGTGCTCCTCACCAACCGGGTGCACGCGCGCGGGGGTGTCGAGGGGATCCGCGCGCTCCGCCGGGGCTGGTTCCAGGCGGTGTGGGATTCCCTCGCCGAGCACGCCGGTGAACGACGCGTGGGGACGCGATAGACTGCGCGCTCCCCGAGATCACGCCGTGAGCAACGAAACCGGTCCACGCTGGTTCGAACAGGTGCCGAGCAACCCCGTCCAATCCGAACCCCGCCCGGGGCCCGCGGTGAAGGACCTGTGGGTGCGTTGTCCCGGGTGCTCGACGATCCTCTATCGACCGGCGCTCCTCGAGCAGATGGCGGTCTGCCCGCACTGCGGCCGGCATCACCGGTGGGATGCGCAGGCGCGGCTCCACGCCCTCATCGACCCGGAGTCGTTCCTCCGGCACGACCAGCACGTCGCCCCGCTCGATCCGCTGAACTTCGTCGACGCGAAGCCCTACCACGCGCGCCTCGCCGCAACCCAGCGCGCCCAGGGCGAGCTCGACGCGTACATCGCCGGCTCGGCCACCATCCACGGCATCCCCGTCGAGATCGGCACCTTCAACTTCCGGTTCATGGGCGGATCGATGGGCTCCGTCGTCGGGGAGCTGATCACGCGCCAGTTCGAGCGCGCGGCCGCGCTCCGGCGCCCCGCCATCGTGATCTCCCAGTCCGGCGGCGCGCGCATGCAGGAGGGCATCCTCTCGCTCATGCAGATGGCGAAGACCTGCGCGGCGCTCGGCCGCCTGCGGGACGACGCGGGCATGCCCTACATCAGCCTCCTCACCGACCCGACCACCGGCGGGGTTGCCGCCAGCTTCGCGATGCTGGGGGACGTGATCCTCGCCGAACCCGACGCCCTCATCGGCTTCGCCGGGCCGCGCGTGATCGCCCAGACCATCGGCGGGGAGCTCCCCGAGGGCTTCCAGACGAGCGAGTACCTGCTCGAGCACGGCATGGTCGACCGCATCGTGCCCCGCGGGGAGATGCGCGACACGCTCGCGAAGCTGCTCCGGGTGCTCTGCCCCCCGAACGCCCCTCCGGACGCCCCTCCGGACGTCGTCGCCTCACGATGATCGACCACCCGATCCTCGCGGGCCTCTCCCAGGCCGGCATGCGGATGGGGCTCCCGCGCATGCGGGCGTTCATGGCGTGGCTCGGCAACCCCCACCTCTCCTACCCGACCATCCACGTGGGCGGGACCAACGGCAAGGGGAGCGTGTGCCGCATGGTCGGCGCCATGCTCGAAGCGCAGGGCTACAAGGTCGGCATCACGACGTCTCCCCACCTCCAGGAGGTGAACGAGCGCATCCGCATCGGCGCGACGCCGATCTCCGACCAGGCGTTCGCGCGGCTCGCGGAGCGGATCGACACCGAGCGGCAGGCCTGGGCCGCGAAGGAGCTCCCGCCCGACGAGCGGTACCCGCTCACCTACTTCGAGTTCCTCGTCGCGGCCGCGTTCCTGCACTTCGCCGAGGAGCGCGTCGACGTCGCGGTGATCGAGGTCGGCATGGGCGGGCGCCTGGACGCGACCAACGTCGTCGCGCCGCTGGTCACCTCGATCGTGACCGTGGGCCTCGACCACACCGAGCACCTCGGGCCGGACCAGGCCTCGATCGCCGGCGAGAAGGCGGGCATCCTCAAGCCGGGCGTGCCCGTGGTGCTCGGGCCCCTCGGTCACGAGGCGATGGCGGTGATCCGCTCGGTCGCCGTGGAGCGCGGCTCCCCGATCTCCGTCTTCGGGGACGACTTCCACGCGACCGGCAGCCCGGGCGGGTTCGACTACCGGGGGGACGGCGTGGTCCGCGAGGGGCTGAAGATCGCGCTCGAGGGCGATCACCAGGTGGTCAACGCGGCGGTGGCGCTGCGCATCGTCGACCAGCTCCCGAAGACCCTCGCCGTCGGAGAGCCCGCCGTGCGCCAGGGCCTCGCGTCGGCGCGCAACAAGGGGCGGCTCGAGTGGCTCGCGCCGGACCTGCTCGTCGACGGCGCCCACAACCCCGACGGCGCCACGGTGCTCGCCAACTACCTGGCGCGGCTGCCGCGCGACCGGAAGCGGACCCTGCTGCTCGGCGCCGGCACCGACAAGGACGTACGGAGCGTTGCGTGGACGCTCGCGCCGCAGGTCGACCGTGTCTACACGACCGCGTGCGCGCACGCGAAGGCCCGCTCGCCCGGAGATGTCGCGGCCCAACTCGAGGGCCTCCCGGTCCCGGTGAGCCCCGCGGGCCCGCTCCAGGACGCGCTCGCCTTCGCCCGGGCCGACGGCGGCCTCGTGATCGTCGCCGGATCGCTCTACCTCGTGGGCGCGGTACGCGACCTGGCGGGGGTCCGGTAGGCGCCGTGGCCCCCGCCGTCGAGTCGGCCGCCGTCGAGCCCGCGGGCATCGAGGTGGCCGCGGATCGGGTCGAGTGGGCCGGCGGCGTGGCGGTGGCCGAAGGGTCGGTGGAGGTCCATCTCTCCGGAGATGGGCGTGGGGAACAATCCCTTCGCGGCGTACGCGCCACCTGGGACGGCGCCACTCTCGTCGTCGAGGACGGCGTGTACCGCCGCCCGGACGGCGAGCTCGCCTTCGATCGCGCCGAGGTCCACCCGGCGGAGGGCACGGCCGTGCTCGTGGACACGCGCGTCGAGACGGGCGGCGCTTCGGTCGTCGCGGACCGGCTGGTGGTAGGGGAGGGGAGGTGGACGGCGGAGGGCGCCACCGTGGTGCCGTGCGAGTGCACCGACGGCGGCCCGTCGGCCCTGAGCTTCCGCGCCGCGCGGATCGTCGTCGTCCCCGAGCGGGTGGTGATCGTCCACGGCGGCGTGATGCGGATCTTCGCGGTCCCGGTCCTCCCCGTGCCGTATTGGCGCGTGCCGCTCGATCCCCACCGCTTCCGCCTCCTGTTCCCCGAGGTGGGGTGGGGCGAGAACGGGTGGAGCGCCGGTATCGAGGGGCGGGGCGGCGTCGGGGACTGGATGTTCCAGGGCGGGCCGGCGTGGCGGATCGACCGGGGGTTCCGCGGCGAGCTGGGCGTGACCGGCCCGGGGGCCACCGCGCGCGGGGCGCTCGGCTGGGACGCCGTGACGGGGACCGTCCGGGGCGCCGGCACGACGCGGGGCGGCCTCGACGGCCCGACCGCTCCGGGGAACGTCCGCCTCGGGTGGGACGTGACCGGCGTGTCCGACGCCGCCTACCTCGCCGACTACGCGGTCGACTACGTCTCGCGCGGCACGCGGTGGCGCGACAGCCGGGCCGTCCTCGGTCTCGGGCCCTCCACGCTGGACGTGTGGCTCCCCGACGACGGCAGCGCCGGGACCCTCGCCCGCGAGCGCGTCGCGTGGGAATTCGGGCGCGGCCGGGCGGTGTCGCTCACCCCGCGCGTGGGAATCGCCGCGGTGGGCTCGCTCGAGGAGGTCGCGCCGCTCGGCGAGGTGGGCCTCGGCGCGCGCGCTGCGGGCGGCACCGACTGGCTCGCCGCGGAGGTGCGCGGGGATGTCGCGGCCCGCGCGACGGGCGGCATCGGGGAGGCGCTCGACGCGCCCGGAGGCACCTGGAGCGCGCTCGCCCCGTCGCTACCCGGAGGCCCGCTCGCGCGCTGGGGCACCGGAGGTACGGGCGTCGGCGGGGCCGCGGCGGCCGATGTCGCGGTCCCGATCTGGTCTACGCTCGGCGCGGCGCGGACACAGTGGTGGCCGGGGGTGCGCGCGGAGGCCCGG
>JAKFCH010000357.1:0-21587 GCA_036676765.1 Deltaproteobacteria bacterium
TGGGGGTCGGGGCCTCCGCGGCGGGCGCGGACGGCGGTGCCGCGGGGTCCACCGGGGCCGCCGGGGGCGGCTCCACCGCGGGCGCGGTCAGGGTGGGCGCGGCCACCTCGACCTCCTCGATGCCGCCGCTGTAGTAGTACAGGCCGAGGCTCACGATCACCAGGGCGGCGAGCCCGAGCGCGCCGATGCCCATCACGGCGGGCAGCAGCAGGCCGCGCCCGCGGGACGGCGGGGGCTCGTCGTCGTCGAGCGCGCTCGCGATCGGGCCGGAGGCCCCGACCGGCCCCGACCCGCCCGACGAGCCGGTGAAGATCGGCGCGGACGCGCGGCCTAGGAGCGGCGGATCGTCCGCGAGCGGATCGATCGGCACGGACGGGCCGGGGGGGCGGTGCCCGGCGACCACGGTGGCCTCGGACTCGTCGCCATCCATGATCGGATCGAGGAGGGGGCCCATGGGCGTGAAGCGGCCGCCGCCGCCGCCGCGCGGCCCGGCGAGCGAGGGGCCGTCCCGGCGCGAGGGCTCCCCCGGCATGGGGCCCGACGAGATCGGGTGCGCCATCGGCCCGGACGGGCCGCCCGGCGACCGGCTCACCGAGGGGCCGCTCTCCACGCGCGGCGCAGCGCCGCCCGATCGGGGGGGCGCCACCGGGGGGATGTCGAGCGGATCGCGCGTGGGCGCCGGCATCGATCCCGTCGCGGTGGCGGGGAGCGGCGCCCGGCCCGCGGCGGGGGATGCACCGAACGCCGGCGCCCGCGAAGCCACGGCGCGGCCGGGGGCGCCGGTGTTCCCCGGCTCTGCCGAGGGCGCGGCACGTAGCCCCCCGAGGTTCGACGCCCCGGAGGGAGCCGATGGCCCGCGCCCGCGAGCCGGCGCCTGGTTGGCGGCCAGGATCTCCTCCGAGAGCTCGGAAGGCGGGATGATCGTGACCGCCCCGCGGGAGTAGGCGCGGCTGACGGCGTCCGGAAGCGGCTCGCGCGACGGCCCCCGCGGCCCCTCAGCAAGGTCGAACGGCGCGAGGTCGACAGGCGCGAGCGTCTGCCCGGCGCCGAGCGGAGGACGCCGCGTGTCGTCCGAGGGGGACGGCAGGGGCGCCGCGCCCGGGTCCGCGGCGGTCGGCGTGAACCGCTGGATCGAGGGGATGGAGCCCGGCGCCCAGGCGCGGAGGCCGGGGCTCTGCAACGCGACGGCGAGCTCGCGGAGCTTGCGCCCGAACGCGCCGGGGCCGCCCCGGACCGCCGGATCGTGCGCGAGCGCCTGGCGGATGGCCGCGACCACGGGCTCGCCGGGGGTGTCACCGGGACGCGCGAGCACCCGGATCAACGCCCGACGCACCGACGCTTCGTGGCGCTCGGGCTCGATCGCGGCGTCGGGCGGGCCCTCGCCGCTCAACAGCTCCACGAGCAGGGCGCCGACGAGGTAGGTCGCCGCGGGGGGCGCGGCTCCGCCTTCCGGCGCGGCGTAGCCCTTGGGGGCCGGCACCGGGGGATCCCCCGGACGGGCCACCCGGAACCCGGCGAGCTTCACGCGGCCGGCGGTGTCCACCAGGACATCTTCGGGCGTGGGCGCGGGGTGATGGACGGCGCGGTCCCCGTCGACGATGCGGAGGGCCTCGTCGAGGGCGAGGCCGACGGCCGCGGCGGCCTCCACGGCGGCGCGGGCGGGGAGCACCTGGTTCCGCGCCCGGAGCACCTTGAGGATGCGCGCGGCGCTCGCGCACTCGAAGCCCTCGAAGACGACGCCGACCTTGCCGCTCACGGCGCTGACGTGCTCGATCCGCAGCACGCTCTCGTGCTGGAGGCGGCCGAGCAGACGCGCGTCCTCACGCAGCCGCGTGAGCAGCTCGGGGGTGGCGGCGAGGTCCTCTTCGACCCGCACCAGGACGGGCGCCTCGGTTCCGTTGGCGCGCGTGAGACGCCCCTGACGAACGCTCCGTGACCATGCCTCGTAGACACCGGTGAGCTTGAGCGTGGATTTTCCCAACCGCCATTTCTCCAGCGCGGAAAGATACCACAGTCGCTCCCTCCCGCGGCCGCCGCCGATCCGCCCGCCGGAGCCGATCCGAGCGTGCACCCCGCGGGGGCCGAGCATCCCCGGCAGGCGCCTCGGCCTCCGCCGTTCGACACGCCGGGCGGCGATTCGGCCCCGCCGCGATTACTTCCTCCTTCGATGGACGCCGGGCCCCCACCCCTTCCCCCCCGAGGCCACACCCTGCGCGCCCTCCTCGAGGCGGCAGGATCGGCCTCCATGCGCCACTTCGGCGATGGACACCCCCGGAAGAAAGCGGACGGTTCCTGGCTCACCGACGCGGACCTCGCGGCCGAGGCGGTGCTGCTCGAGGCGATCGGGCGCGACTGGCCCGAGGACACCATCCTCAGCGAGGAGCGCGGCGCGATCCCGGGCCGCCCCGACGCGCGCTGGGTCGTCGATCCCCTCGACGGCACGAGCGCCTTCACCGAGGGCCTCGCGCACTGGGGGCCGGCCGTGGCGCGCCTCGTCACGGTCGGTGGCGCGGAGCGCGTGGACTTCGGCGCCATCCACCTCCCCCGGCTCGGCGAGCACTACTACGTCGAGGGCGGGGTGGGCTGGTTCAATGGAGCCGTCCTCCCCCCGTTGGATCGGGAACGCATTCCCCGCGTGTTGTACCTGCCTTCCGCCTTCCATCGGAACTTCAACGTGGCGTTCACCGGAAAAGCACGCTGTCTCGGCGGCACGGCCGCGCACCTCGCGCTCGTGGCGCGCGGCAGCGCCCTCGCCGTGATCGTGGCCCCGGGGTGGTCGATCTGGGATACCGCGGCGGGTCTCGCCTTGATAGAGGCGGTTGGAGGTCGGGCTCTCCGCTTGACGGACCAGGCGCCCCTCGATCCGCTTCGCGACACGGGCGCCGCGTTCGTAGCCGGTGAGGCGCGCGCGGTCGCGGAGCTGGCATCCCCGGGGCGGGTGGCCCCCATTTCCACAGGAGCAGTGCATGGATGAACGGGACGGTGGTGGGGAAGAGGGGGAGGGCGAGGATCTCCTCGACGCCAGCGGTGAGCCGTTGGATCCACTCGGCAATCCGCGGCGGAACCCCATTCCCAAGCTGCCTGCGCTCGCGCCCCGGGGAGAGGCCTCCCGCGGCGGAGATCTGCTCGCCTACTACCTCTCCGAGGTGCGGCGCTACGCGCTCCTCGATCCGGAGGAGGAGCGCACCGTGGCGCTCGCCTACTACGAGTCGGGTGACGCCTCGGCGGCCGAGCGCCTCGTCACCGCCAACCTCCGCCTGGTGGTGAAGATCGCGTTCCAGTACCACCGCCAGTGGGCGAACGTGCTGGACCTCATCCAGGAGGGCAACGTCGGCCTCGTCGAGGCCCTCTCCCGCTACGACCCGTACCGCGGCATCCGCTTCTCCAGCTACGCCCAGTACTGGATCCGCGCGATGATCCTCCGCTTCCTGATGGACAACTTCCGGCTCGTCCGGCTCGGCAGCACGCGCAACGGGCGGAAGCTGTTCTTCCAGCTCCAGAAGGAGCGCGAACGCCTCCTTCGCGAGGGGGTCCAGGCCTCCGCGCAGCAGCTTGCCGCGCGCCTCGAGGTCCCGGAGAGCGAGGTGATCGCGGTCGATCAGCACATGCGCGCCCCGGCGATGTCCCTGCACGCCCCCGTCGGCGGAGAGGACGGCCGTTCGCTCGCGGAGATCGTGCCCGACAACGACTCGACGGGCCCGGAGGACCGGGTGGCCGAGTCCCAGCTCGGCGCGCTGGTGCAGGGCAAGCTCCGTGCCTTCGAGCTCACCCTCGAGGACGAGCGCGAGCGCGCCATCTGGTCCGAGCGCCTCGTGGCGAACGAGCCCGCGAGCCTGTCCGACCTCGGAGAGCGCTACGACGTGAGCAAGGAGCGCATCCGGCAGATCGAGGTGCGGATCAAGCGTCGCCTCAAGACCTACCTCCAGCAGGAGCTGGGCGAGGAGATCGACTTCGAGTTCGACATCCCGGAGCACCGCGAGCCCGTGCCCGAGCCCGAGTTGGAGGAGCCCTGATGTTGGAGGGGCTCCTCGCGCGCGCCCGTGCGCTCACGGCTCCTCCCGCCGGCAAGGTGGCGCACCGGTCCGCGGAGCCCCTCCCCACGCGTCCCGGCGAGAGCCCGTTCGTCCTCCGTGGGGTGGGCCCCGTCGCCCCGCCCCCGCTCACCGACTGGGGCGAGGATCCCGCGTCGGGTGAGCCGCTCCCCGTCGGGCCGCGGCTCGAGCTCGACCCCGGCGCATACCGCGAGGCGCGCGTCGCCCATCGCCACGGGTGGTTCCCGGCGCTCGCGTTCGCGGCCGCCCGTGGGGACGAAACCGCCCGCGCCGGCGCCATCGCCGCGATGGACGGCTGGCTCCGGCACGACATCCCCGGCGCCGGGGTCGCCTGGGCGCACCCGTCCGACCTCGCCGCCCGCCTCGTCCACTGGCACGCGGGCCTCGCGTGGCTCGGCATCACCGTTCCCGAGCCGTTGCGCGCGGCGATGGCCGGGAGCGCCCGGTGGCACCTCGATCACCTCCGCGACCGCATGCCGCGCGGGGACGTGGATGACGCCCGCCGGGTCGCCCACCACTGCGGGCTCGTGATCGGCGCGTTCACCTTCCCCGACCTTCCCGGCGCGCGTGCCGACTGGAGCGAGGGCCTCACGGGCCTGCGGTTCGACCTCCCGCACGTCCTCCACCTCGACGGCTCCCCGCGGGACGACGCGCCGCTCCGCCTCGAAGAGACGTTGTGGTACGTCGCCGTCGCCCGCGCCGTCTCCCGCGCGAACGGCTCGTCGTTCCCCTCCGCGGCCGACGCCGCGCTCGTCCGCGGGGCGCGCTGCCTGGAGCGGCTCGCCGGCGAGCTCGGCGCGCTCCCGACGATCGGCGAGGCGCCGCTGGGCGATCTCCTCGACGTTCCCGGCCATCCGCTCGCGTGGTCCCTCTGGAACCTCGTGCGCGCCTGGGGCCTCGACGGCGGGCCGCCCGCCCCGGGGGCCGCCACCGATCCGCGCGTGGCGTGGCTCGCCCCTCACGCGGGGGACATCGCCGCGGACCCGCTCGCGCACGAGGCCGCCGGCAAGACCTGGGGCATGTGGGTGTTCCGGGAGAGCGGGCTGGCGGTCGCGCACATGCGCATCAAGAACCGCCCCGGGCGGGTGGTCGCGGAGATGGGGTCGCCCGAGCGGGCCTCCCCGAACACGCACGTCGCGCCGCTGCACCTCGTCTGGGACGTGGGTGACGCCAAGGTCCTCGCCGACGCGGGCCCGTCCGACGGCGCCGGCGCGCTCACGGCGTGGCTCCGATCCCCGGCGGCCCACAACGTGCTGCTCCTCGACGGTCACCCGTTCGCGCCCCTCACCGGCGCCGAGCGGGTCCCCTCCACCCTCGGCGTGGCCCGGGTGGACGGCAAGAAGGCGCGCATCGAGGGCAGCCACACCGGCTGGCACCGGATCCGTGTCCCCCTCACCCACGAGCGCGACATCCTGCTCAACCAGGCGCGGCTCCTCATCACGGACCGCCTCGTGCCCGTCGGCCGCCGCACCGGGCGCCACGCGGTGCGCCTGTCGTGGCAGCTCGGGCCGGGGTGGACGCTCACGCCCGAGCCCACCGGCTACCTCGCCCGCCTCGGGGATCTCACGCTGGTCATCCAGCTCCCGACGGGCCTCGCGTGGTCGGTGCACGTCGGCCAGATCGCGCCCTCCCCCTGCGGATGGGTCCGCGCGCCGGGCGGAGAGCCCGTGGCGGCGCCGTGCCTCGTCGGGGACGGCGGGCTGGACGGGCCGACGGCGTTCGTGACGAGCTTCGAGATCCGGTAGCGCCGCGGCGGGATGCCGTGCCGCTCCTCGCGATGTCGACCTCGCCCCCGGCCCAGCGGGGCTGGAGGGGCGCCGCCTCCGGGCGGCGAGTCGGCGGCTCGGCGCCGACCGAGCGCGGAGCGCGAGCCCGGAAGACACGCGGCGCCGCGTGTCCGCGCGCGGCGGGGCCCCGAGCGCCCGTCCTGTTGCCATCCTGGGAGCAGGCTGGCGAGCGCGAGCGCGGCGGCTGCTTTTTCCCGGTGGCCGATGGCTGCAACTTGACGGCTCGCCCGGCCGGGGTTTACGCCCCGCCGGAGCCTACGTGCACGACCCCACCACGCCCTCGTCCTCCTCGCCTGCGTGGCGGGACCCGTTCCTGCTCGGCGTCTGCGCGCTCTGTGTGTTCTCCGTGTGGAACGCGATGTACTTCCTGCCGTACACCGTCGACGACACGTACATCACGCTGCGGTACGCCTGGAACCTCGTCGAGGGGCAGGGGCTCGTGTTCAACCCGGGCGAACGGGTGGAGGGCTACTCGAACCCGTCGTGGACGCTCCTGGCCGCCCTCGGGTTGGCGGCGGGGCTGGACGGCACCGTCTTCGTCAAGTGGGTGGGCATCGCCTGCACCGGCGCGCTCCCGCTCGCCGCGTGGTGGGCCGCGCGCCGGCTCGGGTTGTCACGCGGCTTCGCGCTGCTCCCCGCGCTCGTGGCCGCCACCGATCTCAACGTCGCCTACTGGGCGCCCGAAGGCCTCGAGACGCCGCTCTGGACCCTGCTCCTCACGGTCTGGATCGGAGGCGTCGCCGGCCGATGGACGGGCGATGGGCGGGAGCTCGGCAGCGCGGTCGTGGGCGCGGCGCTGTACCTCACGCGGCCCGAGGCCCCGCTCTTCATCGCGCCGGTCGTGCTCCTGGAGGCGTGGCGTGCGTGGAAGGAGCCGGCGCGCCGCGCGGCGGCCGTACGCTGGGCCGTCGTGCTCGCGGTCCCCTGCCTCGCGTGGCTCGGCTTCCGCGCCGCCTACTACGGCGACTGGGTGGCCAACACCTACTACGTGAAGGCGACGCACGAGTTCCGGCTCGCGCCGCTGCAGTCCTACACGGAGAGCTGGGCGGCCGTCGCCTCGCCGGTGCACGCGGTGCTCCTGATCGTGGCCCTGCCGCTCGCCGCGTTCCCCGGCAGCGGCCTCGGGATGATCGCGCTCGCGGCGCTCGGCGTGCAGCTCGTGTTCCTCGCGAAGGCGGGGGGCGACTGGATGCCGCAGAACCGCTTCTGGGCACCCGCGGTGCCGATCGTGGCGCTGGTCGTGGCGTCGGGGGCGCAGGCCGCGGGCGAGCTCGTGAAGCGGGCGATCGGCGCGCGGGGCCCGCGGGTGGCGCTCGCGTCGGTGGGCGTCCTGCTGGCCGCGCAGGCGTGGATCCACCTGACGCACGACTCCCTCTACGTGCGCGACGGCAAGCCCCTCGTGGTGAAGCGCTACGAGCAGGGCGCGAAGACGTGGACCGAGCGGCTCGCGATGCCGTGGTGGGGCGGCGTGCCGGACCGGGTGCTCAAGATCCTGGAGTACATCCCGGACGACGCGACGATCGCCTACTCGGAGATCGGCCTGCTCGGCTTCGTGACCGAGAACCGCGTCATCGACGGGCTCGCGCTCGTCGACCGGCGGCTCTCCGGCGCGACGGGCGAGAAGATGGCCACGGTGGTGGAGAGCTGGTCCGAGCAGCCGCCCGACTACCTCATCGTGCGCGGGGGCGTGCCGATCCTGCTGCAGGCGCGCAAGTCGGATTGGTACCGCGTGGACGGATACCGGACGCGGGCGCGCTGGCACAACACGGACGTGGATGCGAAGGGCGAAGGCGAGCTCCCGAAGCTGCCGGTCGCCCAGCGGCTCGAGCGGCTGGAGCGCGCGGTCCTGCGCGTGCCGCGCGAGCTCTCCTTCCACCGGGCGCGGCTCGCCGCGGCGAAGGAGCTCGGGGACGCCGCGGAGATCGAGCGCGCGTGTGGCGATCTGGTGGCCGCCTTCCCGCACCTGGCGGCCGAGTGCGGCGGCGGCGCCTCGGTGAACGGGGCGTCGGGGGCCTCGGTCGCGACGGTTGCCGCGCCGGACGCGCCGTACCTGGCGCAGACCACCAACGCCTCCTTCGAGCGCCTCACCAACGGAAAGCCCGACGACTGGACGACGCTCCCCGCGGACGCGCCCGGCTGGCAGGTCGTGGACGGCGCGGCGAGGACCGGGGCGCGGGCGATCGAGGTGTCGGCGGCGACGCTGGTGTGCACCCCCTGGAAGCCCGTCCTGGGGCCGATCCGCGTGAAGGGGGCCGTGCGCACGGACAAGGTGGTCGCGGGCGCGAACACGAACCAGTCGGCGGCCGCGCAGCTGCGCCTGAAGTCCGCGACCGGCCAGCAGCGCTTCCCGCTCCTGCAGACCTGGCAGGGTGACCAGCCCTGGACCCCGTTCGACCTCGTGTGGTCCGACGTGGCCGACACCGCCGAGTTCCGCGCGTGCGTGGGGTTGACCGGCGGCACGGGCACGGCGTGGTTCGACGACGTGGAGGCCGGCAGCGGCCCGCCGCCCGGCGTCGCGGACGTGGACATCCCCGGCGACTTCGAGGCGCTCGCCCCGTGGGACGCCTCCCCGCCCACCGGCGCGGCCATCGACCCCGCGGGCTCCTCCGGCGCCGCCGTCCGCGTCGACGCCGGCGCCGCCGTGTGCGCCCCCTGGCGCAAGGCGCCCCGCGCCATCCGCGTCACCGGGACCGTCCGCACCAACGGCGCGACCGCCGGCGCGAAGCCCTGGGAGGCCCCCGCCGTCTTCGTGCGCAGCCGCGGCCCCGCGGACGCCAACCAGCCCATGGACGTGTCGACCGTGTTCTCCGAGACGCCCGACTGGACGCCCTTCGAGGCCTCCTGGTCGCCCGCCGCCGGCCGTGACGAGTACCGCCTCTGCCTCGGGTTCACCGGCGGCAGCGGCACGCTCTGGCTCGACGACGTCACAATCACCGAGGTGCCGTGAAGCTCTCCATCCCTCCGGACGCGCGCGAGCGCCTCACGACGTTCGTGTCGCGCCACGCCGAGCTGCTCGGCGCCCTGGCGGTGTTCGGGGTCGCCGTCGCGCTGCGCCTCCCGCTCACCCGCCTCGGCCTGCCCTACGCGGCCCACCCCGACGAGGCCCAGCTCCTCCACCGCGGCATCGAGATGGTGAAGACCGGGGAGCTCAACCCCGGGTACTTCAACTACCCGAGCTTCCCGATGTACGTGCACGCGGTCGTCGCGATCACGTCGTTCCTCTCGCTCATCGGCGACGGCGCGATCCAGAGCCTGAACCAGGTCGAGACCATGCTCGACACCGGGCTCAGGTGGCAGCGCGTCCCCGAGCTCTTCCTCCTGCGCGGCCGGCAGCTCTCCGTGCTCCTCGGCTCGTTGGGCGTCGTGGGCGGCTACCTCTCGGTGGCCCGCCTCTTCGGGCCGCGCATCGGGCTCGTCGCGGGGCTCGTCACCGCGCTCTCGATCGCGCACGTCAACGCGTCGCGCTTCATCGCGACCGACGCCTTCGCGACCTGCTTCACGAGCTTCGCCGTCTTGGCCGCCATCGAGGTGTGGCGCCGCGGCCGCCTCGGGGACTACGCCTTCGCCGGCGCCCTCGCCGCGCTCTCCGCCGCGAGCAAGTACAACGCCGGCGCCGTCGTGCTGGTGGCGGTGTTCGCGCACTTCCTGCGCGACGAGCACGAGAACGGACACCTCGGCCCGCTCGCGTTGCTGGCCGGCGTCACCGGCGTCGGCTTCGTGGTCGCCAACCCGTACACCGTCCTCGACCTCCCCACGTTCGTCGAAGGCATCGCCGCCGAGATCCGGCACTACTCGCAGGGTGACTCCTACGGCCCCGCCAACGTCGCGCCCGGCCTGCCGCACCTCTTCCGCCTCGCGCGTTTCCTCGTGTCCACGGACGGCGTGAACGTGTGGGCCGCGCTCGCGCTGCTCGGGCCGATCGTCGGCGCCCGCTACGGCTGGAAGCGCTGGGCGCTCCTGGGGCTCTACCCCGTCGTCGCCATCGCGCTCCTGGTGGGCCAGGCGGTGTTCTTTCCCCGCAACCTCATCCTGCTGGTCCCCTGGGTCTCCGGCGCCGCCGCCGTCACGATGATGGTCGTCCTCGAGAAGGTGCCGGCGCTCGCCGCCGAGCGCGCCAAGGTGGCGACGTGGGTCGTGCGGGGCCTCCTCGCCGCGCCGGCGCTCGTCACGTTCGCGTGGGTCGCCCAGGAGGCCACCCGCGCGGAGAGCCGCGTGGAAGCCGTGGACTTCGCGCGCACCGCGCTACCGCCCGGCAGCAAGGTGGCCGTGCCGATGGAGATGGACCTCGTCCTCGGCGACTGGGCGAAGGACCCCGCGTCTCCCTCGAAGCCCGTCCTCGTGCGGCTCGCGGACATGCGGCCCGCCACGCTCGTCGCCGAGGGGGTCACCCACGCCATCCTCTCCGACAAGTTCGCGTTCTCCGGCGGCTTCGGCGGGCTCACCGGCCGCAAGGTGGAGCTCATCAACGAGGGCGTGTCCGTGCTCCCGGCCCTGCTCGCCACGGGCGGCGGCAACTACACCCTCGGCGCCAACATGTTCGCGCCCAAGATCGGCGTGTACCGCCTCGACGACGCCGCGCTCGTGGCCGAGGCCGACGCGAAGTTCGCCATCCCCGCGGCGGACCCCACCTGGGGCTACGTCAGCAACGGCGGCTTCGAGGACGAGATGATCGGCCGGCAGGCGCCCGGCTTCATGTTGATCCCGCCCACCCTGGCCTCCGGCGAGGTCGTGGACGACGCGCGCGGCAAGGTCTTCCGCATCGACGCGAAGCCCGACGCCAACCCCACCATGCTCTGCATGGCCAGCGAGGTCGCGCTCGGCGGCCCGCTCGTGCTCTCGGGCCACTGGAAGGCCGACCAGCTCGATCCGGGCGCCCGCGCGCAGGTCCGCTTCTGGACCGGCGGCTCGCTCGCCACCATCCGCGAGGCCGCGTCCATCAACGGCACCGCCGACTGGGCGCCGTTCCGCAGCGTCGTGGACGTGCCCGAGGGCGTGAAGCGCACCAAGGTGTGCATCTTCCTCCAGGGCGAGAGAGGCACGCTCTGGCTCGACGACCTCTCGCTCGCCCCCGCCCAGGGCAGCGACACCGTCACGCTCGGCGCCGCCCCCACCCCAGCCGCGGCCGGCCCGGCGCTCCCCGGCGCGTGGTCCTCGGTGCCCGACAGCCTCCCCGTCGAGGGCCGCGCGGGCCCCGAAGGGGACGACGGCTTCTTCGTCGTGGGGCGCCCCGGCGGCGAGTCGCTCGTCTGCGACAACACGCCCCGGCCGGTGAGGGGGGATGCGGTCAAGGTGCGTGCCACCGTCACCGTCTCGGGGCTCCCCCCCGGCACCCCCGCGGGGCAGCTCCCGCGCGTGCAGGTGCGCGGCATGGCCGCCCCCGGCGGCGCCGCCGTCCGCATCGACGAGACCCTCGTGTTCGCCGCGGACCGGCCCGCCGGCACGCTGACCGGCACGGCCGTCATCCCCGCGGGGGTGAGCTACTGGAAGGTGTGCGCGGTGGTGCGCACGGCCGGCACGAAGCTGACGCTCACGGGGTTCGTGGAGGAGTAGGGTTCTCGGCGCAGGCGGAGGGCCCTCGTTCTCGATGACCTCCGGGAGCCCGCGGTCACTCCACGTAGCCGAGGGCCCGCAGCTCCTCGAGCGAGGAGGGGTTGAAGTCGGACGAGGTCGGCGCCTCGGTCACCGGGTTGATGGCGAGACCCAGGCTCCAGCGCACGTCGCCGTTGAAGGCCTTGGCGTAGACGTTCTGCACCTCCGCCTTGACCGGTGGCGGCTTGCGGTCGTGCAACCACTCGGACACGACGGTCACTCCGCCGACCTCGGAGGTGACCCGGAGCCCGCGGGGATCGGCCGGATCGCCCCCGGGCAGGAGGAAGAGCTCGTAGGGCGCGAGCTCACCCGGTCGCTGGACGAACTCCGCCACCCCGTCCTCCACGGTGATCTCCGCGGCGAACTCGGACTTCGTGCCCTTCCAGTCGTAGCCCCTCCACGCATTCGAGATCCCCGCGGGGTGGGTGACGCGGATGCGGACCTCCTGGTCGACGGGCTTCCGGAACGGCGAGGTGAACAGACGCCACGCCACGGGCACGTCCCGCCCGAGCGCTTGCGCCATCGCCACGCGGTAGGTGTCGAGCGCCTCGGGCGCGGTCGCGGGGGCGAGATCGGAGAGCTCCCCGGGATCGGCCACCACGTCATGGAGGGTCTGAAGCCCGTCGGCCGCGACCCACTTGTGATTCTCCTTCAGCACCCCCCAGCGGTCGAGCCCGTAGAGCTTCCGTCCGAACACCTGGACGCGGCGGTCGAACGCCGCGCGCGCGCCCTCGGCGTTGTTGCCGAGATCGACGAGCGACTGCCCATCGAGCCCCGGCTCGGGGGTTCCGACGAGCTCGAGCAGCGTGGGCATCACGTCGAGGATGGACACCGGCGCATCGGAGCGCCCCGGGGTGAGGCCCGGCGCGCGGATGATCAGGGGGATGCGCAGCAGCTCGTCGTAGAGCGTGTGGCCGTGCTCGAAGCCGCCGTGGTCGAAGAACTCCTCGCCGTGGTCCGAGACCACGGCGACCACGTCCTTGGGCCCGACCACGGCGAGGAGACGTGCGAGCTCCCGATCCGTGTAGAGGATCTCCTGGTCGTAGCGGTCGACCAGGTACTGCTTGATGGGAGCGGCCTGCTCCGGCGGGAGTTTGGCCACGCGCAGGGCGTCCACGTCGTGCTTGGTGAAGTACCCGACGAGCCCCTTCGGATCGTCTCCGGCCCAGGTGCGCCGGAGGTCCGCGGGCTCGCTGTAGGGGATGTGCGGATCCAACAGGTGCAGGAGCAGCGCCACGTCCCTGTCGGGGTAGCGTTCCAACTGTTTCAACGCGACGGCGATCGTCTCTTCCGCCCGCACGCCCCCGAGGTATCGGTGGTCGGCCCAACCATCCGCCATCCCGAAGCTCTGCGTGAGGTACTGGTTGGTGGTGACCGCCAGCGGCAGGAAGCCCCGCTCGCCGAGGAGCTCGGGGAAGGTCGGGTTGGTTCCCCAGCCCTCGGGACGGCGACCACTCAACAGCGCGCGAGTCGAGGGCAGGGTCCACGGCGCGATCGAGCGCGCCTGCTCGAACACGACGGCCTCCTCGGCGAAGGCGGTGAGGATCGGCGTGGTCGGCCGTTGGTAGCCGTACACGCCCATGTGGTCCGGGCGCAGCGTGTCGATGAACACGAGGAACAGGCGCCGGGGGGTCTTCGAGGGCACGTAGACGGTGGGTGCGGCGAGGAACACGTGGTCGAGCGCGCCGGAGGGGCTCCCGGAGCCACTCCCGGGCGTGGCCGCCGGCTCGCTCCGGAGCTGGAGCGTGACCCGCTGGTTCGCGTAGGCGGCGAGGTCGAAGCGCGCGGCCTCCCAGGTGCCCACCGCGAGGGGTGTGCGTCCGAGCTCGGTGGTCTCGTCGTCGACCTGGACCGACACGACCACCGAGGCGCCGCCGGAGGCCACCCCCCCGACCTCGGACGGAAGGATGGTGCCGTCGAAGGTGAAAACCCCGCTCGCGGGCACGTCGACCTGCCAGGTGACGGTGCCCGGCGGCGGGAGGAGCAGCCCCGCGCGAGACTCGTTGCCGATGCTCAACGTCCGCAAGGCAAATTCCTCCGGCTTGAGCCCGGAGGTGGAGAGGTGCAGCGCGCGTTCCCGCTCGAACGCGCGGGCGCACGACAGACGAAGGCCCTCGGGCATCCTGCCGGTCGGCACGCGCACGAGGAGCCGCGCGCCGTCGAGCCCCCATGTCCCCGCGGCGGGCGCCTTGGACCCCACGGTCTCGAAGGGGGCCTTGGACCCGGAAGCATCGATCACCGCGAGATCGAGGGGAGCGTCACGAACCACGAACTCGAGGGGGCGTACCGGGAGCGCCATCGCCACCTCGTCCACGCCGTTCACCGTCCGTACGAGCTCCCACGGCCCGGCCAGCGCAATGTCGGTGCCGGCGAGCTCGGCGGCGGGGCGGGTGGACGCGGGGAGCTCGACGGTGCCGAGCTGGTCGGGCGAGACGAGCATGGTGGCGAGCGCACCGCCTTGCGACGGGCGGATCACCGCGGAGTCTTGGCCCGAGCAGGCGAGGAGGAGCGCGAGGATGGGGAATTCCAGCGTAGCGGGCGAGGCTACGCGACGCGGACACGACCGTCAATCGTCCGGGATGCAGGCGTGCGACCGCCTGGTCGGGACCGGGGCGACAGCGGCGTTCTCGCGTGGGCGGACACCGACAGATAGGGAGCGCCATGTTCAGCCTCCTTGCGGCGGCCCTCGCCGCCCCCACGTGCCCCGGAGAGTCCTGCACCTGGGCACCGGACGGCCGGTACCTGCCGATCACCGAGCCCGTCGTCGCATCGTTCTCCAGCCCCTCGAAGTACGCCATCCCGCCGGACGCGGACGTGGTCGCGGTGCTGCTCCTGCCGACGACCGCGACGGTGAAGGGGGCGGTGGGGGCCCTCCGCTTCTCCGCCCTCCCCGCGTCCACCCACAAGGTCACGGGGCTTCACGTCCCGGCCCCCGGCGGGCTTCCTTCGGCGTACGGCGTGATCCCGGTGCCCGTCGGCACCGCGACCGTGAGCGGTGCGGTGCGTCCGCTCTACGCGTCGCTCGTGCCCCTCGCCGTCCCCGCGGGGGCGCGCGAGCTCGTGGTGGTCCCCGACCAGGGGGTCGAGCTCACCGTGCTCGGCTTCGGAGCCTGGACGCGCGAGACCGTGCCCTTCCCCTTCGTGCCGGATCAGCCCGTCGCCGACGCCACCTGGGCGCCCTTCCCCATCCTGCCCGACGAGACCCTCGTCCTGCCCCGCCCCGCCGCGCTCGGTCCGCTCGAGCCGATCGCCGGGCGGGTGCGGCGGGAGGGCGACCACCTCGTGGACGACCGCGGCCCCATCCAGCTCTACGGGACCAACCTCTACGTCAACTGGGATCTGCCGACGCACGCGGACAGCGAGCGGATGTCCTCCGCCTTCGCGGCGCTCGGCTTCAACCTCGTCCGCATGACGGTCTTCCCCATCTCTCGCTCGACGCTCTACGAGGGCGGGCGGATTCGAGTCCCCACCGAGGACGAGTGGGATCGGCTCGACGCGTTGCTCGACGCCTTCGCGCGCCGCGGCATCCGCGTGCAGCTGTCCCTGGTGCCCCCGGCGTTCGGCTTCGGCGACAACTCGCTGACCGCCCGGGTCGATCGGGTCGGCAACACCGACATCTTCCCCTTCGTCGACGACGCGGCGCGCGAGCGCCAGAAGCAATGGATGCGCGATTTCCTCGGGCACCCGAACAGGCGGCGTGGCGGCCCGCTGGCGGAGGATCCGGTCCTCCTGGCCGTGGAGATCTCGAACGAGAGCGGCATCTTGCGAGCGTGGACGTCCGGCGTCTACGAAGTGCTGCCGAAGGTGTGGCGGGACAAGGTCCAGGCACGCTGGAACGAGTGGCTGCGCAAGAAGTACGGGAGCGACACCGCGATCGACACGGCGTGGGCCGGAAGCGCGAACCCGGGGCTCCTTCACGGGGAGGCGCTCGGGAGCGTCGCCGTCGAGCCCCAGGTCCCCTTCCGGTGGTCGCTCTGGCCCGAGGCCCGCCGGCGCGACCTCGCGGTCTTCCACGCCGAGCTCGACGTCGGCTACTTCGGCGAGATGCGGCGCTTCCTTCGCGAGGACCTCGGCGTGGAGGCGCTGATCGAGGGCACGCAGCTCATGGGCCTCACCGCGAGCGACGCCATCCAGGTGGCGGCCAACGACTTCACGGACACCCACTACCAGTACGACCACCCCGGGGGCTGGCCCCAGGAGCAGGAGCGGCAACCGCTGACGCGCTTCCGGGTCGACGCCGGACTGCGACGGGCCATCCAACAAGCGGCGCCCGGCCTGCCCTACTTCATGGGCGAGTACAACTACGGCTGGCCGAGCCCCCACGAGTACGAGGGGCCGCTCCTGATGGCGACCCTGGGCGCGCGCCAGGGCTGGTCTGCGATGAACTGGTTCACCTGGCGTCACCAGCCGTGGGAGCCCGACGGGGCCCCGAAGATCGAAGGTCAGATGGATCTCGCCGCCAACCCGGTGAAGCTCGGGCAGCTCGCCGCGGCGGCCGCCATCCTCCGCGGCGGCCTCGTGCCCCCCGCCGAGGGGCTCTGCTTCACGACGCTGGACGGCGCGGCGGACAGTCCGAAGTTCCCGATCGCCGAGCCGCTGGCGGGGAACGGGGAGGGCCAACCGCTCGTGGACTGCCGGCAGCGCACCGTGTTCCACGGGAGCCCGGTTCCGACCGCGCGACCGATGACCCGGGGCCCGGTCACCTGGGACGACCAGTCCACCTTCGTCGTCGACGCGCCCGGCGCCTCGGTGATCCTCACCGACGGGGATGTCCGCTCCACCACGTTCGTGCGCGCGGGCGGCGCGCCCGGGGCGATCAGCGTCGTGGGGCTGGACCAGGTGGCCCTCGCGAGCGCGAAGCGGTGGCTGCTCTCCGTCGGCACCCGCGCCGTGAACACCGGGCATCGCGAGGCCGGCGGCTTCACGATCACCGAGAGCGGCGAAGGGCCCGTGCTCCTGGCGCCGTGGCGAGGCGAGCTCGTGGTGAAGGGCCCGAAGGCCCCGAAGGTGACCCGCCTCGGCCCCGACGGGCGCCCCACCGGGACGATCCCCGTGAAGAAGCGCCGCGACGGCTACGTCCTGGCGCTCGCGAGCGCGCCGCCGAGCACCTGGTACGTGGTGGAGTGGTAGGCGGCGCCCGCGCGGTCGGCCGGGGTCAGAACGCGAAGTAGATGAAGTCGGCCGCGGACATCCGCACGAAGGTGAACATCGCGAGCGCGAAGAGCGCCCACGCCGTCGTCTGCGCGGGGAGGTACCACTGGGTGCGGGCGATGACGGGGACGACCCGGCGCTGGAGGACGTGGGCGAACACCAGCGGCGCGGCGCACGCGAGCGTGACCGCGAGCACCACGACCGTCGCGACCTGCTGATCGGCGGGGAACGCGAAGGGGTCCTGGGCGAGCACCGACGCGATCCGACGGAGCTCGAGCGCCCGGAACAGGAACCACCCGAACAGCGTGAAGCCGAACATGATCGAGACGGCGATGGCGCCCGCGCCCGGCACGGCCCTCCACGCGGCGGGGATCCGAGGCGTGACGAGGCGGTATCCGACGAGCAGGAGCCCGTGGTAGAGGCCCCAGAGCGCGAAGTTCCAGCTCGCCCCGTGCCAGATGCCGGACACGACCATCGCCGCGATCGTGTTGGCCTGTACCCGCGCGAACGTGCCGCGCGAGCCGCCGAGCGGGATGTACACGTAGTCGCGGATCCAGGTGCTGAAGCTGATGTGCCAGCGGCGCCAGAAGTCGCTCGGGTTCTTCGCGAGGTAGGGCGCGTCGAAGTTGAGCATCAGCTCGAAGCCGAGCATGCGCGCGGTGCCGCGGGCGATGTTGGAGTAGCCGGCGAAGTCCGCGAGGATCTGCACCGAGAACGCCAGGGTGCCGGCGGCGAGCAGCGGCGTGGACGGGTTCGGCAGCGCGTAGATCTTGTCGACGTAGGGCGAGAGCGTGTCCGCCACGACGATCTTCGTGGCCGCGCCCCACATCGCGAGGGCGAACCCCGAACGGACCATGTCCCAGTTGAACGTGCGGGGGGTCTCCGCCTGCATGAGGAGGTTGCTCGCCCGCTGCACCGGGCCCGCCACGAGGTGGCAGAAGAGGCTCACCGCGAGCAGGTAGTCGAGGAGGTTCTTCCTCGGCTCGAGCTCGCCCCGGTACACGTCGATGGAGTAGGCCATCGACTGGAACGTGTAGAAGCTGATGCCCGCGGGGAGGAAGATGCCGAGCGGCGTGAGCGAGTTCTCCACGCCGAGCGCGCCGAGGGCCGCCGCCGCGTTCTCCACGAAGAAGTCGAAGTACTTGAAGTACCCCAGCAACAGGAGGTTGCCGGTGAGGGTGACCGTCAGGACGAGCTTCTTGCGCGACGGGAACGCCCGCATCCCGAGGCCGCCCGCGTAGTCGATGATCGCCGACACGTAGAGCAGGATCAGGAACCACGGGTGGACCCAACCGTAGAACACGGCGCTCGCCACCGTGAGCATCAGGTTCTGCCACGCCCGGCGCGGGATCGCCCAGTACAGCGTGAACACGATGCCGAAGAACCAGAGGAACTCGGTCTGGACGAAGTTCATGGCGCCGCCTCCGTGGCGCCGGTGACGGGCACGGGGTCGGCTGGGGGCCGGGGGGTGACCGCGGGCGCCGGGGCTACCGACGGGAGATCCCCGGGCTCGGAGAGCTCGAGGCTCGTGACGAGCGTGTAGGGGGCGGACGGCGGGATGGCGAGCTCGACGGTGATGGGCGCGGGGCCGCGCGGGAGCGGGCGATCGAGGGTCCACGCGGGCGGGGTCGACGCGAGCGCGGCGAGGGGGAACCGCTCGTCGAGGTACACCGTGTCCCCCACGCGGATGCGGATCGTGCCTTCCTCCTCCGTCGCGGCGGCGCCGGCGGTCGCGTCGGCGGCCACGGGCTCCGCGGCCGCGGCGCCGCCGAGCTCCACGCGGGTCGGGTCGGCGAGGAGCCTGGCGAGGAGGTTGGGCTCGACGGTGAGGGTCAGCGAATCCCCCGGGTAGAGCCAACGGAGCCCGCGGCAGCGCCGGGTGTCGTCGAGGACCGCGGTGTAGGCGCGCCCGTTGGCGCCCGGGGCGGCGCCGTCGGTTCCCATGATCGTGAGCGTCGAGCCCTCGTGCGTGTAGCGGCCGGGGGCCCCCGGCAGGTCGACCACGCGGGGCACGGCGGTGAGGGTCGACGCGCCGTCCTCGAGCACGCGCACGGGCGAGCACCCCCGCACGCTGGCGAGCTCGTAGAGGGCCTTGGTGTCGGGCACGCCGAGGCCGGAGATGTCGAAGGCGGCGTAGCCGTCCTCGGCGGGCGTCGGCGCGCCGAGCGGCGCGAGCGGGGCGGGGGCCGCGGCGTAGGTGCCGTTCGCGCCGAGGATCCCCACGCTCGTCTCGCCCGGGGTCCCGACGACGAAGCGGAGGTCGTCCGCGCTGCCGTACGCGACGCGCCGGAGGAGCACCCACCCGCCGTCGGGCGGCGCCGAGACGGTCATCCGCCAGGGGCCCGAGGGCGCGGCGGGCGCCAGGATCGCGGAGCGATGGAGGCCCTGCCCGAGCAGGGGCGCCTCCGGCCCGTCGTCGACGCGGACCACCGGCGCGCCGGCGCCCTCGCCGAACACCACCGCATCCACGACGATGCCGAAGGCACCGGGCGCGACATACCCCTCGGCGAAGGCGATGGTCAGCGAGGTGCCCGGGTACACCCACCACGCTTCGAAGCCCTGCTCCGTACGTATCGGCACGTCGTCGGAGAGGGCGAACGTATAGGCGTGCGTACCGACGGACTCGGCGTCGGGCCCAGTGGGCGAGAACTTCACCACCCGGTCCTGGTGGAGGAACGCGCCCTTGCAGGCATCGTCGAATTCCGCGCGGGTGGCGTGGGGCGCGAGCGCCACTCCGTCCTCGAGGAGCAGGAGCGGCGAGGTCATGCCGAGGCCGGCGGTCTGGAGCGCGAAGTCGTTGAGCGCCCGCAGGTCGGGGATGGGGGCCTCCCAGCCGCACGCACGCGGGCCCCGCCGCGGCGCCACCGGCGGGAGGACCGGCGGGGAGCCGACGCGCGTCACCGTCGGGGGAATCGAGACCACGGGGAGCCGCGCCGGGGTCAGCGGCCCTTCCCCCCCCACCCCCATCTCCCGGAGTCGCTCGACGAGCGCGCCGGTGAGCGCGTCGCGGCCCACGCGGTTGAGGTGCACGGTGTCGCCGAAGGCGGCGTCGGACAACCGGAGCTCGCGCAGATCGACGTAGCCGGCGCCGGCGTCGTTGATGGCTTGTACGGCGTCACGCAGGAGGGCGGGCTCGACCTGGAAGGAGACCTCGAGGGAGGCGCGCACCGGGGCGTGGACGAACACGATCTGCGCGTCGTGCTCCCGGGCCATCGCGAGGAAGTCGGGGAGCAGGGTGTCCTCGAGGTGCGTGGTCGACACCGTCGTCTTGGCGCGCGTCTCCTCGACGATGGGGATGGCGCGGTGCGCGGCCGACAGGTCCAGGCCGGCCTCCATGCCGAAGAGCGCATCGAGCGCGGGCGCGGCCATCGCGGAGCCGGCGGTCACGACATCGGCCTCCCCCTTCGGCGCCAGGGTGACGCCCACCGCGGCGTCACGCACGAACGCCAGGAGCCGCGTGTGCGCCTCGGTGCGGCGCCGCCGGACGCGGTCCCAGGTGGCGCCTCCGCTGCCGGCGCCGAGCACCTTCCGCTGGAGCACCTCCTCCTCGTCGCCCATCTGCCCGAGCAGCACGGCCCGCTCGGCCTCGCTGGTGGGGCGCGTGGCGAGCGCCCAGTCGAACGTCGAGTAGACGAGGATCAGCTTCGGCTTCTTGTCGAGGCCGTACACCCGGTTCTTGAGGATGGCGTACCACACGGGCGCGGTGGTCCCGGAGAGGTTGAGCGGCGCGAGCTCCTGGCGCGACGACGCGAAGGCCTCGGCGATCACCGCCACGTCGAGGTCCGTTCCGACCTTCGACGCGCCGAGCACGATCACCTCGGGATCGGTGCCGAGGCTCTTCTCCAGGCGGATCGCGGTGGGAGAGAGCGCCGCGGGCGGATCCGGACGCGCCCACCATCCGAGCGGCACCCCGAGCATCGCGACCGGGAGGAGCACCGCCAGCGCGACTGCGAGGACGCCGGGCCGAACGGCGGGCGGGAAGTCGGGGGGCTGCAGAGCGGGTTCGGCCGGCACGGCGCGCACTGTAGCCGAACGCGTGCGGCGCGTCCGCCCCCCTACTCGACGGTCGCCGTCCGGCCGACCGCGCCCGGCGCCGAGAAGATGGCGGCCAGCAGCCCGAGCACGCCGGCGACCATCGACGTGGGCGCGCAGTACACCGTCGCCACCGGGAGGAGCGACACCCCCGTCGCCACCCACAGGAGCTTTCGGTTGCGACGCCCCATCAGGATCGAGACGCCCGCGAGGATGTGCAGCGGCCCGGCCACCGCGGTCGCGGCGAACCAGAGCCCGTAGAACAGGAAGAGCAGCGGCCCGAGCAGGGCCGCCTCGTCCTGGAGCTCGCCGAGGAGCGACCCGACGGTCATCACCCCGCCGAGGATCGTGCCGAGCACCGACAGCCCGAGGAACAACAGTTCGAGGACACCGGCGATGAGGAAGGCGACGCCGGCGGGGATCCAGAACTGCATGGGGGGCCTCTGCGGCGCGAGGATAGCGCGGTGGGGCGCGTTCGGACCTATTACCTCGTCGCAGGGGGTTTTGATCTGTAACAACGTCGTCACTTCAGCTCCGGTAGTCGGCCCGCCGAACCAGAACCCGAAGGCGTCGCGCGGCACCGGGAGTCTTCGCCAGGAGGCCGCGCTACGAGCTCCACCACCATGCGGTGGACCGGGGGGCGCGAGGCGCATCGAGTTCCACCACACGCCGAAGCGGGCGGACGTCGAGCGGGGACCTGTCCGTCAGGGGTGCCCTCGGCGGCCGCCCAGAGGACGTCGAGCGGGGACCTGTCCGTCAGGGGTGCCCTCGGCGGCCGCCCAGAGGACGTCGAGCGGGGACCTGTCCATCAGGGGTGCCCTCGGCGGCCACCGCCTTCAGCAGGCCCTCGACTCGGCGCCGCTGTTCGGCTGATCAATGCCCGCTCAATTCCGGGCGGATGGACACTGCGTTCCAGTCGGGGTCGCGGGCGCTCCCTCGACATGATCGCGCCCGTCCGCCCCCCACCCGCCCGCCC
>JAKFCH010000358.1:0-25382 GCA_036676765.1 Deltaproteobacteria bacterium
GCCGGTCGGCCCGCGCGCGGCGGGCCGACGGAGGGGCCCCGCCCCGACCCCGCAAGACGCCCGGCCCGCGTCCGCGCGGGCGCGCCAGAGCCGATGGGCTACGCGCTCGCGGGGAGTGGGAGCTTCAGCGGCGCCGGATTCGACGTGGCCGGCGGCGCCGACGTGGACGGGGACGGCGCCCCCGACCTGGCGGTCGTCTCGGCGCACAACCCCTACGACACCGGGGTGAACGGGGTGCACGTCTTCTGGACGCCGCCCTTCGGGGCCGGTGGGCGGGGCAGCGTGGACGAGGCCGACCACCTGTTCGTCTGCGAGAACTCCCGATTCGACACCGCGGCGACCTTCGGCGGCGACGCGGACGGGGACGGCCGGACCGACCTCGTGGTGGGCTGTCCCGGGGAGGAGCGCGTGTACGTGGTGGACGCCTCCGTCGCGGGCGAGGCCGGGCCCGATGACGCCCTCCGCACGCTCGTCGGCACGTCGGCGAGCTTCTACGTCGGGATGGAGGTGGAGGCCCTCGGCGACGTGGATGGGGACGGCCTCGACGACCTCGCCGTGGGAGGGCGGCACCTCGGCGAGGCGACCGAGCGCGGCCACGCCTGGGTGGTGGTGGACCACACCTCCGGGGTGCACGACCTGCCCCTCGTCGCGCATCACCTCGGGGGCGAGGTCGGCGAGGGGGCGGGCTACGCCCTCGCGGCCGTCGGCGACCTCGACGGCGACGGGCTCGCGGACATAGCGGTGGGCGCGCACGCGAGCGACGTCGGCGCCGACGGCGGGGGCGCCGTCGTGCTCGTGGCGGGGGCAGCCTGGACGGCGGGCGGGACGGACGAGCTCGCCGACGTCGGGACCCTCGTCGCCTACGGCACGGTCCCCCAGGGGGGAGCCGGGCACGAGCTCGCGCCCGCTGGCGACGTGGATGGCGACGGCACCGCGGATCTGCTCGTGGGGGCCGAGTGGTCGAACGGCTACGCGGGCGAGGCGTGGGTGCTGCACGGCCCGTTCCCGACCGGGTCGCTCGCGCTCGACGGGGCCGCCGACCGCATCCGCGGCGAGAGCGCGTCGGACCATGCCGGAGGCGGGATCGCCGGCGTCGGGGATCTGGACCGGGACGGGCTCGACGACATCGCCGTGGGCGCCGAACAGGCGAACACGAGCGCCGAGGGCGGTGGGAAGGTCTACCTGTTCTTCGGCAGGTAGGGACGGCGCGCCGACCTTCACGGGGCCCCGACGAGCGCCTCCAGCTGGTCGATCAATCCGACCTGCGCCGGCAGGATCTTCCGCCGCGCCTCGTCGAGCCCGAACCAGCCCGCACGGTCCACCTCGGGAAACTCCGCCGTCTTCCCCGACCGCGGTGGCCACTCCATCGTGAACGTGTTGCTGCGGATCGTGGCGGGATCGAGGTCCCCGCGCACCGCCCACGCGTACACGACCTTTCCACTGCGCTGCCGCACCGGCTGGAGCGGCGTGAAGTCGCCCTCGATGTCGCTCCCCAGCTCCTCGCGGAGCTCGCGCCTCGCCGCCGCAAGCGCGTCCTCGTCCTCGAACTCGCCCTTCGGGATCGACCAGGCGCCGAGGTCCTTCCGTGCCCAGAACGGCCCGCCTGGGTGCACGAGGAGGACCTCGAGCCCGCCCGGCTCCCCGGGGGGCGGATGGCGGTAGACGAGCAGGCCGGCGCTTTTTCGGGTCATCGGCGGACCTGATACCCCACCGGGCGAGCGGGCCCCATGCCGACGAGAGATCGGCACCGAAGCGCCACATCCGCGACGTTTCGCGCAACCGTCGGCAGACCGCTACCACATCGGCGGGAGTGGCTGTATGGTGCGCGCCATCTCGGGAGCCCCCATGCGTCGTACCCTCGCCCTGCTGCCCTTCGGACCCCTGCTGATCCTCGCCGGCTGCAGCGATCGGGACGCCGCGGCGCTCCTCGCGCCCGCCGGGAGCGACCCCACGGGCCTCGACGGCGCGGCCCTCGACACCGCGGCCCTCGACACCGGACTCGACACCGCCGGCCTCTCCGCGAGCGGTCGGGCGAACGGCCTCGCGGCCCTCCTCCCCGCCGACCGGCCGTTCACCGGCGGCCGTGGCGTCTACACCGCCGACAACCCGGCCTGGAGCGTGGGCGTCCGCCTCGACGCGTCGGGCGCGCTGTTCCGCGGGCCGCGCGAGGATCTCGGGCTGCGCTTCGAGGGCTGGGGGCGCGAAGGCGCGA
Organism: Deltaproteobacteria bacterium; assembly: GCA_036676765.1. Lineage (GTDB taxonomy): Bacteria > Myxococcota_A > UBA796 > UBA796 > SXON01 > CAJBVW01. The sequence continues at coordinate 2,213 of JAKFCH010000358.1, forward strand.
TCGCGCCGGTGCCGGCGGCCTCGCCGATGCTCGGCGCGTGTGACGACGCCGCGCGGGGCCCCGCCCAGGAAGGAGACTGTACCCGCCGCGTCGACTACGACCGTGGCGACGCGATCGAGTGGTGGGCCAACACCGCGAGCGGCGTCCAGCAGGCGTGGGAGCTGGCCGCGCGCCCCGATGGGGATGGCGCCCTCGTGCTCGTGGTGGCCGTCGACGGCGCCACGCCCTCGCTCTCGGGCGGCGCGGTCCGCCTCGACGGCGAGAGCGGCGGGGCCTGGACCTACGGCGGGCTCGCCGCCGCGGACGACTCCGGGCGGGTGCTCGACGCGTGGTTCGAGGTGGCCGACGGTCGGATCGAGATCCACGTCGACGACACCGATGCCATCTGGCCGATCCACGTCGACCCGGTCATGACCGCCGCGGCGGTGACCTGGACCGGCAACTCGCCGCTCGACGCCCTCGGCACCGCCGTCGCCACCGGTGACTTCGACGGGGACGGCAAGGCCGACGTCGCGATCGGCGCCCCCAACGAGACCGGCGGCGGCGCCGTCTACGTCTACTACGGCACCGACACCCTCCCCCCGACCACGCCCGACCTCACGATCGCCGCGCCGACCGAGGCCGTCTACTTCGGCACCGCGCTCGACAGCGGGGACGTGAACGGGGACGGCCTCGACGACCTCGTCGTCGGCGCCTCCTCCGCCACCACCTCCGCCACGAGTGACGGCGCCGCGTGGGTGCACCACGGCACGGCCGAGGGGCTCGACGCGACCGCCGCCACCAAGCTCACCGGCAGCGGCACCGCTTCGGCCTACTTCGGCTCCGCCGTCGCCCTCGGCGATGTCGACGGGGACGGCTACGACGACGTCGCGGTCGGCGAGTACGGCTACAGCAGCGAGACCGGGCGCGCCTGGATCTTCGCGGGCTCCACGTCCGGCGCGAGCACCACCACGGTCCGCACCCTGACCGGCTCCGCCTCCGGCATGCGCTTCGGCTGGTCCGTGTCGGCCGGCGGCAGCAGCAACGGGGATGCCGTCAGCGAGCTCGTCGTCGGCGCGCCCTACTACACGGCCGGCTCCCAGACCCGCGCCGGGCGCGCCCTCGTCTATACGGGCGCGACCACCTTCTTCACCGTGACGCCCACCGCCAGCAACACCTACACCGGCGGCTCGGCCAACTACCTCTTCGGCGCCGGGGTCACGATCGAGGGGAGCTACAACGGGGACGCCCACGCAGACCTCGTCGTCGGCGCGGCGGGCGCCACGAGCACCACGTACGGTCGCGTCTACCTCTACCAGTCCACCGGGACCGCGCTGCCGTCCGGCAATACCCGGAGCTTCGACGGCCCCGGCGCCGGCAGCTACTTCGGCGCCATGCTCGCGGCGGTGGGAGACACCGACGACGACGGCTACGAGGAGCTCCTCGTCGGCGCGCTCTACCACTCCACGAGCGCCGGCTACGCCGCGTTGTACGACGGCCCCTCGCTCGGCTCGTCCTCGTCGCGGTCGACCACCTTCACCGGCACCGGCACCGACTACCTCGGCTCGAGCGTCGCCGGCGGCGACGTGAACGGGGACGGCAACGTGGACCTGCTCGTCGGCGCGCCCGGGGCCAGCCTCTACGCCGGAACGACCGTCCTCCACCTCGGCGGCGCGGACGCCGACGACGACGGCTACGTGGTCAACGGCAGCGGCTACCTCGAGGACTGCGACGACACCGACGACACCGTCCACCCCGGCGGCACCGAGGTCTGTGACGACGCCGACGCCGACGAGGACTGCGACGGCACCGCCGACGACAGCACCGCGACCGGCCAGACGACCTGGTACCTCGACGTGGACGGGGACGGCTACGGCGTCGACGGCGACACCGTCACCGCCTGCAACCAGCCCGAAGGCTACGCGGCCGCGTCGGGCGACTGCGACGACGCCCTCGCCGCGGTGAACCCCGGCGCGACCGAGCTGTGCGACGGCGGCGAGCTCGACGAGGACTGCGACGGCGCGGTCGACGACGACGACGACTCGGTCGACGCCGCGAGCCGGACCACCGGCTTCGCCGACGCGGACGTGGACGGCTACGGCGACCCCGCGGTCACCCTCTCCCAGTGCGAGCTCCCGGCCGGCTACGTGACCGACGCGACCGACTGCGACGACACCTCCGCGGCGGTCAACCCCGGCGCGACCGAGGTGTGCGACGACGCCGACCTCGACGAGAACTGCAACGGCCTGTCCGACGACGCCGACGCCGCCACCGCCGCCGACTCGATGACCACCGCCTGGCGAGACGCCGACGCGGACGGCTTCGGCGATGCCGCCATCGCGCTCGCCGCGTGCACGACGACCGACGGCTACGTCCTCGACGCGACCGACTGCGACGACACCGACGCGGAGGACCACCCCGGCGCCGCCGAGGTCTGCAACGGCGACGACGAGGACTGCGACGGCACCGCCGACAACGGCGTGGAGACCACGTTCTACCGTGACGCCGACGGCGACACCTACGGCACCGACACCGACACGATGTCGGCATGCGTGGGGCTCATCGGGTACCTGATCACCAGCGGCGACTGCGACGACACGGACGCGGGCGTGAACCCCGGGGCCGCCGAGGTGTGCGACGCCGCCGACACCGACGAGGACTGCGACGGACTCGTGGACGACGCGGACGGCTCCGTCTCCGCGGACGGCAAGGCGACGTTCCACGCCGACTCCGACACCGACGGCTATGGCGACCCCGCCGTCTCCGCCGAGGCCTGTGACACGCCGAGCGGACACGTCACCGACGCGACCGACTGCGACGACACGGACGCCGCCGCCCACCCCGGCGCCACCGAGGTGTGCGACGACGCCGACCGCGACGAGGACTGCAACGGCGCCGCCGACGACGCGGACGCGGGGGTCGACTCCGCCTCCCTCGGCCTCTGGTACGCCGACGTGGACGAGGACGGCTACGGCTACGGCGCCGGTGTGTCGACGTGCGAGGCGCCCAGCGGCCACGTCACGAGCGACACCGACTGCGACGACGCGGACCCCGCCTACAACCCCGGGGCCGCCGAGGACGACTGCGCCGATCCGAACGACTACAACTGCGACGGCTCGGTGAGCTTCGCGGACGCCGACGCGGACGGCTACGCGGCGTGCGAGGAGTGCGACGACACCTCCGCCGCCGTGAACCCCGGCGCGGACGAGTCGTGCGACAGCCTCGACAACGACTGTGACGGCGCGATCGACGGTGCCGACGCGGTCGACGCCCTCACCTACTACGTCGACGCCGACGCGGATGGCTACGGCGATGTCGGCGGCACCGTCGTCGCCTGCTCCCTCCCCGACGGCGCCTCGACCGTGCACGGTGACTGTGACGACGCCCTCGCCACCGTCTCCCCCGGCGCGACCGAGGTGTGCGGGGACGGCATCGACAACGACTGTGACGGCATCGGCCTCGCGACCGACGAGGACGGCGACGGGCTCTCCACCGAGGAGGAGCTCGCGCTCGGCACCGACGCGTGCCTCACCGACACCGACGGCGACGGCCTCCTCGACGCCGTGGATCCGGAGCCGCTCGTTCCCGCCGGGACCGACACGGGTGATACGGGTGATACGGGTGATACGGGTGATACGGCCGACACCGGTGATACGGGTGATACGGGCGACACCGGTGATACGGGTGATACGGGCGACACCGGTGATTCCGGGGACGCCGACACCGATACGGACACCGACACCGACGCCGATACGGACTCGGACACCGATACGGACACCGACACCGATACGGACGCCGACACCGATACGGATGCGCTCCCGGACGTCGACGACACGGGCGACGACAAGGACGACGACGCGAAGGGGTGCGGCTGCGCGTCGACCCCCGACACGAGCGCGCTGCTCCCCGGGATGCTGCTCGCCGGTGCGTTGCTGGCCCGCCGCCGCCGCCGCGCCTGACACACGAAGGGCGCCCGGACCCGCTCGCGGATCCGGACGCCCTCGGGCGCCCTCGGGCGCTGTGTGACCGAGGGCCCGTCCGTGACGGGCCCCCTTCGTTCAGTTCGCGCTGCTCGTACCGGGCTTCACGTCACGCTTCGTGCCCGGCGGGCTGACGGAGAGGCCGGGCTTCGGCATGCCGGGGCGGGGGCCGCCCGTCGGGCCGGCCGACGCCGCCTTGATCTCCTTGAGCTCGATGTCGAACACGAGATCGCCCGAGGGGGCGCCGGGGCGCTTCGGCACGTCGCCGTAGGCCATGGCGGCGGGGATCCAGAAGCGCGTCTTCTCGCCGACGACCATGAGCTGGACGCCCTCCGTCCACCCCGGGATGACCCGGCCGAGGGGGAAGCTCGCGGGCTTGCCACGAGTGACCGAGCTGTCGAACATCGTGCCGTCCTTCGACCAGCCCGTGTAGTCCACCTCGACCACCGACTCGGCGGTGGGGTGATCCTTGCCGGTGCCCGCGGTGAGCACCTTGTAGGCGAGCCCGGACTTCGTCTTCTTCGCGTCGGCGGGGGCGGCCGCCACGTCCTCCGGCGCGGGGATGGGCTTGGGCGCCGGGGTGATGTTCACCAGCTCGACGTCGAACACCAGCATGCCCGCGGGCTTGCCGGGCTTGTTGTCGTAGGCGAGCTCGGTCGGGATCCAAAAGCGGTTCTTCTGCCCGACAGTCATGAGCTGCAACCCCTCGGTCCAGCCCTTGATGACGCCCTTCAGGGCGAACTTGGCGGTCTTGTTGCGCTTCGACGACGAGTCGAACATCTTCCCGTCCGTCGTCCAGCCGGTGTAGTGCACCTCGACGGAGTCGGCGGCCACGGGCTTCTCCGTGCCGGTGCCCGGCGTGAGCACCTTGTAGGCGAGGCCGGACGCGGTCGTCGTGGCGTCGGCCGGGGGGGCGGCCACGTCGGCGGGCGCGGGGAGATCCCCCGGCGCGGCGGCCACCGCGGGCGTCGGGGCCGCGGCCTCCGGGGTTTCCTTGTTGCAGCCGAGGACGGAGAGGAGGACGAGGGTTGCGATCATCCCGCGTCGCTAACGCGCGGAGACGCAACGCGCGCCCGCCACGCGACCCTCCGTGCGTCGATTCGTGTCGGTGGAAGGCCCAGCCCGGCCCCTACCGGAGCAGGGTGGCGCCGGGTAGAGGTGGGGCTCCTCGAAGCCACGATCCCCGACCACCGGAGGCGTCATGTCCATCGTTCTCTACCACCACCCCTACACGCGCGCGGCCAACGTCGTCTGGATGCTGGAGGAGGTCGGGGCTCCCTACGAGCTGCGCTACGTCGACGTCATGAGCGGCGGCCAGAAGGCGCCGGAGCTCCTGGCGCTCAACCCGATGGGCAAGCTGCCCGTCCTCGTCGACGGCGAGGTCGTCGTGACCGAGTCCGCGGCCATCGGGCTCTACCTCGCCGATCGGTACGCCTACGGCCGCCTCGCGCCGCGGGTCGACGACCCGGCGCGCGGCACCTACCTGCGCTGGTCGCTCTTCGCGCCCTCGGTGATCGAGCCCGGCTCGATGGCGAAGGCGGCGGGCTGGCCGTACAAGGAGGGGGCGGCCGGCTGGGGCTCGCACCCGGCGATGCTCGCCGCGATGGAGAGCGCGCTGGACAACCGGGCGTTCGTCCTCGGGGACACGTTCTCGATGGCCGACGTGATCTTCGGCGGCACGATCCGATACATGCTCACGTTCGGGATGCTCGAGCCGCGCCCCCTGTTCACGGCATACGCCGAGCGCCTGGCCGAGCGCCCCGCGGTACAGCGGGCCGAGGCACGCAACGCGGCCGTTCGCGAGGAGCACGGGCTGAACCGGGGCTGACCCCGGACGGCTCCCGTCGCCCGCTCGCGGACCCGGTCCGCATCTCCCCCGAACGCTCCGAGGCGACATGGCCGACCTCTCCCCCTGCTTCGCCAAGCTCCTGGTCGCCGATCCCGATCGGTCGGTGGCCTTCTACGAGGCCCTCGGCTTCCTGCTTACCGAGCGGGACTCCGTGTTCGCCCGCCTGCGGTGGACCACCGGCGCCGACCTGTTCCTCGTGGGGCTGCCCCCAGGCCGTGCGCTCGACGGCCGGCGGGGCGTGGGCGTGCTCGTCTGCTTCCGCACGGACGCGGACGGCGTGGACCCCGTCGCCGACCGCGCCCGGGCCGCCGGCGCCGCGGTGGACGGCCCCACGGATCAGCCGTGGCACACCCGCGAGATCGTCGTGACCGATCCCGATGGCTACCGCCTGAACTTTCTCCAGTCGTCGTGGCCGGCCGGGGAGTCCTCGTTCGCGGACCAGTCCGCGCGGGACGCGAGTTGAGCGCCCCCGTCCTCGTCGCGGGGGGCGGCCCCGGCGGGCTCGTGGCCGCCATCGCCCTCGCGCGCAAGGGGTTCGACGTCCGCGTGTTCGAGCGGCACCCGGAGCTCCGCGCCGCCGGCGCGGGCCTCGCCCTCCAGATCAACGCGATGCGCATGCTCGCGCCGCTCGGCCTCGCCGACGCCGTCACCCGGGCCGGGGCGACGCTCAGCCGCGGCAGCGTCGAGAAGGCCGACGGCACCGTGCTCCAGGCGATGGACCTCGGCGCCCTCGCCGCGCGATTCGAGCACGCGGGTGTCGCGATCCACCGGCGCGCGCTCGCGGAGGTGCTGGCGGGGGCGCTCCCCCCCGGGATCGTCCGATACGGCGCGGCGGTGGTGGACGTCCGACAGGACGCCGACGGCGTCACCGCCGTGCTCTCCGACGGCGAGGAGGTGCGCGGCAGCGTGCTCGTGGGCGCCGACGGCATCCACTCCGCGGTCCGGCGCGTCCTCTTCGGCGAGGTGGCGCCCCGCTACGCGGGGTACACGTGCTGGCGCGGCGTCGCGCCGTCGAGCGTGCCGGTCCCCCTCAATGCCACCACCGAAAGGTGGGGCAGCGGCCGTCGCTTCGGCATCGTGCCCCTCGGCGCGGCGGGCACCTATTGGTTCGCGACGCTGAACACCCCCGCGGGCGGGGTGGACCCCGCCGACGTCACCGCGTCGCTGCGCGCCGTATTCGCCGACTTCGCCGATCCGGTCCCCGCGCTGATCGACGGCACGCCCACCGTGCTCCGCAACGACATCGTGGACCTCCCGATCCTGCCGCGGTGGACCACGGGCCGGGTCACCCTGCTCGGGGACGCGGCGCACGCGATGACCCCCAACCTCGGCCAGGGGGCGTGCCAGGCCATCGAGGACGCTGTGATCCTCGCGGATCGGCTCGCCCTCGCGCCGTCGGATCTCCCCGCCGGCCTCGCCGCCTACGAGGCGGCCCGGCGCGCGCGTGTGATCGGGATCGTCCGCCAATCCGAGCGCATGGGGTGGCTGGGGCAGTGGGAGAACCCGCTCGCGCGCGGTCTCCGGGACCTGTTGTTCCGGATGACGCCGGACACGCTGATGGCCGGCGCCGTCGACGACCTCTACGGCGTCCCCGTCCCTCCGTAGGGGCGAGCCTCACCGCGCGCCGAACACCTCGTCGAAGAACAGCCCCATCATCCCGTAGGCGCGGGCCGCCGCCTCCGGATCGTAGAGGCAGTTGGGCGGGCGGTTCGCCTCCGACTCGGCGAAACAATGCACCGCGCCCCCGAAGTTCACGAACTGCCAGTCGGCGCCCGCCTTGGTCATCTCCTTCTCGAAAGCCACGATCTGCTCGGGCTTCACGTTGGCGTCCGCGGCGCCGTTGAGCACGAGGAGGGGTGCCTTCACCGCGCCCTCGGCCGCCGGCGCCGTGGTGTCGAGCCCCCCGTGGAAGCTCACCACGCCGTCCAGGTCGGCGCCGCTGCGCGCGAGCTCGATCACCGTGCTTCCCCCGAAGCAGAAGCCGATGGCGCCCACCTTCGTCGGGTCCAGCGGCACCTTCCCGGCCTGGGCCACGAGGGCGTCGACCGCGGCCTTGGCCCGCGCCCGGAGGGCCGCACGATCGGCGTACAGGGCCTCCGCCACCTTCCCCGCCTCCTTCGGATCGGCGGGCCGCACCTTGGCCCCGAACACGTCCGCCACGAGCACGACGTAGTCCGTGCCGGCGAGCGTCTTGGCGCGCTCGACCGCCGCGGGGGTGACCCCCATCCAATTCGGCACCATCACGACGCCCGGGCGCTTCGTCGTCGTCGCGTCGTCGTACACGACGAACCCGCTGTAGGGCGCGCCGCCGACGGTCCAATCGACGGGCACGGCGCGGGGCGCCGCGTGGGCCAAGGTCACGAGGGCGAACAAGCCGAACATCGAGGCTCCGGGGTTGGCAATCCCCTAACCACCGGATCGTTTCGGTCCGACGGGGTTCGGCGCTACACTGCGCGCCCATGACGCCCCTGCCCCTGCTCGCCCTCCTCGGCTGTGTCCCCAACGGTGCCCCGGACTTCGACATCGCCGCGCGCGCGGACGGCGAGCGCGCCCCGCTCACGTCGACGTGCACGGGCCTCGACCCGTCGCGCTGCCTGCTGCCGTTCCCGTCGAGCACGTTCACCGTGGCGGACGCCTCCACCGAGACCGGCGTGCGTGTCTCCGTCGAGCAGGCGGCGCTCCCGACCGACGACGATCCCACCTGGGTGAACCTCGCCGACGGGTTCTCCCGCGTCTCCCCCGTCGCGACCGCCTTCCCGCACCCGCTCGACGACGCCTCGGCCGCCTCGGCGATCCACGTCTACGTGGCCTACGCGGACGGGGTGACCCAGGCCCGCGAGATCCCGGTCCGCGTCGAGGTCGTGGGGGATCCGCTCGAGCAGGAGCGGCTGATCCTCGGCTACCCGCTGGAGCTGCTCCCCGCGAACGCCGACATCGTCGTGGTCGTCGACGACACGCTCCGCTACGCCGACGGCACCGCGCCCGAGGCCGATCGTGCCGCGGGCCTCGTGACCGGCACCGCCACCCCCGAGACGGAGGAGGAGGCCCGCCTCGCGGCCTACCACGCGCCGACCCGCCGCCTCCTCGACGAGGTCGGGCTCGACGCCGCCCACGTCGTCCGCGCCTGGGACTTCCCGACCCGCTCGGCCGACGACCCGGGGCGGCGCCTGATGTCCATGCTGGCGGTCACCGCCGAGCCGACCGTCACGATCACGTCCGTGACCCCCTACGACAGCGGCGACGTCGCGCTCGTCGTGCGGGGCACGTTGGACGGGGTCCCCGACTTCCGGCAGGGCCGCCAGGAGACCCTCGCCCTCGGGGACGACGGCCTCCCCGTCGTGACCGGCACGCGCTCGGCCCCCTTCCGCATCGTGGTCCCCGCGGGGGACGACGACTACCGCGTGACCATGTACGGGCACGGCACCGGCGGCGACGTGGGCGACTCCGCCTTCGACGCCGACCTCGCCGCGCGCGGCCTCGCCAAGGTGGGGATCGAGTTCCTCGGCTGGAACGGGGACGATCTCATCACGATGATCACCTACATGAACCGCTTCATCGACGGTTCGGCGCGCTCCACGAGCGCCCTGCTCCAGACGATGTCGGACGCCCACCAGATCCTCCTCGCGCTGGACGGGCCCATCGGGGAGGCCCTTGCCGCCGACACCTTCACCGTCGACGGGGTGGAGGTCCCCAACCCCGCCGCGGGCCGCCACCCCGACGTGGCGGAGCCGCTCTGGGTGGGCGGCTCGTTGGGTGGCACCAACGGGGCCATCATGGTCGCGGCGTTTCCGGAGATCCGGTACGGCGTGCTCAACGTGCCCTGCGCCGCGTGGTCCCACATCATCGCGGACGCGACGCTCTACAAGCTGCTCGTCGAGCAGATCCTCAACGCCTGGTACCCCGAGGTGCTCGACGCCCGGCTCGCCATCGTGATGGGCCAGAACGCGTGGGACGACGCGGACGGCGCCACCTGGGAGGATCCCGACGGCGTGCTGCTCCTCCAGGAGAGCATCGGCGATCCGGTGGTCCCCAACCGTGGCACCGCGCTGCTCGCGTTGTCCCGCGGCGCCACGCTCGTCGGCCCCGCCATCGACGACCTCATGGGTGGCCTGCCCGCCGCCGACTCCGTGGAGGGCGCCACGGGCATCACCCAGTTCCGCACCTCGGAGACCGAGGACTACGACGTCCACGGCTTCGCCGACCGGGACACCGCAGCGGGACGGGCGGGCCGCGAGCAGATCGCCGACTTCCTCCAATCGGTGCTCGAGGGCGCCCCGCGCATCGAAGTGCCGCAGACCTGCATCGAGCACGGATCGTGCGATTGGGTGGGGACCGGGTTGTAGGATTCGGCGCGCCTCTCGGCAAGGACATCGGAGAAAGGCAGGTTCACCACAGAGACACAGAGGACACAGAGAAGAGGAAGAAGAAGCGGGAGAGAAGCAGGGAAATCAACGCGGAAGCGCACGTCCCCCTGCCCCCCTTCCCCTGTCTCCCCCTCTTCTCCCTCTTCCTTCGCGTCCTTTGCGGTAAGCCCTCCCCTGTCCCCTCTTCTCTGTGCTCTCTGTGTCTCTGTGGTGAACCCTCCCCTGCCTTTCCCCCCTCCAGATGTACGGTAGCCCCATGCTCCTCCCGCTCCTGGTCGCCTGCACCGCCCCCGACGACCTCGACTCCGCGGCGCCCGATGCCTGGGACTTCTGGGCGGAGGGCCCGGGGCTCCGCGGGCCCGGGTCGCCCGGTCGCACGTTCACGGAGGACGAGCTCTGGGTGCCGTGCGCAACACTCGACGGCCTTGAGTCCGACGCGCTCCACCACAACCTCCAGGTGCCCTACCGCGGGCACCTCGTGCTCCCGTGGGCGCCCGAGTACGGGGTGGGCGGGCTCTCGCTGTTCGACATGGCCGACCCGTGCGCGCCCGCCCGCGTGGGGGACGGCCTGTCGCAGGACCTCCGCGAGACCCACGCCGTGGGCTTCGCCTACCTCCCGCCCGACGATCCGCACGCGGGCGACTGGGCGGTCACCAACGGCAAGGTCTACGGCGGCGTCGACTCGGGCGTGCTCTTCTGGGATCTCTCCGATCCCACCGCCCCCGCGCCGGGCACGCTCCTGACGCTCCCCGAGAGTTGGTACCCCGACTCCTACACGCGGGTCACCCTCTCCGTGTATTGGCAATATCCGTGGCTCTACGTGGCGAGCTCCGACAACGGCGTCTTCGTCGTCGATGCCACCGACCCCACCGCGCCGGTGCTCGTCAACCAGGTGGTGCTCGGCTTGCGCGCGGGGGGCGTGTTCGCGCTCGGCAACGAGCTGCTCGTGACCACCGCCGAGCAGACCCAGGCGGCGCTCCTCGACATCTCGGACCCTGCCAACCCCACGTTGCTCCCGGGCTCCCCGTTCGGGACGGTGACACGCGACGGGGACGCCGTCGAGACCTACCATGGCAACCGCGTGGGGGACATGGCGTTGTTCGCCCGCAAGGAGGGCGGCGGCGGGCCCATGGTGATGGACCTCTCCGACACTGCCGCGCCGCGCTTCGTGGGCGACACCGTCCACCAGGGCAACGGCGGCTACGTGTTCTACGACGAGGGCTGGCTCTTCGTCGGCGAGTCCGACCACGGCTCGATCTGGGACGCCCGCGATCCCGCCGCCATCACGTTGGTCGGCACCGGGACCCTCGCGGGGGATCTCGACACCAACGTGCCCTGGGGCAACGTGGCGCTCCTGTCCGTCGACGAGCCGGAGACCGACCACGCCACCGTCGTGATGCCGTGGCGGACCGACCCCGACACCACCGGGCCGATGGTGCTCTCGACCAACCCGGAGGACGACTCGACCGGCTGGTACGTCGGCGCCCGCGTCGGCATCGGGTTCAACGAGTTCGTCGAGCCCGCGAGCGCATGGCCCGGATCGGTGCGCCTCCTCGACGGCGAGGGCGCCCCGGTCGAGGGGTGGGTCTCCACCCAGGAGACCATCGTGACCTACGCCCCGAAGGCGCCGCTCGCCCCGGGCACGACCTACACGGTCGAGGTCGAGGGCGTCACCGACATCCACGGCAACGTCATGGCGAGCCCGCACACGTTCACGTTCACCACCGCGGGCGGACGGTGATCGTCGCGCTGCTCGCCGCGTGCGCTGGGCCGGCCTCCGTAGATTCGGGCGGCGCCGGCCCCGCCGACCTGCACGACGCCTCGCTCACCTTGGCCACGACCCGCCTCGCGGTCGAGGTGGGCCAGCCGGCCTCGCTCTCGGTCGAGGCCACCGGCGGCGTGGTCACGTGGTCGTTCGGGGACGGCGGGTCGGACACCGGCGCGGACGTCTCCCACACGTGGGCGGAGGCCGGCAACTACGTGGCCATCGCCGGGCTCGTGGCGGAGGACGGCCGCCGGTTGAGCGTGACCGTGGGGGTAGAGGTGTACCGCTCGCCCGCGTCGGTCGCGCCGACGTGGTCCGCCACCCTCGCCCTCGCCGGCGACGGCCGGGTGTGGGCCGTCACCCCCGAGGCCGACACGGTCGCGGTCGTCGACGCCGGCGGCGCCGCGTTCCTCGCGCCGTGTGACACCCCCCGCACCGTCGCCATCGACGGCGACACCGCCGCCGTGGCCTGCGACGACGGCGCGCTCGTCGTCTACGACACCGCCACCACCGAGGAGATCGGGCGCGTGGACCTCGGCGCCGGCACCCACCCCTACGGCGTCCTCGGGCGGAACGGCACGTGGTGGGTGAGCCTGACCGGCCCCGGGGAGATCGCGGAGGTGACGGTGTCGAAGGGGTCCGAGGGCAGCGTGCTCCGCCACGCCGTCGGCCCCGATCCGCGCGGCCTCGCGCTCGGCGACGACCTGTTCGTCTCCCGCTTCCGGAGCGCCCCCGACGGCGGCGAGGTGTACCGCCTCGACGGCGCGCCCATCACGCTCCCCGTCCACCCCGGCCCCGACAGCGACACCCTCGCCGGCGGGGTCCCCACCCTCGTCCAGCAGCTCGCGCTCTCCCCCGACGGGCACACGCTCTACGTGCCCGCCCAGCAGGCGAACGTCGGGCGCGGCCTCCTCGGCAGCGGCGAGCCCCTCACCTTCGAGAGCACCGTGCGCGCCGCCCTCGGCGTGGTGGACGTCGACGCGCTCGCCGAGGACTGGAACGTCCGGAAGCAGCTCGACAACCAGGACCGCGTGATCGCGGTCGCGCCGAGCCCGAACGGCAACTACCTCGCCATCGCGCACCCCGGCACCGGGATGGTGCAGCTCCTCGACGCGTTCACGCTCGACGCCGTCGGCAGCCTCCACGACGCCGGCGCCGGGATCGTCGGCCTGCGGTGGGCGGGGAGCACGCTCTACGTCCACGCCTGGCTCGATCGCGTCGTCCGCGCCTACACCCTCGGGGAGCCGGGCACCCTCCCGGCGCTCGCGTGGGAGGCCCCCCTCGTCGAGGCCGAGCCCCTCGCGGCGGAGGTGCTCGCCGGCAAGAAGCTATTCCACGCGAGCGGGGATCTCCGCATCGCGAAGGACGGCTACATCGCGTGCGCGTCGTGCCACCCCGACGGCGACCACGACGGGCTCACGTGGGACTTCACCTCGCGCGGCGAGGGGCTCCGCAACACGGTGTCGCTCCTCGGCCGGGGGGGCACGGGGATGGGTTTTCTGCACTGGAGCGCCAACTTCGACGAGGTGCAGGACTTCGAGAACGACATCCGCAACGCCTTCGGCGGCACCGGGCTCCTCTCCGACGCCGACTGGGCCGAGACCAGCGACACGCTGGGGCCCGCGAAGGCCGGGCGCAGCGCCGACCTCGACGCGCTCGCCGCCTACGTGACGAGCCTCGACACCTCGCCCGTCTCCCCCTGGGAGGCCGACGCCACCGACGCCGGCGCCGCGCGGTTCGACGCGGCCACATGCGCAACGTGCCACCCCGCCCCGCTCTACACCGACTCCGCGCTCGGCGAGCTCCGCCTCCACGACATCGGCTCGCTGCGCGACACGAGCGGCGAGCGCCTGGGCGGCCCCCTCGACGGCCTCGACACCCCCACGCTCCTCGGCGCCTGGAGCACGGGCCCGTACCTGCACGACGGCTCGGCCGCCACGCTCGAGGACGCCATCCGTGCCCACACGATCCTGACGCTGGACGACCCCACGACATCGATGCTCGCGGAATACGTGCGCGGTCTCTGAGGACCGCCCGATGCACCCCCTGCTCCCCTGCGTCGAGATCGAGCCGCGCGTCCCCGCCACCGCCAGCGTGGTGTGGCTGCACGGCCTCGGCGCCTCCGGCCACGACTTCGAGCCGATCGTGCCCCACCTCGGGCTCCCCCACGCGCGCTTCCTGTTCCCGCACGCGCCCGAGCGCCCGGTGTCGGTCAACGGCGGCTTCGTGATGCCGTCCTGGTACGACATCCGGCACCTCGACTTCGCGATGGACGACCGGGAGGACGAGGCCCAGATCCGCGGCTCCACCGAGCAGATCGAGGCCCTTCTCGCGCGCGAGGTGGCGCGCGGCGTGCCGCCGGAGCGCATCGTGCTCGCGGGGTTCAGCCAGGGCGCGGCGCTCGCCGTCCACGTGGCCCACCGGCACGCCGAGCGGCTCGCCGGGATCCTGGCGCTCTCGGGCTACCTCCTCCGCCCCAAGGCGCTCGCGGAGGGCCACCCGGCCAACGCCGACACGCCGATGCTCGTGCAGCACGGCCGCTTCGACGACGTGGTGCCGATCTACGCCGGGCGGCACCTGTACGAGACCTTCTCCCGCCCCGGTCGCGACGTGCGGTGGAGCGACTACGCCATGGCCCACGAGGTCTGCCCCCCGCAGATCGGCGATGTCGCGCGGTGGCTGAACGAGCGGCTCGGGTAGCCGGCGCCCGCGCCCCTCGTCGTGAACCGCCCCCTCCTCCACCTCTGCTTCGCCCTGTCGGGCTTCGCCGGCCTCGTGTGGCAGGCGCTGTGGGTGCGCCAGCTCGGCCTCGCCCTCGGGAGCACCGTGCAGGCCGTGGCGATCGTCACCGCGGTGTTCCTCGTCGGCCTCGGGGTGGGCGCCCGGCTCGGGGGGCGGCTCGCGGACCGGCTCGGCGCGCCGCAGCGGGCCTACGCCCTCTGCGAGGGAGGCATCGCCGGGTGGGGGGTGGTGCTCGGCCCGGTGCTCACGGCGTTGGCCGCGGCGGGCTTCGGCGGCACCACCGTCGACGCGCACGGTTGGCAGGTGCCGTCCGGCGGCGCGCGGCTGCTCCAGCTCGGCGTCTCCCTCGCGCTCCTCGGGCCCCCGACCCTCCTCATGGGCGCCAGCCTCCCACTCCTCGCCCGTCCCGCCGTCGGCGACCGCCTCGATCTCGCCGGCTGGCGCCTCGGCCTGCTCGCCGCCGCGAACACCGGCGGGGCCGCGCTCGGCGCGCTCGCGACGGACCTCTGGCTCGTCCCTGCCTTCGGCCTGCGGGTCACCGGCCTCGTCGCGGCGGGGCTCGGCGTGCTCGCGGCGGTGGGCGCGCTGGGCCTCCGCGCCGACACGACCGGTGCGGACCCGATCCCCGAGGATCGCGAGGCGCCCCCATCCGGATCGGCCGCGATCGCTACCGAGGTGGCTCCCTCGCCCGGCGCCGTCGCCATCGCGGTCGCGCTCGCCGGCTTCGCGGCGATGGGCTTCGAGGTCGTCTGGTTCCGCTTCCTCGGCTCGGCGCTCGGCCCCTACCGCGCCGTGTTCTCCGTGCTCCTCGGGGTGATCCTCGGCGGGTGGCTCGTCGGCTCCCTGGTCGGCGGCGCCCTCTCCCGCCGTGTCTCCCCCGCCCCGCTCTTCGCGGCCGCGCAGGCCACCGTCGTCGTCGTCACCCTGCTCGGGCTCGCCGCCCACGATCCGCGCGCGCTGCTCGTGCGCCAGCTCGCCCTCCCCGAGGGCTCGCGGCTCGCCCAGCACGCGCTCAACCTCGCCACCGTGGCCGCCGTCGCGCTCCCCGCCGCCGTCGCGATGGGCGTGGGCTTCCCCCTCGCGAACGCGCTCACCCAGACGAGCCGGCGCCACGTCGGCCGCGCGGTGGGCCGCGTCTGGCTCGCCACCACCGTCGGAAACGCCGGCGGCGCCCTCGTCACCGGGCTCTGGCTCCTGCCGGCCCTCGGCATGCAGGCCACCACGCTCGTCCTCGCCTCGCTCGCGGCGGTGGCCCCCCTCGCCCTGACGCCCCTCGCCCGGACGTATCGGCCCCTCCCCCTCGCCCTCTCGGGCGCCGCCCTCCTCGCCGTCGCCACCTTCGCGGCGCTCCCCGCCGACACCCTGCTCTGGGGGTCGTTCCCGCACGGGCGGGCCCGGGAGGAGGGCGTGCTCGCGGTCCGCGAGGGCCTCAACGAGACGATCGTGGTCACCGGCTCGTCCGAGGGCCCCGCGCGGCTCTGGACCAACGGGCACCCGATGTCGAGCACGTCCGACCGCGCGCAGCGGTACATGCGGCTCATGGCGCACCTCCCGCTGCTCGCGCAGGCCGCGCCGAGCCGGGTGATGGTCATCTGCTTCGGCGTCGGCAACACGCTGCACGCGGCGTCGTTGCACCCCTCGGTGCGCGAGCTGGTGCTGGCCGACTCGAGCGCCGACGTGCTCGAGCACGCGCCGTGGTTCGCCCACGCCAACGGCGGCGTGCTCGCCGATCCGCGGCTCACCGTGCACGTCGACGACGGCCGCCACGTGCTCCGCACCCTGCCGCCCGGGACGTTCGACCTGCTCACGCTCGAGCCGCCCCCGATCGCGCACGCCGGCGTGGCGTCGCTCTACAGCCGCGAGTTCTATTCACTCGCCCGCGACCGCCTCGCCGAGGGCGGCTGGATGACGCAGTGGCTCCCCGCCTACCAGGTGTCGGGCCCCACCGTGCTCGCGCTCGTGCGCGCCTTCGTGGACGTGTTCCCCGACGCGGTGCTCCTCGTCGGAGACGGCCGCGAGCTCCTCCTCGCGGGGGTCAAGGGCGGCGTGCCGACCCTGGATGTCGCCTCCATCGAGGCGCGCCTGCGGGACAACCCCGCCGTCGCCGCCGACCTCGCCCGGATCGGGATCGCCGACGCCGCCGACCTCGTCGCCACGTTCGCCGCCCCCGGCGCCACCCTCGTGGCCGCCACCGCGGGGGTCGCGCCGCTCACGGACGACCACCCCGTCTCGGAGAGCAGCCAGGTCTCCCACGTGCTCGCCACGGCGCTGCCCGCGACGTTGTTCGCGCCGCGCGCGTGGCCTGCGTTCGCACCCGGGCTCGCGGACGACGCCGCGCTCGCCGCGCGCATGGCGGAGAGCGAGGCGACGTGGACCTCGGAGGCGTTCCTCCGCTACTCGAACCGCTGAGGGCCCGCGGAGGGCCGTTCAGGTGCCGCTCGGGGCCCGCGGACGGGCCCTGCGAGCGTCAGCCGAGGTTCAGGAGCCGGACTCGATCGCGCGCCAGCGGGCCTCGGCGGCGTCGACCGCGGCGGCGAGGAACGGCTGGTCGGCGTACCGCGCACGGGCGGCCTCGATCAGCGGGGCCACGCCGGTGGGGCCGGTCAGGCCGGTGTAGGCGGACGCCCCCTCGATGTCGATGGGCGTCGGGCGGAACCCGTACACGCGGAGCTTGGACACCGCGACGATGTCGAAGCGGAGCTTCTCGAGCTGCTCGGCCTCGAGCTTCCCGAAGAGCGACGTGCGCAGGTCGGGGATCGGGAACGCGTGGGAGAGGAGCTGCGTCGTGCTGCGCCCGTACCACTTCTTCGTGGCGTCCCAGTCCGCCCGGCCGCCCTTCTCGACGGTGCGCGCCATGGCGTCGTACACCTTCGCGTCGATGAGCACGTACGAGATGCGACGCCCGTTCGACCGCGCCCACTCGTTCTTCGCGAGGCCCTGGGTGAGCGCCGGAAGTACGTCGACGAGCTTGCGGCTCTTCGGCTTCGCGTCGAACTTGATGGTGCGGAAGAGGCTCTGGATCAGCAGCGCCTGGGGCGAGAGCGGCTCCTGGAGCACGATTCCGCCGGCGCGATCGTAGCGGCCCGTCAGGGGCACCGAGATCGGGAAGAACTCACCGGGAGCCCGCCACCCACGCTCGCCGGACTCCGGCGCCGCCTGGTCGGGCGGTGGCTCGACGGCGCCAGCGGCCGCCTCGGCGATGAGGAGGAGTTTCACCTCCCCCGTCAGTGGGATTCTCGACTCGGCACACAACACGTCGAAGTTCCCCAAGCGCGCTCCGAAGGGTGACGCCGGCTAACCGGTCGTCACTCCTCCGGCTACGAGGCATTTTGGCCGCCCTGGAGGGAGATTCGTTCGTTTCCGCGGGGCCTTGCGCAGATTCTACAGGAAGCAAGCCGTTTCTGTGGAAGCCCCGACATCCGGACACGATTGTTTCGGGAAATGCAATCGGCGGCCCCGTGGTCGCGGGGCCCTACCCCGGGCGGGTGAACAGGTTCAGCAGCAGCGTCAGCACCGCGCTGATGATCAGGCACGTCACGATCGGGAACACGAACGTGACCGGCCCCCGACGCACCACGATGTCGCCCGGCACGTGCGGCAGGCCGAAGCGCGCCGCGAGCAGCACGGCGCCGCCGACGAGCGCGGTCACCACGCCGAAGACGATCAGGGACCGGCCGATCTCGACGATGGGAGCTCCGTCGGGTGGCTTGTAAACCCGGGGGGGCCGGGTGCAAGGCGGCTCGGCGATCCGCCGGGGCCGTCGGACGGCTAAAGGGCGCGCCATGTCCGACGCGTACTTCACCCCTCGCGCCCCGTCCGCCGCCCCGGGCCTCCCCGCGCCGTTCACCCTCGGCACGATGAACTTCGGCAAGCGCACCTCCGCGGCCGACGCGGCGGGGATCATGGCGCGCGCGGCCGACGCCGGCCTCGATCTGTTCGACACCGCCAACGTCTACAACGACGGCGCGTCCGAGCGCATCGTCGGGGCGTTCCTCCGCGGCCGGTCGGACGTTCGCGTGGCGACCAAGGTGGGGCTCGCCCGCGCGGGTGGGAAGACGGAGGGCCTCTCCGCGGCCCGCGTCGTCGCGGCGTGCGACGAGAGTCTCGGGCGGCTCGGCGTCGGGACCATCGACCTCTACTACCTGCACGCCCCCGATCCGAACACGCCGCCGGAGGACACCCTGGCGGGCCTCGCCTCGCTCCTCGAGCGCGGCAAGATCCGGCGGTGGGGTGTGTCCAACTTCGCGTCGTGGCAGATCCTCGAGCTGCGGACCCTGGCGGCGGCGGCGGGCCTGCCGGCGCCCGCGGTGGCCCAACAGCTCTACAACGTGCTCGTGCGGCAGCTCGACATCGAGTACTTCGCCTACGCGCGCCGCCACCCCATCCACACCACCGTCTACAACCCGCTCGCGGGCGGCCTCCTCGCGGGGGCCCGACGCTTCGACGAGCCGCCCCCCAAGGGCTCGCGCTTCGACGCCAACGCGTTGTACCGCCGCCGCTACTGGCAACGCGCGCTGTTCGCCGCCGTCGCGGACCTCGGTGGCATCGCCGCGGAAGGCGGGCTGTCGCTCCTCGAGCTCGCCTATGCCTACGTGCTCGGCCACCCCGGCGTCGACTCCGTGCTCGTCGGCCCCGGCTCGCTCGCGCACCTCGACGCCGCCCTCGTCGCCCGCGACAAGGCCCTGGACGCCGACGTGCGGCGCCGCGTCGAGACCGTCTACGTCGATCTCGTCGGCACCGACGCCCGGTACGCGCGCTGATGCTCCGCCGCGCAATCGCCGACGACGAGCTCGACGCCGCCCTCGCGCACTACCGCGTCGAGGGGTGGGCGCGCCTGCCCGCCGTCGCGAGCGACGAGACCCTCGCGGCGCTGCGCGCCCGCGCGGACGACATCACCGCGGGGCGGGTCACCTACCCCGGCATGTTCTTCCAACCCGACGCGCCCACCGGCCGCTACGAGGACCTCGCCTTCGGCCAGGGATGGATGGGCGCGGGCACCAACTATCGCAAGATCGAGAAGCTCGAGCAGGACCCCCTCTTCCGGGCGTGGCTCGAGAACCCGGCCTTCGAGCGCATCGTGCGGCGCGTGATCCCCGGGGCGGTCACCATCTACCGCGCGGTGATCTTCTCGAAGGCCCCCCACGTGGGGAGCGACCTGCCGTGGCACCAGGACGCGGGCCGCTTCTGGGGCCTCTCGCGCGATCCCGAGCTCCAGATCTGGACCGCCCTGGACGACGCGCCGGCGGCCGCGGGCTGTGTCGAGGTGTTCCCCCGCAGCCACCTCCCCGGCCTCGCCACCCCGCTGGGCGGCGTGGTCCCCAAGGAGAAGGTGTCCGCCGCGAACGCCGACGCACAGGCCCTCTCCGTGCCCGCGAACGCCGGCGACGTGCTCCTCCTCCACAACCACCTGTGGCACCGCTCCGGTCCCAACCGGACCGCCTCCCCCCGGCGGGGCTTCACCGTTTGTTACATGGACGCCGAGACCCGGTGTACGCGGACGAAGCGGGCGCCACGGGCGTTCGTGCGGGTGTTCGGGGGCGGGTGAGGCGTAGGCGCGTCCGCGTCGGAGCGGCCCGTGGGGCGGGCTGTGTGGCGGCCGTGTGGCGGCTCGGGCGGAGGGGGGATCGGCGGCGGGAGCGGCGGCGGAAGGGGCGGCGGAAGCGGCGGCGGAAGCGGCGCGCCCGGAACGCGCGCCGGGGCACCCAAGCTCGGTCCAACGAGAGTCGAGCCGACCCAAGCGGCACCGAGCTGGACTCCGACGGGCGCGGGCGGCCTGCCGCATCGTTGCCGCCACCATTGAACCTGCATTTTCTGTGAGCGTTCCGCCGGAACGCCAGGATTCACCCCCTCGGCCGGGGGTGGAATTCCTGTTCGGTGCCACTTGCCTCGGAACCGTTCTCGTTCGAGATGGCTTGCCCAGGCGATCAGCCTAGAAGCACTTGTTCTCGATCGTCACGACCTCGGTCTTGGCCTTCTCGGTCCAGCGCACCGCCATCCCACCGACATGAGGCGCCGACCAGGACCACGCGGTCGCCGCGCGCCACTCGCGCACCGAGATCACGGCGTCTCCTCCGACCTTCCGCGCCTCGGCGGCGAGGTCCGGGTAGTACTTCGTGCCACTCCCGTACCCCATGCCCTTCTGCGCCACCTGCACCTCCTTGATGTGCTCGTACAGGTCGCTCGCAAGCGCGTACTCCGTGAACAACGTCGTGCCACGACAGAGCCCGGAGAGGGGGACACCCGAGGCCGAGGGCTTCTCGGGGGTGTCCTCGGTCAGGCGCTTCATCTCGCTCACGTCGGCGGCGGGGTAGGTCATCCGCCGACCGTCCGCCAGCTCGAGCGCGTATTCGCCGTTGTCCATCCCCAGACGGCAAGTGCACGCACGTGCCGCCCAGCCCCTCGGTCGTGGCCACCTGACAGCCCCGCTCACTTGGGTGGGCGCGACCCGAAACCCTACCTCCCCTTCCAAGCCTTCCAGGCCGCCCACCCGAAGAACACGGCGAACAGCGCGTCCCCGACGCCGTAGAGGCCGTAGAATGCGCCGGCGAGCGGGTCCGCGGCGGAGATCTCGGGGAGGCGGTGGGCGTTGCCCATCATCCAGAGGAGCCAGGAGACGGCGAAGAACACCTTCTCGAGCGCGAACACCGCGCTCACCATCGGGGCCGCCCGCCAGCTCGTGGACTGCGCGGCGTACGCGAGCCCCCACACCATCACGAGCATGCAGCCCTGGCGGGAGAACAAGCCGGGGTCGGTCTCGAACAGCAGGTCGTTGGTGAAGAGGTTGGTGAACACCAGCATGCCGACGATGTTGAACGCGGCGGCGGCGTAGAAGCCGAGGCGGACGAAGGTGTCGTTCATTCGTGCATGGTACCGCGCGCCGGAGCAGGAACGCCACCGACCGCCGACGTTCCCGCGCCAGCCATGCGGAGGGCGCGCGCCGCTCGGTGCGCGCGGTCCCGGCGGCCGCTCGGGGCCGCCGGACCGAGGCCGGAGGCCGAGCCCGCAGCACGGCGACGGCGCCGAAGGCGCCGGGGCGCCCGAATACGCGCGGGCTCGTCGCGTCACGGGATCGTTTCCGACGGGAGGATCGGGGCGCCGCCGCCCTGCTCCACGCGACGGCGGGAGCCTCCCGGGCTACATGGGCGCCGACTGAGCGCCGGCCGATCGTGCCCGCAGCTCGTGCGCGCGCGCCTCTCCGCCATCCGGGGGGAGAGCCGGCCGCGCCAACAAGGACAAATCGTGGATTTTGATACTTTCGGCCTGGACGCCCGCCTCCTCCAGGGCGTGACCGACCTCGGCTTCACGCGCCCCACGCCCATCCAGGAGCAGACGATCCCCGCCGGCATGGCCGGCCGTGACCTGCTCGCCGCGGCGATGACGGGCAGCGGCAAGACCGCCGCCTTCCTCCTCCCCATCCTCAACCGCCTGCTCGCGAAGCCCCGCGGCACCACGCGCGTGCTCGTGCTCACGCCGACGCGCGAGCTCGCGGCGCAGATCCTCGAGCACCTCGAGCTCCTCGCGAAGCACACGAACCTCACCGGCGCCTCCGTGTTCGGCGGCGTTGCGATGGGCCCCCAGGAGCGCGCGTTCCGCAACGGCGTGGACGTGCTGATCGCGACGCCCGGCCGTCTGCTCGACCACCTCCAGAACCCCTACGCGCGGCTCGACAAGCTCGAGATGCTCGTGCTCGACGAGGCCGACCGCATGCTCGACATGGGGTTCCTCCCCGACGTGCGGCGCGTGCTCGCGAAGATCCCGAAGGACCGCCAGACGCTGTTCTTCAGCGCGACGATGCCGAACGAGATCCAGCGCCTCTCGAAGGAGATGCTGAAAGATCCCGTCGCGTTCAACATCGAGCGCAAGGCGGCGCCGGCCACGGGCATCACCCAGGTGGTGTACCCCGTGTCGCAAGCGGCGAAGGGCGCGCTGCTGGTCGAGCTCCTCAAGCGCGACACCATCGGCAACGTCATCGTGTTCACGCGCACGAAGCACCGCACGAACCGCCTCTCCGAGTACCTGGAGAAGCAGGGCGTCCCGAACGCGCGCATGCACGGGAACCGCAGCCAGGCGCAGCGGACCGACGCGCTCGCCGCCTTCAAGGACGGGCGGATCCGCGTGTTGTGCGCGACCGACATCGTCGCCCGCGGCATCGACGTGGAGCAGCTCGAGCACGTCGTGAACTTCGACGTCCCGCACATGCCCGAGGACTACATCCACCGCGTGGGCCGCACCGCCCGCGCCGACGCGGTGGGCGAGGCCTTCACGTTCGTGTGCCCCGAGGAGGAGGGCGATCTCCACGCGATCGAGCGCGCCATCGGCCGCAAGCTCAACCGCGTGCAGCTCGACGGCTTCGACTACGGCCAGCGCCCGACCGAGGCCCTCGAGATCCCCATCGGAGATCGCATCGCGGCCATCCGCGCCCGCAAGTCCGAGGAGCGCGCCCGCGCCGCGGCGAAGCAGGCCCGGCGTCCCGGCTCCTCGGCGCCCGCTA
>JAKFCH010000359.1:0-24053 GCA_036676765.1 Deltaproteobacteria bacterium
CACCGCGCCACGCCGCGCGCCACGCAGCCGCACGGCGCCACGCCGCCCACCGCACCGCCCCACGCGGCTCCGGCGCTGCTGATGGCCCCTACCCTCCCGCCGGCCCACCCGGCGGCCCACCGCCCGGGCCGCCCATCCCCGGGCCACCCACGCCACCGGGACCACCACCCGGACCGCCACCGGGACCGCCCGGCCCCCCGGGACCCCCACCCGGACCGCCGGGAACGCCGCCCGGCCCCATGCCGCCCGGCGCGGCCTCGCCGACGGCGCCGTTCGGATCGGAGGGCGCCAGGTTGTTGGTGGCCGCGCCGCGGGTGTCGGCGGGCTCGAGCACCTTCGAGAGGCCGTCGGCGAGCAGGAACTTCGTGCGCCGCTCGGCCGGCAACGTGGACAGGAAGTGGAGGTAGGCGCCGACGGAGTGCCGCCGGTAGGTCTCCCACGCGTCGAGCGAAACCAGGGTGATGTCCTGGTAGGCGTTCGCCCACTCGGGCGCGGTCAGGTCCAGCCGACCCACGGCGGCCGCCTGGGCGGACATGACCTTCTGGTAGACGAGGAACTGGGCGTGCACGTCGAGCTTGCGACGAAGGACCTCCTCGAGCTCCTTCGCGTCCAGGTTCTCGATGTCGGTGCGCGCGAAGGGGTTGGCGGCGCCGGTCATCGGGTTGCCGGAGATGATGTCCAGCAGGACGGGGTACCGGCCGGTCCGCAGGCGGGTGGCGCGCTGGTCGGGGGTGAGCGCGTCGAACAACGCGAGGATCGTGTTGACCTGCTCCTCGACGAGCTTGCGCTCCGCCGCCACGAAGGAGTTGGTGCGCTCCACGAGCGCGGGCGCCTTCGCGCGGTCGAGCAACGCCTGGGTGAGCCGGAGCTGCTCCTCGCGCACCAGCGTGTGGAGGTTGGCCTCCCGCAACGCCGCGTCGTTCGTCAGGGTCTCGATGACCGGGAGCTGGGCCTCGGTGATGTCCGGGCCCCAGTTGGTCTCCAGGAACCGCCCGCCGAGGTCGAGCGAGCGGAAGCCGTCCGGCGGCTGCGGGGCCTTGGTCGCGCCCTCGCCCTCCCGGCCGGCCGGACCGCCCGGCGCCCCGGGACCGCCCTCGATGGCCGCTCCGTCGGCAGGCGCGGACGGAGTCGGCGGGGCGTCGCACCCACCCGCGAACGCGAGGAGGACCACGGGAAGGACCAGGGAAAACGAACGGCTATCGAACAAGTACGCCCCCATCGTCGGCGAGAGAGTACCACGTCTGGACACAGGCCCGGCTGTCTCCGAACGTCGCGATGGGCGCGCTGCCGTGGGCCTGGAGCGTCGCCTGCATCCGTTCGGACTGCCGCGCGAACCGCCCACCGGCGCTCGGGGCCACCCCCTCCGCGCACCGCACGTCGACGATCCCGTGGATCCGCGCCGCGACGCCCGAGGCGCGCCCCTGGTCGTTCCACAACACCTCGGGGGTCAGCACGGTCACGCGCGGGCGCCCCGCGAGGAACAGGGCGAAGGTGCCGCCGTCCTCCCAGGAGGGGGTGAACAGCCCGCGCGTCGCGAGGACGAAGCACCGGGCCTGCGGATCGGCCCGCGTCACGCCGCACACCTCGTCCACCGCCGGGAGCACGGACGCGACGGTCACCGGGTTCCAGTAGACGCGGAGGTGGTTGAGCGGCCCGGGGTACGCCGAGTCGTGGAGGGGCAGCGGCCACCGCCCGAGCAGCGAATGGCTCAACAGCGGCGGCACCTGGAGCAGCGCCACGGCCACGCTCCCGACGGCCACCGAGGCCACCGCCGCGCGCCGCGGGAGCGCCGCCGCGCCCACTCCGGCGAGCAGGGCGAGCGCGACCCCGGCGATGGGGAAGTTGTCGGGCCCGACGTTGAAGACCGCCACCGCCGCGACGCCGCCCGCGATCCAGACGAGGCTCATTCCCACGGCCGCCTTCGTGACGACGCCGCCCTCGCGGAGCGCCCCGATCCCGAACAGCGCGAGCGGCACCGCCCAGACGAGCGTGGGGAGGCCGAGCCCGTCGACGATCGCGTACCAGGGGGCCTCCACCGACTGCGCGTAGCCCGCGGCCGAGTGGGCCTTGTTGGCGATGTACGTCGGGAGCGCCGGCAGGTGCCACGCGAGGCCGCCGAGGACCCCGAGCGCGACCGGCACGAGCGTCGCCCGCGCGCCGAGCCGCCACGCGCCGGCGAGGACGAGGAGGCCGAGCGGCACGCCAAACGGCACGCCGGTCTGGCGGATGGTCTCGCCGAGGAAGAGCAGGGCCGCGACGCCCACCGCCCGCCCCCACCCGGGGAGCGAGGGGGCCGAGAGCCAGAGCCCGAGCGCCCCGGCGAGCGCCGCCGCCTCCGGATGGTGGATCCAGTGGGTGCGGGCGAGCACGTGGGTCTGCGGGTAGGCGAGCAGCGCGAGCGTCGCGATCGCCCCCGCGATCGGCCCCCGGATCGGACCCGCGGCCGCGCGCGCGGCGAGGGCCGTGCCGCCGAACAGGAGGAGGAGCCAGAGGCCGTCGACGACCTCCATGAACGCCGCGCTCGGTGCCACGACCGCGCCCAGCGCCGCCAGCAGGAGGCTGTAGGGCGTGTCGACGAGGCCCGCGTCGATCGCGCCGCTGCGCTGCCACGCGACGAGCAGGTTCCGGAACGGGTTGTAGTAGTGCCCGAGGTCGGTGGGCGCGCGCTCGTCGAGCAGGCAGAAGCGCAGGTGCAGGCCCGACGCCACGGCGATCCCGCCGAGGGTGACGAGATCGGCGCGCCTCATGTCGACGACCGGCGGATCATGGCGCGATCGCGGGCGTCATCCCCAGCTCGGCCTGGAGGAAGGCGTACAGGTCGGCATTGGCCTCGACGGACTTCGAAACCTGGTCGGCGCCGCCGTGGCCCGCGTTGCGCTCGATCCGGAGCAGGGTGGCGCGCCCGGCGCCGCCCGTGGCGTGCTGGACCGCGGCCACGAACTTGCGGGCGTGGAGCGGATCGACCCGATCGTCGTGATCGGCGGAGAGCATCAGGAGGGCCGGGTAGGCGGTCCCCGCCACGACGTTGTGGTAGGGCGAGTAGGCCCGGAGCGCGGCGAGCTGCGCGGGGTCCTCGACGCTGCCGTACTCGGGCACCCACGTCCGTCCGCTGCCGAACAGGTGGTAGCGGAGCATGTCGAGGAGCGGCACCGAGCACACGACGGCGCCCCAGAGATCCGGGCGTTGGGTCATGGCCGCGCCCACGAGGAGCCCGCCGTTGCTGCCGCCGTGGATGGCGAGCTTGTCGGGGCGGGTCCACCCTTCGCGCACGAGGTGCTCGCCCGCCGCGACGAAGTCATCGAAGACGTTCTGCTTGTTCGTGCCGCGCCCGGCGTCGTGCCAGTCCTTGCCGTACTCCCCGCCGCCCCGGAGGTTGGCGACCGCGTAGATGCCGCCCGCCTCGAGCCACGGGTAGATCGACGACCGGAACGACGGCGTGAGGGAGACGCTGAAGCCGCCGTACCCGTAGAGCAGGGTCGGGTTGGTGCCGTCGCGCGGGGCGTCCCGCCGGCGGACGACGAACATCGGGATCGACGTCCCGTCCTTCGACGCGTAGCGCACCTGCTCGGCCACGTAGGGCGAGGGATCGACGGGGACGTCGACCTCGGCCCAGAGCTCCACCGTGCCCTTGCTCACCGACGCCCGGTAGACCTGCCGCGGCGTCGTGAAGGAGCTGAACTGGAAGTAGGCCTCGTCCTGGTCGGGCAGGCCCGAGAGCGCGGACGCCGTGCCGACGGATGGCAGCGGGATCGTGCGCACGGGCACGCCGGCGAGCGTCGTGATGCGGATCTCGGAGGCGGCGTCCCGGAGGTAGGCGAGCGCGAGGTGCCCGCCAACGACGCTCACGCTCTCGAGCGCCGCGGTCGGATCCTCGGGCACGATCTCCACCCAGCTCGCGCGCCCGGCCTTCGACGCCGCCGTGCGGAACACCCGGCCCCGCGAGGCGCCCTCGTCGGTCCAGATGTAGAGCTGGTCCTTCCAGGCGGTGGCCGTGTAGATCGCGCCCTCCCCCTTCGCGAGCTGGGTGAACCCGGTGCCGGCCTCGACGCGTCCGCCGGCCTTCAGGTCGCGCACGTACAGGTCGTTCTCGTTCCAGCCGCGGGACACGGAGACGAACAGGTACCGGCCGTCCGGGCCCATCCAGGCGCCGAGGAAGGTCGCGGGGTTGCCCGTGCTCGGGTGGATCACGGCGTCGCCTGCCGGATCGGCGCCGAGCGCGTGGTAGCGGATCTCGGTGTGGCCGGGGCGCAGATCGACGGGGATGGCCGGATCCGTCGGCAGCCACTCGTAGTAGAAGCCGCGGCCGTCGGGGGTCCAGTCCGGGCTCGCGTACTTGGCGCCGGGGATGCGATCCACCGCGGAGACGACGCCGGTGTCGACCTCGACGACCCGGAGCGTCGCCTCGTCCGCCGCGTTCGGGCGCTCCATGTACGCGATGCGCGCGCCGTCCCAGGACGGGGACCAGTCCCCGAGCGAGACGGTGCCGTCCGCGCTCCAGGTGTTCGGGTCGAGCAGCACCTTCTCCGCGCCGTCGGCGCCCTCCCGCCAGTAGAGGACGGCCTTCTCCTCGTCCGCGTGCGTCCGCATGTAGAACAGGCGGTTGCCCCGGCGCGTGGGCGCGGACACGGCGTCGACGTAGCTGAGCTCGCGGAGCCGGGCGGCCAGCGCGTCGCGACCGGGCAGGCCCCGGAGCACGGCGCGCGCGTGGTCGTCCTGCGCCTTCATCCAGGCCTGGACCTCCACGTCGTCCTCGCGCTCGAGCCACCGGTACGGGTCCGCGATCGGCTCGCCGCCGAGCGTGTCCACCACGTCGACCCGGCGGGTCGTGGGCCACCCGGGAGGGGCGGGCGCGCTCGGGCTCGGGGCCACGGCGGGCGTCGGGAGGGGCGCGGTCACCGGACGGGCGCATCCGACCAGGGCGAGCGCGGTGAGCGGCAGCGCGATCACGGGGGCCAGGAACCAGCGCAGCGGCGCCTCGAAGCAAGCCCGCGGCCATAACATGGGGGGCCGGAAGTCTGGTACGCTCGCGCGCATGTCCGTCCGGCCCGGCAGCCCTTGATGATCTCCGCACTCGCGTTGGCCGCCCTGGCCGCCACCCCGCCCTCGCTCGAGGCCCCCGCGGCGTCCGGCACGCGCAGCAAGAAGGACGCCGGGGTCGTCATCGGCGTCGCGGACTACACCTCGCTCCCCGACGCCGCGAGCGTTCGCGCCGACGCGGCCGCGATGCACGCCTACCTCCTGTCGACCCGCGGCCTCGATCCCAAGCGCCTGACCTCGGTCGACGACGCCACCGCCGACTCCGCCCGCGCCGCCCTCGAGCGCGCCGCGAAGGACGTGAAGCGCGGCGCGACCTTGTGGATCTACTGGGCCGGCCACGGCGCGGTCATCGACGGGAAGCGCGTGCTCCTCGGCGCCGACGTCGACGATTCGGCCTCTCCCGGTGCCTCCGCCCTCCCCCTCGACGAGCTGCTCGCGATCGCCGAGGGCTCGAAGGCCCGCCAGGTCCTCGTCGTGCTCGACGTGGGCTTCGGCGGCGTCGGTCGCGACGGCGAGGCGCTGTTTCCGCCTCCCGACGCGGTCGCCCCCCTCCCGGTGCGGAGCGACAGCAAGGTGAGCGTGTGGAGCGCCACGACCGGCGGGGAGCCCGCCTACCGCTTCCCCGCGGCCGAGCACGGCGCGTTCAGCTACTTCGCCGTCGGCGCCCTCCGCGGCTGGGCGGACGGGCAGATCGGCGCCCCCGCGGACGGTGTCGTGAGCCTCCAGGAGGCCCAGGGCTACGTCGCCCGCGTGGTCCGGCAAGTGGGCGGCGGCGAGCAGAAGCCCGGCAAGGAGACGCGCGCCGAAGTCGCCGCGTGGGCGCTCACCACCGGGCTCCTCGAGGCCGGCCCGAGCAAGGAGGATCTCGCAGCGCTCGCCCTCGCCGAGAAGTCCCGCCGGGTGCGCAAGGCCGAGGCCGCGCTCGTCGCGATCGCCAAGGCCGACTGGGCCGAGGTGGCGCTCGCCACGACCGTCGCGAGCCCCACGTCGATCGAGGCCCTGAAGGCCTTCCTCGCGCGCTACGACGCCGCGACCGTCACCGTCGACGGCGCCCAGGTGGCCGTGGCGGTGCCCGAGGTCGCGGAGGCCCGGGGCCGCCTCGACGCCTTCGCGCGCGCCGCCGACAAGGTGGCGAAGAAGAAGCGCAAGAAGCGGACACGGGCGAAGGTCGTGCCGCCGCCGCCGCCGGTCCCGACCGCCGCGTGCCAGGACCTCCTCGTGCTCGAGCCCGCCGCGATCACCGGCGAGCTCACGCCCGAGCTCACCGCGTGCCTCGAGTCCCGCATCGTCGAGGAGAAGCTCCTCACGACCAAGGACAAGCTCTCCCGCATGCTGATGATCGACGCGGACGCCAAGGGGAACCTCCCCGAGTGGACCCGCCTCGTGGCGCGGCACCTCGAGGACTTCGACCGCTCCGATCCCGACCTGTGCTTCAAGTTCGCGCTCGTGCTCTCCCGCGGCGAGATCGAGGACGCCGAGCTGGTCCTCCGCTGGGCGGACTACGCGCTCGAGAACAAGCACGTCTGGGACGGTCCGACCTACATGTCGCGCGTCTACAACCTCCTCCGCCTCCGCGCGGAGACCGCCGTGCGCATGTGGCACGACGCCGAGGACGACTTCATCGAGGAGCGCTCCGAGGAGAACCAGGCGGCCTCCGATCGGTACCGCGGCCTCGCGAAGGACTACGCGCGGGAGTGGCTCGACTACGGGCGGACCAGCGCCCAGCCCGTCGACCGGGCCGTCGCCCTCTGCGAGAGCGCGTCGGGAAACTCGGCGTTCTGCGCCGAGGGGTAGCGGGGCGGGGGCGTCGCGGGTTCGGGGGTGGCGAGGCGACGTGATAGACGCCGCGCATGCCTCGCGTATACATCAAGACCTTCGGCTGTCAGATGAACGACTACGACAGCGGGAAGATGCGCGCCATGCTCGCGCCCGCCGGCTTCGTCTCGACCGACGACATGGACGACGCCGACCTCGTCATCGTGAACACCTGCTCCATCCGGGAGAAGCCCGAGCAGAAGCTCCACTCCTTCCTCGGGCGCATCCTCCCGCAGAAGCAGGTTCGCCCGGTGACCGTGGCGGTGGCCGGGTGCGTGGCCCAGATGGACGGCGGGCGCATCTTCAAGAAGTACCCGCAGCTCGACCTGGTGTTCGGCCCCGACGCCGTGAGCCGCGTCCGCGAGATGGTGGAGACCGCACGCACCCGCCGCGTGCTCGACACCGAGTTCTTCGCCGCGGACGGCTACCCGTTCATCACCGACCTCGACCCCGACGCCGCCGGCAAGGTCGGCTCGTTCGTCACCATCCAGAAGGGCTGCGACAACCGGTGCACCTTCTGCATCGTGCCATCCACCCGGGGGGACGAGATCAGCCGCCCCGCCGACCAGATCCTGGCCGAGGTCGAGGGCCTCGTGGCCGGCGGCGTCCGCGAGATCACGCTCATCGGCCAGAACGTCAACTCCTACGGCCTGAAGGTCCCGGGGATGCCGACGTTCGCCGAACTCTTGCGTGAAGTGCACGCGATCGAGGGCGTCCAGGTCATCCGCTACACCACGTCCCACCCGCGCGACATGGGGGACGACGTCGTCGCCTGCTACGCCGACCTCCCGAAGCTCGCCTCGCACCTCCACCTCCCGGTGCAGAGCGGCTCCGACCGCGTGTTGCGGCGCATGAAGCGCTTCTACACCCGCGCCCGCTACCTCGAGGTCGTCGAGAAGCTCCGGGCCGCCCGCCCCGAGATGAACTTCACGACCGACATCATCGTCGGCTTCCCCGGCGAGCAGGACGCCGACTTCGACGAGACGATGTCGCTGGTCGACGCCGTCCGCTTCGAGGGCTCGTTCAGCTTCAAGTTCTCGCCCCGCCCCGGCACGCCCGCGCTCCGCCTGATGGACGACGCCGTGCCCGACGGCGTGGCCCAGTCCCGCCTCGAGCGCCTCCAGGTCCGCCAGCGCGATCTGCAGCTCGAGGCACACGCCGCGCTCGTCGGCAAGACCGTGCGCGTGCTCGTCGAGGGCCCCTCCGCCCACGACGAGGGCGTGGTCTGCGGCCGCACGAGCACCTTCAAGATGGTGAACTTCCCCGGCGATCCCGAGATGACGGGCACGTGGGTGGACGTCTCGATCACGCGGGCGTTCGCGAACACGTTGCGGGGGGAGATCGCGGGGTAGCGCGGGGGGCCCAGCCCCAACCCCCTAGAGCTTGTACGCCACCGACCGCGTGAACAACAACGTCGGCTTCGACGCCGCCGAGGTCGCCTTGCTCACGTTCACCACGATCACGCCCGACGCCGCCGGGACGGGGGTGAACATGCGGAAGAACTGCACGGACGGCCCCTTGTCGGCGATGGCATCGCGCGTGATCTGGATGCGCGACTCCGCGACCTTCTTGCCGTCGGCGAACGACTCCGCGACGAGCCAGTAGGCCACGCCGTCGAACTCGCCGCGGTTGCGCGCGTAGAGGACGGGGATCTCGATCACCACGGCGTCCCCGTCGGCCACGACGACCTGCGGCGACCAGTTGTCGCCCAGCACGTCCTTCCCGACCACGTCGAGCGGCATCTTGGTGCTCGAGCCGACGGTGGAGCGGGGGTCGACGAACGCGGAGAGGTCCTTCTCCTTGTCGGCCGCTTGTTTGCTCGGCGAGGTGAAGGTGGGGATGTCCATGTCGTCCTCGTCCCTGAACGAGGTCGCGTCCGGGACATCGGCGTTGTTCCCCTTGGTCTCCCCGGTCTCCTTGAAGAGATCGTCATCGTCGTCGGCCGCAAGGGCGACGGCGTCGACCTCCGCGGGAGCGTCCGCGGCGAAGGCCGAACCCGAACCCAACGCGAGGAGCAACAACATGGCGGCGTGACGCACGGGAACTCCAGGGAGTGGCGCGCGCGGACACGAGGAAACAGCCCTTCGTGCGCGAGAGCGCGTTCACTGTAGACGAGGTGGACTGAATGTCAAACCGGGCCACCCCCCGCGGCATTCCCATCCGTCGTCGAACGTATGGACACGATAAGGGCCGCGGCGTGCGCACGAACCCGTACCGCCTCGCGGATCGCCGACAACGGCGCGCCCGTCGTCGCATCGAAGGACCGCTCGCGCGGCTCGCCGCCCTCGCGCCGCTCCTCGGCGCGATCGCGGCGGTGTGGCTCGCGCGCGACCTCTACGCGACCCTCCTCTCCGGCGGGGAGCGGGCCTGGGCGGCCGGGTTCACCGGGATCGTCGCGCGCGTGGGGATCGTGGTGGCGGCGCTCCTCTCGCTGACCACCTACGACGCCCTGGTCCGCGGCCCGGACCGCGGGGTCGTCGACATCCATCCCCTCCTCCCGGGGCCCTGGCTCGCCGCGCGCCTCGAGGGGCTCGTCCGGGATCGCCTGCCGTGGGTGGTCGTGGCGCTGGTATTCCTGGTGCCCACGCTCTTGCACCCCGAAGCCGACGGCCGCCGCGCGTTCCTGCTCGGCGCCGTCGCGCTCCTCGGCGCCTGGACCGCCGGGCTCGGCGCCGGCCTCGGGGTCAACCTCGCCGCACCCGGGCTGGCGGCGCGCCCCTCGCTCGCGGGCCTCTTCGACGCCATCCGCGGCCCGAACCCCCGGCTCCAGGCGGCCCTCGTCTACGCGCCGGGCGTGGCGCTCGCCCTCTCCGGCACCGCCACCGTCGCCGCCGCCTGGGGCGCGGGGGCGCTCCTCGTCGGGGATCCCCGCGGCCTCGCCGGCCTCCTCGCGCCGTTCGTCGTGGCGGCCCTCGGCCTCGTGCTGGCCGTGCGCTCGGCGCCCGCCATGTCCGGCATCGGCGCCGTGCTCGGCGAGATCGAGGCCGCCTGGGCCCACGCTGAGGAGTCCGAGGACGCCCGCGCCGTCTACCTCGAATGGACCGTGCGCCTCGCCCCCGCGCCGATCCGCCTCGCGCTGCGCAAGGAGCTCCGTCACCTCTGGCGGTCGCATCGCAGCTGGGTCACCGCGTCGTGGGGCCTCGCGCTCCTCGCGGGCATCGCGGGCTGGACCGAGGCGGCGGACGGCCCCGCCCGCCTCGCCCAGATCGGCGCCGCCGCCCTCGCCGCCCTCGGGTACGTGGGCGTGCGGCTCGGCGCCACCGATCCCGCCTGGCTCGACGCCTTCCTCCCCGTCCGGGGGCGGATCCCGGCCCGCGCCGCCGCGGTGTTCGCGGCCATGCAGGTGGTCGTCGCCGTCGGGACCGCGACGTTGCTCATCCGCCAGGGCGCCCCGGCGTTCGGCGTGTTGCTCCGCCTGGAGCTGGTGGCGCTCCTACTCGCCGGGGTGGCCGCGTGGTCGGGCAGCGCGCTACGGGCGAAGGGGGCCCTCGTCTACCTTCCGGCGGCGTTGCTCCTGTGGGCGGTGGGAGGCGTGACGTGACCGAACGGCAGGACGTGATCGAGCTGCGCGGCGTGCGCAAGGTCTACGGGCGCGCCGTCGCGGTGGACCGCATCGATCTCACCGTCGGCCCCGGCGAGCTCGTGGGGCTCATCGGCCACAACGGGGCCGGCAAGTCCACGGTGCTCAAGATGCTCGCCGGCCAGCTCCTCCCGACGGAGGGCGTCGTCCGGGTGGGCGGCATCGACGTGCGCGCCGACCCCGCGGGCGCCCGCCGCAAGCTCGGCTACGTCCCCGAGGAGCCCACGCTCTACGACTACCTCACCGCCCGCGAGTTCCTCGAGTTCGTCGTGAGCGTGCGCGGCGGCGGCGACATCGACGCCGCCCTCGAGCTCACCGGCCTCGGGGCCGACGCCGACCGGCTCATCCGCGAGTACTCGCAGGGCATGCGTCGCAAGACGGCGCTCGCCGCCGCGGTGGTGTCCCGCCCGCCGGTGATCGTCCTCGACGAGGCCCTCAACGGCCTCGACCCCCCGAGCGCCGCGCGGGTGAAGAGCGCGCTCCGCGCCCTCTGTGACGACGGCCTCACCGTCCTGCTCTCGACACACATCCTCGAAACGGTGGAGCGGGTCGCGGGGCGCGTCGTCATGCTCGCGCACGGGCGCGTCGTCGCGGACGAGCAGATGGCCGACCTCGGCGCCGAGGGGCTCGAACGCATGTTCCTCCAGCGCATCGCCGAGACCGCGGCCGGTTGATGCCCTCGCCTCCCCTGCCTGTCCTGATCGCCCTCACGGGCCTCCTCGCCTGCTCGGGCGGCGGCGCCACCCCCGCGGCCACCACCGCCGCGGCCGACGAGCGCGACACCCATCAGCGCTGGCTCGCCGCCTGCCAGGCCGAGACCGCCACCTTCGAGGCGTGCCGCGCCCACTGCGACTCGCTCACCGGCCCGACGGCGCGGACCGACTGCTACTTCCAGCTCGCGGAGGCGGCGCCGCGCTGGACCGCGGGAGATGCACGCCGGGGCGTCGCGCTCGCCTACTCGCTCTGCGGATCGAGCGCGGACTTCGGCACCCAGTGTTTCCGCCACGCGCTCCACGAGGTCGCCATCACCTGCGATCCGCGCGGGGTGGCGTGGCTCGACGTGCCGGGCTGGCAGGCGGGGGACCGCTGGTCGGACTGGCAGTCGTGCGTGGGGCGCAACGTGCTCGGACGGCAAGGCGCCGCCTGCCTACCCGCGATGCGCGCGAGCTACCACAACCTCTGGACGGCGGACGACGCCCCGCTGTGCGGCCAATGATCCCGCGCCCGACGACGCTCCTGGCGCTCCTCGCGCTGGTGTCCGGCTGCTCTCCCACCGAACCACCCGCCGAGTTGCCGGCCAAGCCGCCGGCGACCGAGCCCGTCCCCACCGTCCCGACCGCGCCCGCCCCGCCGACCGCCGCGCCAGAGCCGGCCCCCGAGCCCGCCGAGGCCGACCCCGACCCCGTCCCCGAAGCCGCGCCCGACCCCGCCGCCACCGCCGCCCGCGCCCGGCTCCTCCAGGCCGAGCTCTCGCTCCTCGGCGGCCCCGCCCCGGCCCTGACGGTCGACGCCTGGATCCAGGGCCGCGGCGATCTCACCTCCGGCAAGGCCACCCTCGTCGTCTTCTTCGCCACCGAGGCGCCCGACGCGCCGCCCGCCGTCGGAGCGGCCGAGGCGTTGTGGCGGCGCGCGAGGTCCCGCGGCCTCCACGTCGTCGGCCTCGCCTCCCCCTCCACGTCCCGCGAGGCCGTCACCGCCTGGCTCCGCACCGAGGCCGTCACCTTCCCGGTGGCCCTCGATTCGAACGGCCGGACCGCCGAGGCCTGGCGCCGCTCGTCGCCCGTGTCCGCCGCCCTGGTAAAGGAGGGCCGCGTCGTGTGGACCGGCAACCCCGCGCGCGTGACCGACGAGCTGCTCGCGCGACACCTCTGAAGCTCGGCAATGCACCCCCATTCCCGGGCGCGTCCGGCCGCGCCGGTGATTAGGTAGGGCGCCCCTCGTCCGGTAGGCGGCTGCCCGCGAGCCGCTCCGACCGCCCGTGGGCCGCTCACCCCGGGATCCCCATGCGTTCGTCGATCCTCCTGCTCCTGCTCGCCGCGTGCACCGGGCCCGACGACAAGGCCACGCTCCCGCCGGTCGACGCCGCGTGTGATCTCGCCGATCACCCCGCCGCCTACGCCCTCACCGCGCCCGTCGACATCCTCCGGGACGACCGCGGCATCCCCCACCTCTACGCCCAGAACGACGCCGACCTGTTCTGGGCGTCCGGGTACCAGGCCGCGATCGACCGCCTCTTCGAGCTCGACACCTTCGTGCGCGCCGCCCGCGGCACGCTCTCCGAGGTGCGGGGCGAGGACTCCGTCTCCGACGACATCACCGCGCGCACCTTCGACTTCGGCCGCTACGCGTGCGACAGCCTCGCCTGGGTCGCGGAGGACCGCCCCGAGGACTACGCGCTGATGGTCGCCTACGTGAGCGGCGTGAACGCGCGGATCGCCGAGGTGCGCGCGGGGGATGCGCCGTTGCCCTGGGGATTCGGCCCCGCGGAGCTCGACTACCTCCCCGAGCCGATGGAGGTCGCCGACATCGTCCGCATCGGCCAGCGCATCAACCTCGGGTACTCCAGCACCATCGAGTACGACATCCTCTACTCGCTGATGACCCGCCTCTCCTCCAACTACGCGGATCTGCCGGTGTTCTCGCCCGGCCCCGAGCGCTTCATCGCCGCGGCGACCGCCCCGACCGGCGCCTCGCGCCCCGCCCCCGCGACCCCCGCGCCGCTGACCTGGACCCCAGAGGAGGCCACCGCGTTCCTCGACGGCGTGCAGGCCATCCGCGCCTACACCTACCCCGGTGAGGGCAGCAACAACTGGGCGGTGAACGCCGCGTACACCGACAACGGCCGCCCGCTGCTCGCGAACGACCCCCACTCGAGCTTCCACGACCCGAACACGCTCTACCTCCAGCACATGAACTCGGCGGACGCCGGCGGCGCCTTCGACGTGGCGGGCTTCTCCTTCGTCGGCATCCCCGGGGTGCAGCTCGGTCACAACGCCTCGCTCGCGTGGGCGGCCACCACCAACTTCCCCGACCAGACCGACCTCTACGACGTCGCGATCACCGAAGTCGCCGGGGGGGGCCTGGTCGCGGACATGGGCGGCACCGCCGTGCCCGTGTCGGAGCGGGACGAGGTGATCCGGGTCAAGCTCGCCGACGGCAGCATCGAGGAGCGCGCGCTCACCTTCCAGGAAGTCGAGGGCTACGGCGTCGTCCTCCCCGACGCGCTCCTCCCCGTGCCGAAGAACCTGTTCGCCGGCGGCTCGGTGCTCGTGAGCTGGGTCGGGTTCAGCCCCACGAACGAGGTGCTGATCTACTTCGACCTGAACCGCGCCTCGACCCTCGACGGCTTCGAGGCCGCCATCGACCACCAGCGCGTCGGCATGCACAACTGGATGGGCGCGACCGCCGAGGGCATCCGCTACCACACCCACGGGCTCATCCCGGACCGCGGCCCCGTCGCCACGCGCCCGGCGGCCAACCAGGTGCTCGACGCGTCCGACGCCGGCACGCTCTGGACCGGCACCTACCTGTCGGCGGACCACCTGCCGCACCTCGACGGCACCCAGCCCTTCCTCGTGAGCGCGAACAACGATCCGTGGGGCCACACCGCGGACAACGATCCGCTCAACGACACGTTCTACTACGGCAGCTTCTTCTCCCCCGGCTTCCGCGCCGAGCGCATCTCCACGGAGCTCGAGCGGGTCCTCGCCGCGGGCCCGGCCACCTCGGCCGACATGATGGCGCTCCAGCTCGACACCCACAGCAGCCTCGCCGCCACCCTCGTGCCCTTCCTGACCGACGCCGCCGCCCGCATCGACACCGACGAGGCGCTCGCCTCCTTCCGCGGCCGGGACGATCTGCTGGACGCCGTCGCGCGCCTCTCCACCTGGGATCGCCGCATGGTGGCCACCTCCGAGGAGGCCGCGCTCTTCCGCGCGTGGCAGGGGTTCGCGTCGGAGCGCACCCTCGGCGGCGATCTCTCGCTCCTCTTCCAGCCGGTGGAGAGCTCCTCGCCGGTCACCATCGCCAAGGTCAACCTGCTCGTCCACCAGCTCGGGATCGAGTCGGTGCTCGACGGCCGCGGGGACTACGATCTGCTCGCCTCGCTGGACGACGCCCTCGCTTGGTCCGCCGAGCGGGCCGCCGCGACGGGGCAGTCCACCTGGTCCTGGGAGGACATGCACCGCGTGAAGGTGCACCCCACCTGGGGCGAGACCGCGTACCTCGCCGCCGACGGGGACGAGTCCACCCCGAACGTCTCGCCCTGCGGGTTCTGGGCCGAGAGCGGCGATCCCGCCGCCACGTGTGACGGGGACGAGGGCCCGATCTTCCGCTCGGTGACCAGCTTCGGCGAGGACGGCGTGCCGGAGACGATGTTCAACGTCCCCTTCGGCAACGACGGCGACACCACGCTCTGGCGCGAGGGTGTCTACGACGCGTTCGCGTTCCGACGCGCCGAGGTCGACGCGCGCACGGTGGAGACGGTCACGCTCGCACCCGAATGACGGGTGCCTTGGGCCGGGGCACCTCCGGTACCCGCTCGTCCGGCCCCGCCGGCTCCGGCCGCGCCTCCTCGGGCCGCGCCTCCTCGGGCAGCGGCTCCGGCGGCGCGAGCTTCCGGATCATGCGGTCCACCACGGGGAGGAGGCCCGCGCCGGCGTCGTGGAACACGAACCGCGCGGCCTCGGCGGTGGCACGGTCCTCGGGGCCGACGCCCACGTAGTGCCCGGTGGACGCGTGGCGGAGGGCCACCCGGGGATCGGGCCGGAGCCCATCCTCGCGGGTGGTGGCGGCCTCGAAGTGGTAGCCGAGGACCGACTCGGCGCGCGCGAGCCCCTCGCGGTCCCGGCTGGTGACCACCGCGAGGTTCGCGAGCTCGGCCAGGCGCACGAGGCGGGGCGCGTCGACCCGGGGGGCCTCGGCCTTCCACCCGCGCAACTCCCACAACGTGGCGGCGCGGCCGATGAGATCCCCGGGATCGCCGCCGCAGTGGTTCACCACCACGCGCCATCCCCCGGCGGGGAGCGGCTTCGGCCGCCCGGCGCGCACCCACGCGCACGCCGCCCGCGCGATCACCCACGGATCGTCGAACTCGCCGGTGGCCTCGAACAGCGCGACATCCGCGGCGGTCGCCCCGGAGAGCGCGTGGATCACCGCGAGCCGCCCGGCGCGCGTGTCGAGGAGCCCGTCTTCGAGGCCGAACACGATCCACGGCCGCCGACGCGCGGCCGCGGGCCCCGCGACGGGGACGGCCTCGTTCACTTCTTTCGGGCGGCGATGACGTGCATGAAGCGGACCCGGTAGCCGCGGTCGTAGTCGCGGAGCACCTGCGGGACACGGTCCTGCTGGTCGATGACGCTGAGGCCGAGCCCCTCCAGCGCCTCCAGGAGCTCCTCCTCGGGGGCCGTCGCGGTCTCGCTCGGGCTCGCCGGCGCGGCGTAGGCCGTCGTGAGCGTGATCACGCCGCCCTTCTTGAGGATGCCCTCGCAGGCCACGAGGACGTCGGCGATCTCGTCCCCGAGCTCGTCCAGCACGTCGCCCAGGTGGATCCAGGCGAACGTGTCGGGCGCGAACGGAGGCCGGGTGGCGTCCGCGATGCAGAATTCGAGGCCCGCCGTGATGGGCTTGAACGGCACCTTCACGCGGCGGAGCCCACGGCGCGTCGTGGGGATCACGGTCTGCTGGAGCGTGCCGCACAGGAGGCCCCGCGCGAGGAGCACGGCGTCCGCCGAGTGATCGAACGCCCAGGTGGGGCGCCCCGCGGCGACCATGCGCCGCGCCATCGCGCCGACGCCGCACCCCACGTCCAGGGCGGGCCCGGTCGGGGCGTGGCGGGTGGCGAAGCCCGCGGCGATCGCGTCCGGCGCCGCGTCACCGAGGCTGGTCAGCCACTGCCCAAAGCCGGCCGGCGCCCCGAACAGGGACGGCGGCAGGTGCGGGGTGACCGCGTCGGGCAGGCCACAGCCCGACGGATCGGCGGCCGCGGCCGAGCGGGGTGGTTGAGAGGAGAGGAGGGCGACTGGATCGGTCAAGAGAACAGGCACGCCGTCGAGCATCGGGTAGGTGACGTGCCCGCTGACGGAATGCCAGTCCTTGAGCGGACCCCCGGTCCGAGGACAGACGTACATGCACAGGAGTGTCACACGGCGCGGGCCCGGGCGAAAGCTCCCTCGTGCACTCCGCGGCGCCCGCCGGACGCGCCTTCCGACAATCTGCCGCGGCTGACCTACAGCCGGCGCCCCACGGGCACCCAGAGGAGCCCGCTTCGGATTACTCGCACGTCGTCCCGCTCGAGCTTGATCTCCCGCTCCACCGTGGCGCCGAGGGCGCGGGCCTCGCGCTCGCGCAGCGCCGCAATCTTCGCTTCGAGCTCCTGCTCCAGGACGAAGGCGGCCTCGCGCGCGGCGGCGAGATCCGCGTCCGCCGACTCGACCCGCTGGGCGGCCTGGGTCACCTGGCGGCGGCGC
Source organism: Deltaproteobacteria bacterium (assembly GCA_036676765.1). Classification (GTDB taxonomy): domain Bacteria; phylum Myxococcota_A; class UBA796; order UBA796; family SXON01; genus CAJBVW01. Next base: position 16,900 of record JAKFCH010000359.1, read on the forward strand.
GTCGCGACGGTCGTGAGGCTCTTCTTCCGGCCGGTGAAGAAGGAGAGGACGGTCTCGCCGACGTTCATCCACTCCTCGGTCTGCCGCCCCGCGTGCGCGGTTGCCTCCCGTGCGCGCTTGTCGTCGAGTCGACGGATGCGCTCCTCGATGGCGTCGGCCTTGCGCTCGAAGCTCGTGCGCAGCGCCGCCACGTCCTCGTCCACGCGGGCGTCGACCGCGGCGGTGCACCGCGCGTCGAAGGCCTCGCGCGTCTCCCCCGGGAGGCCGTGGAGCTTCAGCGTCGGGTTGGTCCACATCCCCCGCGTCTCGTCGGCGATCACGCCCGCGACGACGCCCTTCACGAGCGCGTCGAGCTCGGCCGGCTCGTCCATCCAGTCGGGCAGCGGGTCGTAGGTGGCATCGGCGTCGTCACCGGGGGGCAGCAGGTCGGCCTCCCCGATGGGCAGGACCAGCGGCGCGAACGGCAGCGTGTCCTCGAGCGGGAAGAACACCCGGCTCTCCTCGCGCTCGTCGACGTAGCCGGCGCGCTCCTCGTCGAAGCGGATCCGGAGCTGGACGAGCAGGGCGGGCCGGAAGTGCCGGGTCGCGGCGTGCGGCTCGGCCCACGGGGTGAACGCCCCCTCCATCCGGGCGGAGAACACCGCGCTCGGGTCCAGGGTGAATTGGGCGCCGTTCCAGCGTGGTCGCGGGGAGCGGGCGCCCCGCCCGTCCGGCGCGGCGGCGTCGGTCGTGCCGGTCGAAGCGCGCGCCCGCCGCTCGGAGTCGGGGGCGGCCCACCGTGGGCTCCGCGCGGGGCCCAGCGCGCGGATCTGGGGCCGCGTGAGCGGGCCGGCGAGCCACACCCGCGTCCACCGGGTGTCGAAGACGCGCGGGGGCTTCCCCGCCTGTTGGAGCACGAAGCGGCGGGGCGCGGCCTGGTCGAGCAGGGCCTCGGCGTCCGCGCGCTCCATCCCCGCGCCGGTGAGGCCGTCCGCCACGCGATCGCGGTCGTTCTTCGTCTGGAGCCGGCCCACGAACCAGGTGCCCGCGTTGGAGAGGGCCTTGTAGTCGAGGTCCACGGGGTTCTGCGTCGCGAGCACGGTGCCGACGCCGACCGACCGGGCCTGCTTCAGCAGCGCGAGCAGCGGGCGCTTGGCCGGGGGGTCCTTCGGGTGCGGCGGCAGGTAGCCCCAGATCTCGTCGAAGAAGACGAGCGCGCGCAGCGTGCTGGATCCGCCGAGGCCCCGCGTCCACGCCGCGATGCGATCGAGGAGGATGCCGACGAAGAAGTGGCGCTCGGGCTCGGAGAGGTGGGCCAGCGTGAACACGTGGACCGGCACCCGCCCGTCCACGGGCGCGAGGAGCGCGGCCACGTCGAGGGTCTCGCCAGTGGCCCACGCGGCGAACGCGGGGCTCGCGAGCAGCGCGTTGAGGCGCATGGCGAGGGCGAGGCGATCGGCGGGGGGAAAGAACTTGTCGGTGGGGAACACGCCCACCTTCCCGAACGGGGGGTCGACCAGCGCGCCGAGGAGCGCCTCCAGATCGGGGTCGTCCCCCCGGGCCCACGCCTCCTCGAGGATCCGGGAGAGCACGATGTGCGCGGGGCTCCGGACCGGATCCGCGGGCTCCCCCACGAGGCCCAGCAGCGCGCTCACCGAGCCGATGACGAGCTCACGCCGGGTCTCGTCGTCCATCGCGCCCGCGGGGCGCCGGAGCGCGGCGAGCACGTTCACGCCGAGCCCGGCGTCCGAGCCGGGGGTCCAGATGCGCACGTCCACGTTGGCGGCCCACCGCTTCACCTCGTCGGGACCGATGCCCCACTTCGCCTGACCGGCGCGCCACGCGGTCGCGACCGCGGCGTCGGGCTCGACCAGCGCGAGGTTGGTGAGATCCCCCTTCGGATCGATGGCGATGATCGGGATGCCGGCGTTGGCGACCTCCTCGAGGAGCCCGATGCAGAGCCCGGTCTTGCCGCTCCCGGTCATGCCGACGCACACCGCGTGCGTCGTGAGCGAGTCGGCGGAGAGCGCCACGGGCGCCCCCTCGGAGGTGCCGAGCCAGAGTTCCGCCATGTGTTCCCCTCAGTGCAGCCTTCGTATCCGGGGGTGAAAGCCGGCGTGCTCGGCCGCCGCTCCGAATGCGCGCACCGCGGCCACATCCAGCCGCCGCCCCTGGGCGAACGGGGTCTCGCGGCCGATCCGCGCCGCGATCAGCGGCTCGAGGACGCACGCGTACACGCCCGTCCAGCCGTAGCCGGCGACCACGTGGAACAGGTGCCCCCACACGTCGCGCCGCCAGCCCTCCGGCAGCGCGACGGACTCGCCCGCGAGCACGGTCACGCCCACGGGCGGCGGCCCGGAGAGCGTGGGGGGGAGCGCCACGTCGACGAGCGTGGCGCGGGGGTGGAGCGCCGAGGGCGCGAGCACGCCCCCCGTGGTGTGCGCGCCCACGACCACCTCGTAGGCGGACACGTCGATGGGATCGACCGCCACGGAGAGGCCGTCCGCGGCGAGCACGTCCGCGACCGCGCGGCCGACGGCCCCGCGCCCACCGAGCACGGCGACGGGGCGCCCCGCGGCGATGCGGCGGGTGATGGACGTGGCCGCCCAGGCCGTGGCGGCGTTTCCCGTCGTCACCGGGAGCCCGCACGCCTCCGCCAGGGCGGTGCCCCGCCCCGCGACGACGGCGAGCACGCTGCCGAGGCCGACGTGGCCCACGGGCGCGGCGATCTGCACGGCGCGCTCCATCCAGAGCAGCGCCCGCGCCTGGTCGGCGAGCAGCTCGTCCGGCAGGAGCGGGAGGCCCACCACGACGCCCTCCACCTCGCCGAAGCCGATCCGCGCGTAGACGGCGATGTCGTCGATCGTGGGGCGGTCGGTCGCGAGCAGGCGGACGCGGCCGGTGCGGAGCGCCGCGAGTCGCCGGGCCGATCGCACCAACGGATGCACGAGGAAGACGAAGCGTGCCCTCCCGGCACCAGGAACGCGGGGGGTCGGGGCCACGCCCCGATCAGGCCTTCGCTGCGCGGAGACCCGCCACGACGTTGCAGAAGGTGCCGACGCGCATGAGCGAGGAGACCTCGGACACCTTCAGGCCGGGCCGGAACTCGGCGGGGGGCACCTCGGGCATGTGGGCGGCCAGCCGCTCGAGCGCCGCCGGCGTGAGCACGCCGTTGACCTCGAAGCTCTCGCCCTCCGCCATGCCTTCCTTGCTGGCGGCCTCGATGCCGCCGCGGGGGATGCGGATGTCGAACGCGCGCTCGAGGCGGAACGCGATGTCGAGGAAGTCGAGCGACTCGGCGCCGAGATCGCCGATGAGGCGGGAGTGGTAGCTCACCTCGTCCGCGTCCAGTCCGAGCGCCTCGGCGATGCAGGAGCGCACCTTCACGAAGAGGGCTTCATCGACATCGGCGGGAAGGGACATGGTCGGCTCCTGAGCGCGGGGAGTCTAGAACGATCCGTCCCCGATGTCACCCTTTCCCACAATCCCCTGACGAGCCCGCGCCCGACCCGACCGCGGAGCTAGCTGCTTCAGGACCGGAAAAGGTGGATGCCGCCCACCCGCGTCTCGAGGAGCCCGCCCAGCCAATTGCGGACCAGCGCCACGGGGACGGCCGCGGCGCCGAGCTCGCCGAGATCGCTCTCGGCGCCCTCCACCGAGGGGAGGCCCGCGGCCACCCGGGTCTTCCCGACCTCGCCCGCGACGAGCACGAGGAACGCCGCGCCCTCCGCGCACCGGTCGCCCAGGAGCGCCTCCGCGCCGAGGAAGGCGTCCGCGCCGCCCGCCACCGCGAGATCCACCCGCCCCTCCGCCACCGCGTGCACCGCGTTGTTGAGCGCGATGGAGCCGCCGAGGCGGCCGTCACACCAGTTCCCGTTGTCGCCCTGGAAGTCGAACTGCGCCGACGCGTACCCGAGGATGTTGTTGGAAAGGCCCTTCACCAGCCACAGCGGCGGGATGAGCGGCACGCCGCGCTCGGCGAACCCCCCGAGCGAAAACGGCGCGCCCGTCGCGGCGAGCGCGGGGGCGATGTCCTCGGCGTCCCCCTGCTGGGGCGAGGCGCCGACGTAGAGCCCGCGGCGGTCGGGCGGCACGGTCCGCCACGTGGGCCAGTCCTCCAGCGCCGAGTACACCGCGGCGACCCCGAGCTGCACCGCCCGCGTCATCGTCTTGAGGTGCTTGCGGGGCACGCCGTGGACGTGGGGCGCGAACCCCGGCACCGGGCCGGGGGCGGCGGGGCCCATGCCGCCCGAGCCGATGCCGGCGGGGCAGAAGAGCGAGGCGGCGACGAGCGAGACGGGCCTCATACAGAGCCTCCGAGGGTGTCCGCGAAGGCGGCGACCGGAAAAGAACGATCGATGCGTCGGCCGAGGCCGGCGAGGGTCTTGCCGGGGCCGAGCTCGACGGCACGCACCGCGCCGAGGGCCCGGAGCTGGTGGACACACTCGACCCACCGCACCGGCTTGACGACCTGCTCCACGAGGCGCCCGCGGAGCCCGGCAACGTCGGGGGCGACATCCGCGTAGGCGTTCTGCACGACGGGGAACCGGGGCGGGTGCAAGGTCACCGACGCGAGGGCCACCCGGAGGGCCTCGGCGGCGGGGGCGAGCAGGGAGCAGTGGAACGGGGCGCTCACCGTGAGGCGGCGCGCGCCGGAGCCCACGGCCGCGCACACGCGGTCGACGGCGGCCACGTGCCCCGCGATGACCGTCTGGCCGGGGCAGTTGTGGCCGGCGAGCTCGACGATCTCGCCCTCGGCGTGCGCCTCGCAGAGGGCGCGCACCTCCTCGGTCTCGAGCCCCATGATCGCGGCCATGCCCCCGACCCCGAGCGGGACCGCCGCCTGCATCGCGCGGCCCCGCAGCCGGACGAGCCGCAGGGCGTCGCCGAAGTCGAGCACGCCGGCGACCACGAGCGCGCCGTACTCGCCGAGCGAGTGCCCCGCGGCGCACACCGGCTCGAGGTCGGGGCGCGCCTTCCAGAGCGCACGTGCCATCGCGATGGAGGTGGCGAGGAGCGCCGGCTGGGTGATCTCGGTCTGGGCGAGCCGCTCGACGGGCCCGTCGCGGACGATCGCGGAGAGGGCGTAGCCGAGGGCCTCGTCCGCCTCGGCGAACGTGGCGGGGTCGAGCCCGGCATCCATCCCGACGGACTGGCTCCCCTGCCCCGGGAAGACGAAGGCGACGCGCCTGCTCTCGATGGACGACGGCTCCTGCGGCATGGGCTCCCACGGGGAAAGGGGCGCGAGTGTAGCGCGGACGGCCCCGCGCCGGCGCGAAGTCAGGGCGCTCCGACCACCACCGCGCAGTTCTGTCCGCCGAACCCGAACGAATTCGAGAGGATCACCCGCGGGCGCTTGCGGACGTTCGCGACCAGCACGTTCGCCGGGCAGTCGGGATCGGGCTCCTCGAGGCCGACGGTCCCGGGGAGCAGGCCGTCGCGGAAGCAGGCGAGGCAGAGCGCGAGCTCGACGGCACCGGCGGCGGCAACGGTGTGGCCGACCGCGCCCTTGAAGGAGCTGACGGGCACGTCGCCCAGCACCTTCCGGATGGCGAGCGACTCGGCGCGATCGCCCACGGGCGTGCCCGTGCCGTGCGCGTTGACGTAGTCGATGTCCGCGGGGGTGAGCCCGGCGTCCCGGAGCGCGCGGGACATCGCCAACGCGGCGCCGTGGCCCTCCGGGTGCGGCGCGGTGACGTTGTGGGCGTCCACGCTCGTGCCGGCGCCGAGCCACCGGGCGAGGATCGGCGCGCCGCGCGCCTTCGCGTCGGCCTCGGCCTCGAGCCGGAACACCGCGGCCCCCTCCCCGATGAGGAAGCCGTCACGGCGCCGATCGAACGGGCGCGCCACGGTGGTGGAGAGCGCGCCGAGCACCACGAAGGACAGCAGCCCGATGGGGTGGATCATCGCGTCGTGGCCGCCCGCGAGCGCCATGTCGACCTCCCCCCGCGCGACCGCCCGCGCGGCCTCGGCGATGGACATCGCGGCGGCGGCGCAGGCGGAGAAGCTGGTCTCGGCGGTGGTCGCCCCGTAGGCCTCGGCGATCACGCGGGTGACCCGCTCGGGGAGGTGCCGACGGGGCGCGGGGTGGCCCGGATCGAGGTCGCGCGCGAGCGAGGCGCGGTCGAAGCGGCCGTCGCGGAGGTGCGGGAAGAGGTCGCGCACGAGCTCGTCGGGGGTGAGGCTCGAGAGTCCGGTGCCGAGCCACACGCCCCGGCGCCCCCCCTCCGGGGCGCCCTGCATCGCGTCGGCGGCGGCCGCCCAGGCGAGCGCGCCCTTGCGATCGTCGGGGAAGTCCGGGTGCTCCGGCACGCCGTCGACCCGCGCGACGAGGGGCACGCCGAGGGCCTCCCCGTCGAGATCGGCGCGGCCCCACGAGCGGTCCGGCAGCGCCGGGACGGAGCCCGCGGCGCAGCGCAGGCCGACCGCGGTGATGACGACCTCGCGCGCCCTCGCCATCAGCGCACACAGTCCTTGATCCCACCCTCGAAGCACGTGTAGGTGCCCTCGGTGGCGCCCGACACCTCGCCGTGGAGCCGGGTGCGGTCCTTGAGCATCACCTTCACCGCGCAGGTGGTGGCCGTGGGCGCCGCCAGCGTCACGCTCTCCGCGCCGACGACCTCGACGCCGTCGCAGGTGACGATGATCTTCGCGGTGTCCGGCGCGCGCGAGACGAACGTGATCCCGCCCACCACGGCGGCCGTGGGCGCGGAGGCCCCCGCCATGGTCTCCGCGGCGCTCTTCGCAGCGGCGCTCGTCGGGGCAGCGGGCGCCGCCGTCCCCGGCGCGGGCAGGGCCACGACGTCGGCGCCACCGCTCCCGTTTAGCAGCATGCCGCTCACGACGGCGAGCGCGCCGACGAGGAGGAGCCCGAGCAGCCCCACGACCCCGATGAGCGGGAGGACCCACCGCCGGCCGGACGGCGCGGGCGCGTCGAACTCGTCGACTTCGACGGGCACCGCGCGCGGCGTGGGGTGGGGCGGGGGGGACGAGGGGGTCGAGGGGGTCGAGGGGGGCGCGAGGACCTCGGGCGCGCGGGCCGCGGGCGGGGCCGCCGCGGCGGGGCGCGGGAGGGAATCGGCCAGCGGGCCGCGGGGCGGATCGGCGGAGGCCGGGGCGGCGGCGAGGGTCCCCGCGGGCACCCCGGGCGCGGTCGACTCGGCGGAGTCGCGTGA
>JAKFCH010000360.1:0-30194 GCA_036676765.1 Deltaproteobacteria bacterium
CGACGGGGACGGGTACGGGGACGACGACGACGCGGGTCGGTGCTTGTGCAGCTACGACGGGTACTACACGGCGGCGAGCAATACGGATTGCTACGACTACAACGCGTTGGCGAGCCCGGCGGCCTCCACGTACTACAGCACGTCGCGTGGGGACGGCAACTACGACTACAACTGCAACGGCGTGCAGACGAAGTACTGGGAGAGCGTCGGACGTTGCTCCGGGGCGGTCTGGGTCTGCCTCACCTCGGAGAACGGCTGGAGCGGGAGCGTACGTTCCTGCGGATCGGCGGGCAACTACGTCACCGGCTGCGACGCGGGGTTCCTGGGCTGTGAAGAAGAGACGTCCAGCTACACCCAGAAGTGCTTGTAGTCAGTCACCCCGTCCGTGGAACAGGTGGGTGTTGCTGACGCGGGTCTGGGCCGCGAGCACCTCGTCGCGTCCGTCACCGTCGAGGTCGCCCGGCGACATGCCGAAGGTCTCGCCTGCGTCCGAGTGCGTTCGAACGTCGGCTGAGGTGACATCATGGGCGCCGTCCGTGGGGCCGTAGAACATCAGGACGCCGTGCCCGTCCAGCGCCTCGGGCAAGCCGAAGACAATGTCGTCACGCCCGTCCCCGTCCACATCCCCGGTTGAGATCATCGAGCCGAGTGCGTCGCTCCCGATGAAGCTCGCGTCCGCGTCCGCAAGCGTGAGCGAGGACGACAGGGGGCCCCTGTACAGGTAGGCCGTGGACAGCCCGGGTGCTCCGACCACCAGATCGCCGTTCCCGTCCTCGTCCACGTCGAGGATCGGGTCGAAGAGGCTCGAGTAGCCGAGAAGCGCCCCCTCCGTGCCAGTGATCACCACATCGGCGTCGGCGACGGTGAGCCCGCCGCCACTGAGCGGGCCGTAGTAGACGTAGGCCTCTCCGGCGAGCTCGGAGGGAGAGGTGACCACGAGATCGGGGAAACGATCGCCGTCGATGTCGCCGGCCGCGACGGCCCAGCCGAAGCGTGAGTCGAGGGGACCTTCGATGGATACGAGAGAGTCGTCCATGGTTTCGAAGGTGCCCGGCTGGTGCACCCTGACCGAGCTCGCGCCGTCCTCCAACGCCACATTGCCGAGCAGGAGCTCCTGAAGTCCGTCCCCGTCCATGTCGTCCACCGCGGCGAGGCTGAAGCCGAGCGCCAACCAGGAAACGCCCTCCCAAGCAATCCAGGCATCCCCCGAGGTAGTGCTGCCGGTCACGCCGCCCTGAAACACGAGCACGGCCGAAGACTCGAAGCCTTCGGCAAAGGCGGAGACGGCAACATCGCGGAGCCCGTCCCCATCGAGGTCCGCGCCCACGGCATGCAGGTACCGAGGCGACATCGCGTCCGGCGCGACCGTGAGGAACGCCACATCCGCGATGTCCCACTCGCCATCTCCGGGGGCCGCGACGAGGTGAAGGCCGGTCGAGTCGGCGATCGCGAGGTCGTCGTGTCCATCCCCGTCGAGATCCCCGACCTTCGAGGGAAATCCGAAGTCATCCCGCACCGCCCCGAACAAGGTCACATCCGCGTCCCCCACGTCGATGTCCCCCTCCAACCGGCACTCCGAAAGACGCCCATCACAATCCTGGTCGATCCCGAGGTCGCACACCTCGACCGCGCCCGGGTTCACGGCGGGGTCCGTGTCGACACAGTCTCCGTCGCGCATGGCCCACCCCGTGAGATCGCCGCACCGGGAGTCCGGGTAGTCGGGGCTGCCCCAGCCGTCCCCGTCCACATCCACCCAGACGGAGATCGGCGTGCACGCCGTGTCGTCGGGCGCGGCCGAGTCATCCTCCCCCGCCGTCAGCTCCTCATAGCGCCGGTCATAGAGGGACTGGTTGATGAGGCAGCCTGAATGGAGGAGAAAGAGGATCATCCATGAAGGAAAACAAAGTTCACTGACGACCACGTCCCGACCCCGCTCGCGCTTGCCCGCCCACCCGCGCGGTCTAGCTTCGGGGGGCGGAGACGAAGCATGAGCATCCAGGTCGGGACGACAGCGCCGGCGTTCACGGCAGCCGCGCTGGTGGGGCGCGAGTTCAAGGACATCTCCCTGCAGGACTACCTGGACCAGGGGAAGTGGGTGGTCCTCTTCTTCTACCCGAAGGACTTCACCTTCGTCTGTCCGACCGAGATCGTCGGCTTCAACGAAGTTGTTGCGGACTTCGACGACCGGAACGCCGTCGTGATCGGCGCCTCCACGGACACCGTGAACACCCACCTCGGGTGGATCCGCTCGGACGGGCGGCTGCAGGACCTCAAGTTCCCGCTCATCGGGGACGTGACGAAGCGCCTCACCCGCGACTTCGGCGTCCTGATGGACGAGCAGGGGGTGGCGCTGCGCGGGACCTTCATCATCGACCCCTCGGGGCGCGTGCGGTGGTCGTCGGTCTACGACCTCGACATCGGGCGCAACATCGGCGAGGTCGTCCGGGTGCTCGACGCGCTGCAGAGCGGCGGGCTCTGCGCATGCGGCTGGCAGGAGGGGGACGAGAACCTCGTCCCGTCGTGAGGGGGCCATGACGCTGCCGCATGTCGGGCTCCTCGACGAGACGGAGGTCCCCGACGAGACCGCCGCGCTCTATGCCCGCGCCCGACAGAAGCTCGGGGTGGAGGCGCTCCCGTCGGCCCTCCTTCGCCTGGGGGCATTTCCCATCTTGTTCCGCGACGCGATGCTCAACCTGGAGCGCGTGTTCGCGGACCGCCCGCCGATGGCGCGGCGGGAACGCCTCCTCATCGGGCTCGGCGTGGCGGCGTCGGCCGGGGCGGCGGACCTCGCCGGCTGGATCGACGGGATCGCGGGGACGCTGGAGGTGCCGGAGGCCGACCGGCGCGCGACCATCGAGGTGGCGCTCGCGTGCAGCACGCTCAACGCCTACTACCGGGCCAAGGGGCTCCTCGAGATGCCCGGCGCCGGGCTCGATCCGCAGGCGAACCTGCGCGCGTCCCCCCTCGTGGGAAAGCAGCTGGGCGCGCGGACCCTCGAGCTCGTGTGCACCGCCGTGAGCGTGCAGATGAACTGCCGGAGCTGCGTCACCGCGCACGCCCGCAGCGCGATGGACGCCGGGGCGGCCCAGGTGGACCTGGATGAGGCGATCCGCATCCAGGCCGTCGTGGTGGGGCTCGTCCCGCTCGAGCGTTGAGCGATGCCGGGAGGTCCGGGCCCTCCCCGGGCGGGCGCCCGCATTTGTGGATATCTGCCGATCGAGAGGAACGGCATGGACGTCCAGGCGGTCGAACGGGTGCTCCGCGACCAGGGTTGCACGCTCACCCCGCAGCGGCGGGCCGTGCTGCGCTTTCTCGACGGCAACCTCGACCACCCCTCGGCGAGCCAGATCTTCGACGCCGTGACCGCCGCCCTCCCCGGCACGGACCGGCCCATCACCAGCCGGGCCACCGTCTACAACACCCTCGCCCTGCTCGAAGAGCTCGGCGCCGTCCGCGTCGTGCGCGGTACGGACGGCGAGATGCGGTACGACCCGAACACCACGCCGCACCACCACCTCTGCTGCGAGGGATGTGGGCGCCTGGAGGACGTTCCCGCGGCGGCCGTCACGCTGCTCCTCCACGGCCGGGAGGCGCCGGGAGAGGTCCGCTTCCTCGGGCGTTGCGCGCGCTGTTCGGCGTCCTAGGCACCTACTCCCGGGGCCCCTCGAGCAGCGCCGCGGCACGGAGCAGGGCGATTGCGCCGATCACGACGCCGAACCACAAGGTCGCGACGCGGATGAGCAGCGCGGAGGCGACGGCGATGGCCTCGGTCACGCCGGGAACGAGCTCCACGGCGCCGCCGACCAGCGCGCCGTCCGCCACGCCGAGCCCGCCGGGCATCGCGCCGCCCGCCACCGTGGCGAAGGCGTAGAGGAAGGTCGACACGTCCAGCGAGGCGTCGATGCCGAAGCCGCGGAACACCAGCATGTAGCCGACGCACTCCCCGCCCCAGGCCACGAGGCTCGCGGCCACGGTGAGCAGGAGCGGGACGGGGGCGACGCACGTGCGCATCGCGAGGTACATCTCCTCGAGCTTGTCCCCGACCTTGTGCACCAGGGGCAGGCGCCGCAGCCCGCCGAGGATCCAGAGGGAGAGGCCCTTGTGCGAGAGCACGCCGAGCCCCGCCACGACGACGCCGATGGGGACGAAGACGTAGCCGGCGCGGTCGCCCGCGTAGGTCGAGACGGAGACCGCCGCGAGGGCGAGGCACGCGATGCCGTCGGTGAGCCGCTCGGTGACGAGCGCCGGGATGGTCTGCGCCATCGGGATGCCCGTGCGCGCGCGCACGAGCCAGGGCTTGAGCAGCTCGCCGGCCTTGCCGGGGGAGATGACCATCGCGAGGCCCGAGGCGAAGATGACGAGGTCGTCGGCGAGCGGGAGGCGCGCGCCGAGGCGGCGGACGAGGTAGCGCCACTTCCAGAAGCGGAGCCCGTAGTTGAGCAGCGTGAGCCCGAGCACCGGCACGTAGAGGGACCACCGGAAGCCCGTGAGGGCGCTGCCGACCTGCCCGACGCCCGCGTACAGGGAGCCGGCCACGTAGAGGAGGGCCGCAATGGCGATGCCCCACGCGAGCCACACCCGGAAGCGCAGGAGGAGGTTCTGGGGCGCGGCGTCGACGGTGGACGCCTCGCTCACGGGGGTGTCACTCACGGGGGTGTCGCTCACGGGGCCTCGGGCGCGGCGCGGAGGCGGTAGAGCTGAAGGGTCGGGCCCATGCGGGAGAATCCCTGGAAGCGAGCGGCGGGGAGGTAGAAGGCGTCCTGCTGATCGTAGACCGGGCCGTCGGTCGGGCCGTCGGTGGCGGATTCGACGTGGACCGGCTCGTAACGGTCCCGCGCGAGGGCGGTGACGGCGGCCGGCACCGCACTGTAGTGGACGAGGGCGGACGACTCCACCAGGAGCCAAGGAGGCGGGTCGGTCACGAGTGAGTCGACGGAGCGTCGGCTCGCGAAGTCGATGCCCTCCTTCTCGACGAACAACACGTCGTACATCGGCCGGGTCGTCGTGTACCACTTCAGCTCGTCGGGCTTGCGGAAGCCCGCGCTGTCGGCGCGCCCCTGCTTCGCCTCGTACTCCCGGGTCTGGTTGGCGACGTTCCGCTGGAGCATCGGCGCCCCGGTGTAGGCCCCGGCGTGCACGATGGTGGCGCCGGTCGGGACGTTCGCCTCGATCCAGGCCCCCATGGCGTCGCGCGTGTCCCCCGCGCTCATGATGCGGAGCGCCTGGACCGTGGACAGCGCCGTGGGGGCGGCGAGGGCCACCGCGAGGACGATCGCGACCGGAAGCCCGGAGCGGGCCCGCACCCGCGCCACGAGGGCCCCGGCGGCCATGCACACGAAGGGCACGACCGGGAGGATGTAGCGGTAGAAGGCGGTCTCGCCGCGGCCGATGGCGACGAAGTACAGGACGGGGAAGCTGTAGAGCACGATCGCGGCCCGGCGGTCCTGGACGAAGGCCAGCGCGATGCCGAAGAGGCCCGCGGCGAGGAGCGGCACGCCGACGCCGAAGCGCAGCGACGCCGTGAGGTGATGCATCCAGGCGTTGCCGACGTCGACGTAGTGGCCGGTGGCGAGGTGGGAGAGCTCGTACCGGAAGTCGTGGACGAAGGTCGAAGCGTCGAGGAGGGCGAAGGGCGTGCCGACGAGGAAGGCGCCGACCATGGCGGCGGCGCCCACGCCGAGGAGGCGCAAGGAGGGGCCGGGCGCGAGGAGCGCGGCCATCGCGATGGGCGCGCACAGGAGCGCGGCGTTGTACTTCGTGCTCGTGGCGAGGCCGGCGAGGGCACCGGCGATGAGGGCCGTGCGGAGGCGTCCGTCGCGGCGGAGGGCGTCACAGGCGAGCACCGCGGCGGTGGCCAGGGTGACCATGGTGATGTCGGTGACGCCGAAGTGGCTGTCGCGCACGTGGAGGAACGCGACGGTGAGCAGGGCGGCGCCCCACGGACCGCCGGGGGCGCGGAGGAGGAGCGCGACGCCGAGCGTCCCCATCAAAGCGCTCCACCCTCGCATCAGGAGCCGGAACGACACCGCCCCGTCGAAGAAGCTCCGGAGGAAGTCCTCCTGGCCCGCGAAGTGCCCGAGGACGCGCCCCACGGCGAACCAGGCGCCGAAGAGCGCGAACATCAGATACTTAAAGAGGCTCGGGTAGTTGAACGAGTGGGGATTCAGATCCCCCCGGCCGAACTTCATGGCTTGGAAGGCGATTGTCAGCTCGTCGGGGCGCGCCTCCGCGAGGGGCAGACCGAAGTCCAGGCCCCAGACGCGAAGCGCCAGGGCCAGGAGGAGGAGCGCGACGATCGCGCCGCGGTCAGCGGATGAGGGGCCCACGTTTTACATCCCGAGGGCCGGCAGCTAATCTGCCCTCAACCGAAGGCCACCTCTTGGAATGGTTCCGTGTTCACTCCCAGCGCGCCGGCAGCGTCGACGTGCAGGCCGAAAACTGGCTGACCGCGCTCGGTCTCGGCCTCGGCAAGCTCGGCTTCGCCACCGAGCTCACCCACATCGCCTGCGAGACCCTGCCCAACGGGCACATCCTCGTTCGCGAGATGCGGACCGGGGCGGGGTACTCCGTCGTCTCCATCGAACAGGAACTCGCCGAACAGGCCGAGCCGACCGGCGAGTTCGCCCTTGGCGACCTCCCCGAGGCCGCCGCGTTCGCCTCCTCCGTGGGCCTCGACGACTACGTACAGGACGTGCTCGCGGCCCCCGACGCCGACGAGGCCGTGCGTCGCGCCCTGGGCGCGCTGCGCGAACTCGCGCCCTCCGAGAGTGGGGCCGTGCTCCGTCGCCACACCGACGGCTGGCTCGCCTTCGAGGGCGCGTACGGGCCGGGGGCCGATCGGCTCGCCGGCGTGGCGATCCCGCCCGGCATCGGGGTGGCGGGCTTCTCCGTCAAGCGCATGATCGCCGTGAGCCTCCTGGACGCCTACGCCGACCCCCGCTTCTTCAAGCAGATGGACGCGTTCACCGGCTACACGACGAAGTCCCTCCTCTGCGTGCCGATGGTGCTCGACGGCGTGGCCTACGGCTGCGTGGAGCTCGTGAATGCGTTCACCGGCGGCGGGTTCAATCGCGAGGCCCACAGCGACGCGGACGTGATCGTCGGCGCCCTCGCAAAGCGGCTCTCCCTCGAGCCGGTCCCGACGCCCCCGAACGTGCGCTGAGAGCGTGACCGTCGATCCCGGACCGAGCACGCGAAGCGGCTGCTGAGGCGCGGCTGCGTGGCTGACGAGGGAGCAGGTCGAGACCTGTGACCGAGGAAGACGCGCGGACGAGCCCAGCAGACGCGAGCGGGCGACGGGAGGGAATGACGGTCACGCTCAGAGGCACCGGAACGTGCGCGCGTGCACTCCAGCACGCGCGCCCGGGTAGGCGCGGCCATAAGGCGCCGCGCCTTTCGCGACGCCCGGATCCCACGACCCGGGCGCCCGACATGCCGTCCTACTGGACGGTGATCGTCTTGACGAGCGCCGTCTTCGAATCCGAGCGGAGCTTGTCCTGGAGCTTCGTGTAGAGGGCGAAGTTCTCGCTCACCTCGTCCCCGAACTCGATCTCCCGGTCATCCTGCTCGCGCACGCTGTACTTGTAGACGGAGAGCTCGACCTTCGAGCCGTCGTCGTACGAGAAGCGCCACTTGTGCCGGTTGGTGACGGTGCCCTTCGACCCGTCCTTCATGACGGCGGTGACGTTCGTGCGGAGCGTGCAGTCGTACATCCACGGCGAGAAGTCCGAGCTGTAGGTGCAGTCCACCTCATCGGGGATCTTGCCCGCGGCGATGGAGAGCGTCTTCACGTCCTGCCACGGCACCTGCTTCTCGGTGCCGGCGGCCTCGACGGTGAGCCGGAGCTTGCCGTCCTCGGTGGTCCAGCCCTCGTCCCCGTAGAAGTCGAGCGTGCGCTCGATGCCGGTGACCTTCCCCGACTTGGACGTGCCGTCGGCGTAGGTCACGGTCACGCCGAGGTCGGCGTTCTTGACCGCCGGGGGCGGCATGGGCGGCGCCTCCTCGACGGGCGGCGCGGGGGCCTCGGCGGGCGCCGCGGCCGGCTCCGGCACCGGGGCGGGCTCACCCTTCTTCTTGCCACCCTTGGCGGCGACGAGAGAGAGGAACAACAAGGGCAGCAGGGGACGGATCCGCATCAGTTCTCCAGACTCGACGGTCTAACCGTTGACGGGGCCGGTATCATCCATGGGCCCGGTGGCGACCCGCAGGAGCGCGAGCCCCCCGAGGAGGACGGTGACGAGCTGCTGCACGCGGACCAGCAGGGTGATCGCCAGCGCGTCCGGCACCGAGAGCCCCGCGGTCGCCACCAGCAAGGACGCGAACATCGCGTCCCAGCCGATCTGCGAGCCGGGGAACGCGAACAGGACGACCGCGCCGGCCGTCGCCACCGCGTAGGTGAACGCGAGACCGGCGGGGCTCGGCGTGGCCCCGATGCCGTACGCCGCGATGGCGATGCCGCCGATTACACAGGCATGTCCACAGAGCGCCCACCACGCGCCCCAGGCGTAGCGCCTCGGACCGAGGCGCCCGACCTCTCCCAGCGAGTGCGCGAGCCGCTCCACGGAGGCGTCGAGGCGTCGGAAGAGGGGGATCCGCCCGAGCGTCCGGGCCGACACGGCGCGGAGCACCGCCGGGAAGGCGGAGAGCGCACCCAGCGCCACGGCGCTCCCGGCGATGGCGGCGGTCGCTACACCGATCCAGCGCCGCGTCGCTTCGGGCACGGGCATGTCCGTGGTAAGGAACAGGATGCCCGAAACGGACCCGGCCACCGCGAGCCCGATGAACCGCGCGTGCACGCCCGCTGCGAACGCCATCTCGGCCGGAATGCGGAACCGCCGTGCGGCGAGGCCGGCCGCCGCGAACTCCCCCACGGGACCGGGGAGCGCGTAGTTGAGCAGGGTGCCGATGACGAAGAACCCGGTCAGCGGCATCACCGTGACGTGGCTCCGCTGCGTCATCATGGCGCGCCAGCGCAGCGCGAGGAAGCAGAGGCCCGCGGTCATCACGACGTAGGCGACCAGGAAGGCCCGCGGGTCGGAGCGCGCCCACACGGCTCGCACCGCCTGTTCGGTGAGGTTGCTCGACGCCGCCGCATACACGGCGAGCCCGAGCAGGCCCAGCACGATCACGCCCGAACCCAGCCCGCGGACGGCAAGCTGCCGAAGGGACGCGGGTGCGGGCGCGAGAGGGGGAATGCGGCTCAGAACGGCGAAGGGAAGGGCCAGGAAAGGGTGCGGGTCAGGTCCAGGCATGTCCCGAGCGCGGTCTCGTCGATGGAGGCCTCCCGGCAGACCTCGCACTCGTTCTCCCCGTCCGAGACGGGCGGAACGGAGTCGGTGCCGGTGTCCTCGGCGCTGGTGTCCTCGGCTGCTGTGTCCTCGGGCCCCGTGTCTTCGGATCCCCCGGTGTCACCCGTGTCGGCGGGAGGCGGCGGGGCGGCGGGCGCGTTGCCCTCGCCGAAGGTCACGACGGACTCGTTCTTGCTCTCGAACGTCATGCGCCCCGCGTACGGGGACGCCACGCCGCAGCCGTAGAGGAGCGACACGGGAACGGTCCGAGCCGTGAGCTCCGCGGTTCCCCAGCCCTCGACGCCGATTCGGCCGTCGGCGCGGTCGGCATAGACGACATCGTCGTAGGTGGCGTAGGCCGCCTCGACGTCGGCCCAGAGCACGAACGACTCGTCGTTCGCGAGGCTGGTCACCACGACGTCGGTGTCGGTGAGGAAGCCGTTTGCGGTCGTCTCGACGGCCACCTGCCCCTTCGCGGTCCACCCACCGACGCTGTCGTTCGCGCCGAAGTCCTGGAGCGACACGACCTGGCGATCATTCTGCGCGTCGACGGTGAGCGTCGCGGTTCCGAACCACTGGACCCCGGTGGAGTCCACGCAGTCGTTGGCGGCGACGGTGATCCCGCCGTCGTCCCGGACGGTCACCCGCGGGCAGTCGCGCCACTCTTCGGTGCCGAGCTGCAGGACGGTGAGCCACATGAGCCACGGCAGGTCGACCGACCCGATGGTGACGAGGTCGGGTACGACCTCCGCCGTGATCTGGTTGGTCTTGTCCGGCACCTCGGAAGGAGGGCCCCCACCACAGGCGAGGAGCGTCAAGATCAGGAGGCTGCTCACTTCGTGGCCTCGACCTCGCCCGACTCGGCGTCGGTCGAGGACTTCTCGACGTTCTGGCGGAGCAGGATCGCCTCGCCGCCCGAGAGCGGGTACACGCTCTGGGCCACGGACGCCCGGGAGAGGTCGGCCTGGATGGCCTCGGCCTCCCAGGTTGCCCGACCGAAGTCGTACTGGATGTGCGCGGATTGGGAGCAGGCGGCGAGGAGGAGAAGGATCATGGGGAGGCCTCCGAGAGCAGCGTAGCGAGGGCGGCGGCGGCCGCGGGGTGCCCGGGGGCGGACTCCAACGCGGCGTGGAATTGGGCCATGGCGGCGGCGCGGTCCCCGCGGTTCACGCAGGCGACCCCGAGGTTGTAGCGGGCGTCAGACTCGGAGTTCGCGGCGCGGAGTGCCTGGAGCGCTTCCATGTCGCGCTCCAGCCGCGCGAGGGCGAAGCCGAGGTTGTTGCGCGTGCGCGGCTGGGACGGATCGATCGCGAGCGAGGCGCGGAACAGGCGGATGGCCTCCTCCGTGGCGTTCGAAGCGAGCTGGGTGTACCCGAGGTTGTTGAGCACCACGGGATCGTCCGGCGTGAGCCGCCGGGCGCGCTCGAGCGCCTGGACGCCGCCCGCGAGATCGCCCGCGTCGGCCAGCACGACCCCCAGAGTGCTCCACCCACTCGGATCCCGCGGGGCGCGCTTGGTGTGGGCCTCGAGGAGGTTGCGGGCCTCGGAGGACATCCCCGTGGCGTGCAGCGCGCGGGCCTGGAGCACGTCGAGCCGCGCGTCGGACGCGCCCTGCGCGCGCACCTCGGCCAGCACCTGGAGCGCACGCTCGTTCAGGCCGGCGTCGATGAGCGCGGTGATCACGTTGACCTGGGTGTCGACGCGCGTGCGCTCCTCGCTCGCGGAGAGGCGGCCGCCGGCGTTCCCGGCGGCGGACTGCGCGGCGGGCGCGAGGAGCATCCAGGTGACGAACAGGGGTGCGAGACGTTTCATCCGCCCGCCAAGGTGGGGAGGAGGATGTTTCGGACGTTGACGACAGCGGGGCCCACGAGGATCACCATGAGGCAAGGGAGGATGAACAGGATCATCGCGACCGTGAGCTTCGGCGACACCTGGGCCGCCTTCTCCTCTGCGCGTTGCATGCGTCGAACACGTACGTGTTCACTGTGCACCCGAAGCGCGCGCGCCACGCTCGTGCCGAATCGCTCGGCCTGCACGAGCACGTTGACCAGGGCGTGGATGTCCTCGAGCCCCGTGCGGTCGGACAGGTGGCGGAGGGCCTCCACGCGGGGGACGCCCGCGTTCACCTCGGCGGTGACGAGCTGGAGCTCACGCGCGAGATCCGGCGCGGCGCCTTCCATCTCGTCGGCTACCCGTCGCAACGCGGCGTCGAGCCCGAGCCCGGCCTCCACGCAGCTCACCAGGAGGTCCAGCGCGTCGGGGAAGGCCTTGAGCAGGTCGACCTTGCGGCGGTCGAGCATGTTCGTGACCCAGATGGCGGGCAGGTAGTAGCCGGCGGCCGCGCCGACGAGCGAGCTGCCGACGATGTGGACGACCTTCTCCTTGGGGAGGATCAGGAAGGCGATCATCGCGAACACGAGCGCGGCCACGGTCCGGATCGCGCTGAAGATCTCGACGGCGTTGCGATCGCGGAAGCCCGCTTGGAGCAGGCGCTTCCGGAGCGCGGCGAGCTGCTCCGCGTCCGACACGGCGAGCCGAGCGGCCGACGACGTGAGGGCCTGCATCCGGGCGGAGCGAATGGCCGTGGGACCGGCCTCGGGGCTCGCGTTCCCGATCTCGGCGAGACGGTCGGAGGCCGTCCGCTGCGGGTTGAGTACGAGGTAGAGGGCCAGGCCGGCGCCGCCGATCGCCACCAGCGTGGCCCCGACCGCGAAGTAGAGCAGGGTGGGGTCCATCAGACCTCCACCTTGGAGATCTCGCGCATCACGAACACGCCGAACGAGAACGACAGGACGCACCCGACGAGAAGCACGTTTCCGAACGGGTCATCCACGAGAGGCCTCAGGTAGTCCGGGGAGGTCACCAGGAGCATGGTGCCGACGGCGAAGGGCAGGCCGCCGAGGATGTAGGCCGTGAAACGCGCCTCGGAGGTGAGCGCGGCCACCTTTCCCTTGAACGTGAAGCGGCCCCGGATGGTGGCCGAGATGCTGTTGAGGATCTCGACGAGATTGCCACCGGTGTCGCGCTGGAGGAGCACCGAACCGACGAAGATCTGGAGGTCGAAGCTGTCGGGGTTGCGACGCGTGAGGTTCTGCAGGCACTCGCGGAGGTCACGCCCGAGGTTGTGCTCCTCGTAGACGCGGCCGAATTCCTGCGCGAGGGGGTTCGGCATCTCCTCCGCCACACCGCGGAGGGCCTCCGACAAGCCGTGCCCGGCCTGGAGGGAGCGGGCGAGCAGATCGAGGCCGTCCGGGAGCTGCTCGGTGAGGCGGAGCGCGCGGCTCTCGGCCGCGGACGAGAGGAGCAGCACCGGCACGTACGCGAGGAGCAGGCCGGCGAGCGCGAGAGCGCTCTTGAACAGGAACAGGAGGACCACGACGCCGAACAGCCCGGCCATCCCCATCCGCGCGTAGAGCGTCGACACGGGGTACGGGCTTCCGGCCTGCCGGATGAGATCCTCGAGGCGCCCCGCGAACCCCTTCGAATTGGGGCCGGTTGCGCGGAGCAGCGCCGGGCCGGCGGTCTTGTCCACCAACGTGCCGAGGCGCCGGGAGAGCTCCCGTTGCTGCTTCTCGTTCCGGCTCTGCGCGGTCCAGTAGAGGAACTGGGCGAAGAGCAGGAACGCCGCCAACGACAACGCCACGCCGGCCACGAGGATGAAGTTGTCGGCGTTCATCTACACATCCTGCTCGAAGCGGAACAGCTCCGCCGGGAGCTCCACGCCGTGACGCGCGAGCCGCGACGCGAACTTGGGACGGGTGCCGGTGGCGCGGAAGGTGCCGCGGACGCGGCCGTCGTCGTCGACGGTGCGCTGCTCGAACACGAAGATGTCCTGGGTCGTGACGATCGGCCCTTCCATGCCGACCACCTCCGTGACCGCCATGAGGCGACGCGAGCCGTCGGGCAGGCGGTCGAGCTGGATGATCACGTCGATGGCGCGCGCGATCATCTCTCGGATGTTGCGGTCCGAGAGGTTGGGGACGGCCATCCCGACCATCGTCTCGAAACGCGCCACGGCGTCACGCGTGGTGTTCGCGTGCACGGTGGCGAGCGAACCGTCGTGACCCGTGTTCATCGCCTGGAGCATGTCGATGGCCTCGCCACCACGGATCTCGCCGAGAATGATGCGGTCGGGACGCATGCGGAGGCAGTTCTTGACGAGCTCTCGCTGGGAGACCTCCCCTCGACCCTCGACGTTGGGCGGTCGGGTCTCCAGGCGGACGATGTGGTTCTGCTGGAGCTGGAGCTCGGCGCTGTCCTCGATGGTGATGATGCGCTCACCATCGGGGATGAAGCTCGACAACACGTTGAGCATCGTCGTCTTGCCGGAGCCGGTGCCGCCGGAGATGATGATGTTCAGCTTGGCCTTTACGCAGCCGCGCAGCACGTCCATCACCGGCCGGGGGACCGCGCCGAACGCGATCAGGTCGTCGGGAGTGATCGCGCGGGTGCCGAAGCGCCGGATCGACACCATCGGGCCGTCGAGCGCCAGCGGCGGGATGATGGCGTTGAAGCGGCTTCCGTCCTGGAGGCGGGCGTCGACCATCGGGCTGGTCTCGTCGACGCGGCGCCCCACGGCGCTGACGATGCGCTCGATCACCTGCATGAGGTGGCGGTTGTCGTTGAAGCGCACGTCGATGCGCTGGAGCAACCCCTTCTTCTCGACCCAGACGTTGTCGCAGCCGTTGATGAGGATGTCGGAGATGTCCGGATCCTTCAGCAGCGGCTCGAGCGGTCCGAGCCCGAGGATGTCGTCGAGGATCTCGTCGACGAGACGGTCACGCTCGATTCGATTCAGGGGCAGCTGCCGCTGCTCCACCTCGGCCGTGAGGGTCTCGCGCAGGCGCGCGGCGAGCTCCGCGCGCGGCGTGGCCCCGACACGGTCGAAGTCGATCATCTCGAGGAGCTCGCCGTGGAGCGTCTTCTTGATGCGCTCGTACTCGGCCGAGTCCGCGCCAGGTGTTCCGGTCTTGAAGCGCTGCTGGGCGCCACGGACTCGATCGATCAGTCGCGAGGACACGGGCTACCCTCCTGAGAAGCGTGAGAACCAACCCATTGGGCCGACGGCGCGGCGCTCCATTGCCACCTCACCGTCCGTGATCAGGCCCACGAGGGCCTCGAGATCACGAGCGGAGGGGCACTTCTTGTCGATGTCCCGAACGAGCTTGCCCTCGTTCACGGCGCGCGCGGCGCACCGGTCGAACGCCACGGTGGCGTCGACCTTGTGACTGAGGTTCTGCTCGACGTCGCTTAGGGAGAACGGGGCATCCCGCTTGTCCCAGCGGTTGAGCACCACGTGGATCCGGGTCTTCTCGATGCCGAGGCGCTCGAGGAGCTGGAGGCGGCGCCAGGTGTTCTTGATGCCGGGCACGTCCGGCGTGGCGATGAGGAGGATGCGATCGGCGACGGTGGCGGCGGTGAGGGAGGCCTCGTCCAGCCGGCTGCCGCAATCGACCAGGCAGTATTGGTAGGAGCGCGCGACCGTGGTGAGGATGCGCATCACGGTGTCGCCCTTGACCTCCTCGCGCTGCTCCAGGTCCACGGGCTGCGCCAGCGCATGGATCTTGCTCGGATGGACCAGGACGTGGCCCGCGAGCATGCGCTCGTCGACCTTGTGCACGTTGCGCATGAGGTCGGCGATCGTCTGCGTGGGCTGCAGATCGAGGAACGCCGCCACATCCCCCATGGAGAAGTCGAGATCCACGACACACACGCGGTGCACCGGGGAGAGCTCCGCCGCGAGGTTGACCGCGAGGAACGTCGTGCCGGCGCCGCCCTTGCTGCCCCAGACGGTGACGACCTCGCCGTGATCCTCGTCTCCTCCCTCCTGGTAGACGGCCTCGTGGACCGCCTGCCGGAGCAGCTCAGCGTCGTCCGGGAGGACGACGAACTCCCGATAGCCCGCGCGCATCGCCGCGCGGATGTGGTCCGGGTTGGCGTGCGCCGCCAGGGCCACCATCTGCGTGCGGCCGTTCTCCGCCATGATCTGCGGGGCGAGCCGGATGGCTTCCTCGAAGTCATTGTCGAAGCCCGCGATGACAACGTCGGGCCTGAGCTTGCGAACGACCGCCAGCGCGTCCTCGTACCTGGTCGCCTGGGACGGAAGAGCCGCCTCGGCGCCGAGCGTCTCGCGGATTTGACCCATCGCGCGGGGGTCGACCCCGACCACCACGACGGACGCGACATTGCTCGTACTTCCCACCTGCCTCATCGATCGCCTCTAGCGCTGCAGACCGTATTCACCGGTGGGCTCCGCGGTCCTGGAACCTGGCACCGTCAGCTGCCCCAAGAGGAACAACTGGAAATCACTGGGATTGTAGCCCTCGGTCGTACCCGGGGCCGTGGGAACCTCGCCGGGAGCCATGGGGCGGACGAGCTCGGGGGTGACGAAGATGACGAGCTCGGTCTCCTCGCGCTTGTGCTTCATGTAGCGGAACAGTGCGCCGACCAGCGGGATGTCGCCCAGGATGGGGACGGCGGCCCGGGTGGAGGTCGTGCGTTCGTGGAGCATGCCCGCCATGGCGAAGGTCATGCCGCTCTCGAGCCGCAGGTGGCTGTCACCCTTGCGGATGAGCATGCCCGGGATCTCGATGTTGGCGAGCCGGATGGTGGTGTTGGGATCGAGCTCGCTCACCTCGACGTAGGCGAGCATGTCGATGACGTTCCCCGACAGGACGGTGGGGACGAACGCGAGCTTGACCCCGTATTCCTTGAACTCGATCGTGATCTTCTCGTCCTGCTGGGCGACCGGCACCGGGATCTCGCCACCGGCGAGGAACTCGGCTTGCTGGCCGGAGAGCGCGACGAGTGACGGCTCGGCGAGCGTGCGGGAGAGCTTGTTCTGCTCGAGCACCGCGAGGAGCGCGGCCACGTCGAACGCGCCCGAGAAGCTGCCGACGAGCTGGATCACGTCCGTGCCGGGCGCGAAGCCGACGAGTTGGGCGCCCACGCCCGCGTTGTTGTCGAACAACACGGAGAGGCCGAGCTCGCGGAGGCCGGAGCGGCTGACCTCGGCAAACACCACCTTGAGTTGGACCTGGTGGTCGCCGCGCACGGTCATCAGGTTCACGAACTCGGGATCGTAGATCTTCGCGATGGCGGCAACGCGCTCGAGGGTCTCGAGGTCGTCCACGGGCCCCTCGACGACGAGCCGCTCCTTCACCGGGTAGATCTTCGGGGCCGGTCCGTTGACGGCGCCGCGGATCCGGCGGCCTACATCGGTCAAATCCGCCGAAACGAGCACCTGGTAGGTGACAGGGTGCGCGACATCGTCTCGGTACCACACCCAGAGATCCGTCGAGCCGACCGCCAGCCCACGCACCTGGTACTGCCCCTCTTCGAGGAGCCGCAGCTCGGCCACGTCGGGATCACTGATCAACACCCGTGAGATCGCGCGGTTGTCCCGCTTGATGACGGACTCGCCGATCCCAACGTCGATGAGGTTGGGGTTGGCTTCGGGCTCGGCCGCGAAGGCCGGGGAGGACACGGTGGCGAGCGCCAACGTGATCAGGCCGGCGCCGAGGAGGCGACGAATGGAATGGAGGGCGCTCATTTCTTTCGCTTGTTCCTGTCGGTGGTCTCGTCGCTGGTGCCGTCGGGGTTGAAGGATACCTCGGTCTTGGACGCACCCGAGATTACCTCGGCCTTAGGAGTCGAGGGGCCCTCGGCGACCACCACGTCCCTACGGCGGCGAAGAGGAGCTGGATCGGACCTTTCTTCGTGGTCGAAGCCGATGAGCTTGCTGGTGGTGGTAACTCCCTGCGAATCGATCTGCAGGATGTCGATGTCACTGCGGAGCACGACGTGGATCTCGCCGCGGCTCTGTGCAAGTGCCAACTTCTCCGCCTCCTCGGGCGTGAGCTCGACCGTGATGGAGGGCTTGAGCTTCTTGTTGGGGTCGTTCTTGGTCTTCGCGTCCTTGGCCTCGGCCTCCTTGGCCGCGTTGCCGCCGAGGCTCGAGCCGACCGCGAGCACCTTGATCTCCTGGAGGATGGTCTCCGCCACGTACTTGGCACCGGCCTGCGAAGGATCTTCCGGCTTGATGGTGACGATCACGTCCACGAAGTTGCCGGCCTGGAGGAGGCCCGCGACCGCGGTCTGGACATCGGTGGCAATGGTCATGGCCCGCTTGCCGGGGGTCACGATCGCGTTGAGGCCGACGCCGGTGTTGGCCGATGCGAGGCGCTCCTCGCGGACGGACTCGTTGGCCAGGATGCGTTCACGCGGGGTGCGCCCCAACACTTCGTCGAGCTCGGCGAAGGTCTGATCACGTGGCACCATCTCTGGCACAACGTTTCGCAGCACCACGTCCTCGGGGGCGATGGGAAGCCCCATGTAGAGGTCCCGCACGGCCACGACGACGGCCACGGTCTCTCTCGGCTTTTGCGCTTCCTTGATTTGGTCCTGTGATTTGCGGATCACTTTGAAGACGATGCCGGCGGCCACCACCGCCAGGAGCAGCGACCCGACCAAGAAGATGAGGGCACGTGTGCGGCCCCCGGACTGCTGACGCTGCATCCCTGCTCCTGCGAAGGTTTACGCTGCAGCCGCTCCGGTACAAGCGGCGGGCAGTACGTAGTGCACGCGCTCGGGATCGGCAATCTCTGAAACGCAGTGGTAAGTTTCGCTGGACCAAGGACCAAAAAAAAGAAGCGGGCGCATTCGCTACGCGAATGCGCCCGCCGGTCTTTCGACCGTCCGACTAGCCGGCGATCGCCGTGGCGACTTCCGTGAACGTGGCGGTGAGGTTGGTCCCGAGCGTGCTGAGCGCGGTGATGATGACAACGGACACGAGCGCCGCGATGAGGCCGTACTCGATAGCGGTGGCGCCGGACTCGTCGTTGATGAGCTGCTTGAACATGGGGGACTCCTTGAATGGGGGAATAAGTACCGGTAACGTCATGCGCGCCTCCCGCCTAGCGCGCACTATCCGGTGGAAGCAGGCTGCTTCCGAGGTCTTGTATAGCGGAGTTGGTGGTCACTCGGCAAGATCAAATGAAGAATTGTCTTTAGACCCATCGCCCGGGAAGAACGATCCCTTTCCGCCCGAGCATGAACTCTCGGAACCCTTCACCCAACGCAAGATCGCGCCACGCCTCGATCGCAAGGCCATTGGCGAGGCGCTCTACCGTCGCGTCGTTGAGGACGAGCTCGGGCGCCACGCCACGTTCCGTCTCCGCCGTGCGGGCCGCCACGCCCACGAGCTCCCGCCAGAGGCGGCCCCGCGACGTGGGGGACGGCGGCGCGGGGGCGGTCCGCCCGGCGGCGATGCAGGCGAGCACCGCCGCTCCGTCCCGCTTCCAGACCTGGCTCGGCATCCGGCGGTTGGCGCGGAGCGCCTCCACGGTGGCCGGCTGGCGGCGCGCCAGGTCGAGGAGCATGGAGTCGGAGACCACGTTCGGCCGCGCGAGGTCCCGCTCCTGGGCGGCGCGGTCGCGCCACGCCGCGAGCACCTGGAGGACGGCGCGCTCGGTGTCGTCGAGCAGGTGGGCGCCGGGGACCGTGCGCCAGGCGTTCTCGTAGTCCTCCGGGAGCAGGGCGCGCGCCACGTGCTCGGCGGTGCAGGCCGCGGCGATGTCCGTGTTGCCGAGGGCTTCGAGCTTCGCCTCCAGGGCCTTCGCCAGGGGGCCGAGCAGGAGCACGTCGTCCGCGGCATAACGGCGCTGGTCGGCGCTCAGCGGGCGTTGGGACCAGTCGGAGAGGGTCTCCGCCTTGGGCACGCGGAGGTCGAGGTGGCGCCGGACCAGCTCCTGAAGGCGGATCGGGAAGCCATCCCCCGCGCAGCCCGCGGCGATCTGCGTGTCGAACACCGAGCAGGGGCGCATCCCGATCTCGCGGTGCAGGATCTGGAGATCCATCACGCCGCCGTGGAGCAGGAGCGGCACCTCGGACAAGGCCGCGCCGAGCGGGGCGAGGTCGAGGTCCGCGAGCGGGTCGACCAGCCAGGCGGGGCCCTCGTCGGCCCGAAGCTGGATCAACATCAGCCGCGGGTGGAAGTAGCGCTCGGAATGGAACTCGGTGTCGAGGGCCACGCGTCGGGCGCCGGTGATGGCCGCGAGGAGGGGCTGGAGGGCGGCTGAAGTGCGGATCAACTGGAACCTGCTGAACGCGGGCAGGCTATCGCATCGCGCGGCACGCGTTAGTCGATGCGGGGCGGGAGGTCGCCGGATCCGGATGCGCGGTGGCTCGAAAACGTCGGCATCCCGGACTTCGTTCGCGCGTGCGTGGTCCTGGGAGGACCCCGCGCTGCTGGCCGCCCTCGTGCCCGTTCCCACGGACGACGCCGTGGTGTTCGAGCCCTCGGGTGACGACGCGTTGGCGCTGTGCGCGATGGGCGCGCGGTCGGTCGACGCCGTCGTTCCAGACCTCGCGGCGCGCGCCCTCGTGGAGCTCAAGCTCGCCGCCGCGCGCGAGCTGCCCGTGCAGAGCGTACGCTCGCTCTTCGGGCTCGGGCACTTCGGTCGGCGGGTCTGGTTCTATCACTACCTCCGGCCGGGCCTCCCCCCCGAGATCCAGGCGTTCTGGAACGCGTCGGAGGAGACGATCCGGGAGGGGATCGCCGGCGAGGGAGTGGTCGAGCGGGAGATGGCGGAGCTGCGCGGGCGCGTCCTCCCGCTCGCGGTGGGGCGCGCCGCGGTGGACGCGCTGCTGGCCGCGCCGACGCTGGACGCGCAACGGGAGGTGCTCCGTTCCCGGTGGAGCGGCCTCCGGTGGCGCGCGGCCGGGCGGCTCTGGCTCCCGCGGCTCGCCCGGTCCGCTGGCGCCGACGAGTCCGGCGCGGCGGCCCACCTCGACGCGGTGCTCGAGCGGGTGCCCATGGCGGAGAGCCCGTTCGTCCAGTGGATGCTGGGTGGCGCGTGGGCGGACCCCGATCGCGCCCACGTCTGGCTCTCCACCGGGGGGCTCGCGGCGCTCAAGCCGAACGTGGCGACGGTGCGCGTGGCCGTAGGCACCCGCCTCGACGTGCTGGGCGCCGCGCCCGCCGGCGCGTGGTCGATCGTCGTGACCGGGCGGAGGCCGCTCGAGACGGAGGAGGCGCGGGCCCTGGCTCACTGCGTGCAGCCGGGCGGCCGCGTCCTCGGATGGGGCCCGCCGCCACCGGCACCCCTCCGCGTCGATCCCGACGGGACGGCCGACCTCGCGACCAGGGATCGGGGCGTGTTCCCCGGGCGCCCGTGGCTCGCGCGGCGCTGACCGGCGCTGGCCTACAGGAGCGGCAGGAGCCCCCACCCGCCCCACGCGGCGACCGCCAGCCCGACGAGGCCGATGGCCGCCCACCGCTGCCCGGCGCGGCGTTGGTGGCGCACGACCTCGCCGCCGTCACGGTCGGACACGAGCAGCGGGCTCGCCTCCGCCGCCGCGAGGGTCCATCCGGTGTCGGTCCCGTTGGCGGTGCCGACCGCGAACACCCGATCGTCCGCGTGCAGGATCTCCTCGCGCCACCGTAGGAACGGCCCCGCGGGAGGCAGGGTCGGCGGCCCTACGCGGGCGAGCAGCTCGTCCAGCTCGGCGCTCGGTACGGCGAACACGCCCGTACGGACGCGATCGGGTGAGACCACGACCACGTCGGCCGCGGCGAGGTCGAGGGCGACGGTTCCGGTGTCGTCCCCGATGCCGTGCGCGCGAGAGCGGCGCTCGTCGAGGACGGTCTCCCACCGGTTGCGGCGCCGCTGCTCCAGCAGGAGGCGGTAGAAGGCGCCCGTGCGGCCGGTGAGGGGCGCGGTGACCTCTCCGTCGGCGCGGATGCGGCCGGCCACCTCGTGCAGGCCCGCGTCGAGGTCGGCGACCGGCGTGGCCGTGGCCTCAGCGAGGAGCCGCGCGTTGCCGAAGGCCCGGACCGCGAGCGCCACGCACGCGACGGTGACGCTGACCCCGACGCCCGCGATCGTCGCTGGGATGAAGATCACCGCCATCAGACGTCCCTGTACCGGATCTGGTGTTTCTTCAGCAGGCGGGTGATCGACTTCCGGTCCATCCCCGCCGTGCGGGCGGCGCGCGACACGTTGCCGTCGTGCCGCTCGATGAGGTCGATGAGGTAGGTGCGCTCGAACTCCTCGATGAGGGCGTCCTTCGCGTCCTTCAGGGGGAGGCTGGAGATCGCGGCGTCGGCGGGCACGTTCGACAGGGTCGACGGGCGAGGGACGGTCGGCGTGGCCGGGCGGGCGGCGCGCAGCGCCTCGGGCAGGGCGTCGAGCGTGATGACCGTTCCGTCGGTGAACGGCAGGGCCCGCTCGATGACGTTGTTGAGCTCCCGCACGTTCCCCGGCCAGTGGTAGGCGTCGAACAGCGCGCGCACCTCGGGCGCGAGGCCCCGGATCCCGCGCCCGCCCGAACCGGATTGGGCGTGTTCGGCGCGGTGGAGGAGGTGCTCGACGAGGAGCGGGACGTCCTCCCGCCGTTCGCGGAGCGCGGGCAGGCGGAGCTCGACGACGGCGAGGCGGTAGTAGAGATCCTCGCGGAAGCGGCCGGCGGCGACCTCGTCCCGCAGGTTGCGGTTGGTCGCGGCGACGACGCGAACGTCGACGTGGCGCACCTTGGTGCTGCCGACGCGGCGCACCTCGCGCTGCTCGAGCACCCGCAGCAGCTTCGGCTGCAGCTCGAGCGGGAGCTCGCCGATCTCGTCGATGAAGATTGTCCCGCCGTCGGCGACCTCGAACAGGCCCTCCCTCGTCGCGATCGCGCCGGTGAACGCCCCGCGCTCGTGTCCGAACAGCTCGGACTCCACGAGGGTCTCGGGGGCGGCGCCGCAGTCGAACACGACGAAGGGCTTGTTCTTGCGGTTCGACCGGTTGTGCGTGGCGCGGCTGACCAGCTCCTTGCCGGTGCCGGTCTCGCCGGTCACGAGCACGGTGAGGTCCGTCGGCGCGACGCGCTCGAGGATGCCGAACACCTCGCGCATCGCGATGCCCCGGCCCACGAGCCCCTCGAAGCGGTCGTTCTGCGAGGGGACCACGTCGATGATCTCGTCGGCGGGGCTGTAGACGAGGTGGGTGTTTCCGACCCGGAAGCGCGTGTCGGGCGCGAGGTAGACCTCGCGTACCCGCACCGGGCCGACGAAGGTGCCGTTGGTGCTGCCGAGGTCCCGGAGGATGGTCCCGTCGCGGCCGCGCACGATCTCGGCGTGCAGGCGGGAGACGGTCGTGTCGCCGAGGCGGATGTCGTTGTCCTCGCGGGCGCCGATGCGGATCACGTCCCGCTCGACCTGCCAGTCCTGCCCCGCGTTGGCGCCGTCCACGCAGGACACGCGCGCGCGGCGGAGGTGGATCTGGCGGCTGCCGGCGCTCGCGATCGTGCTGGTGATCTCGGACATCGGCCGCAACCTTACCGCGTTGCCACGTCGGAGTGGGGCGCGTCACCCTCGAGGTCCTCCGTGAGCTCCTCTCCGGCGTCGAGTCGGTCGACGCCCCCCTGGCGCTTCATCATCCGCTGGATCGACTTGCGGTCGATCCCCGCGGCGCGCGCGGCGGCCGACACGTTCCCGCCGTGGGCGTCCAGCAGGCGCTGCATGTAGCGCTCGTCGAACCAGTCGGACCAGATGCGCTTCGCGTTCTTGAAGGGGATCTCCGGGCGGATCGCGTCGAGCGGCGGCCCCTCGTCGTCCGTCGGGCGGGGCGAGCCGGTGTGCGCCGAGGACGACGTCCGCAGCGCGGGCGGGAGGTCGGAGAGGTCGGCTTCGGGCCCCGGCGCCAGGCCGGCGAGGTAGCGCGCGCAATTCACGAGCTCGCGCACGTTTCCGGGCCACGGGTACGCCACGAGGTGGGCGCGGACCTCCGGCGAGAGGCGGAGCGTCGCGCGGCCGCTCTCCTGCCGGAACCGATCGACGAAGTGGTCGAGCAGGGGCCCCACGTCGTCCGGCCGGTCACGGAGCGGCGGGAGGCGCACCCGCACGACGTTCAGCCGGTGGAACAGGTCCTCGCGGAACCGCCCGGCCGCGACCTCGACCTCCAGATCCCGGTTTGTCGCTGCGACCACGCGGAAGTCCGCGTGGAGCATCTTGTTGCCGCCCACGCGGCGGAAGGTGTGGTCCTGCAGCAGCCGCAGGAGCTTCGTCTGGACCGCGTTGTCCATCTCCGCGATCTCGTCGAGGAAGAAGGTCCCGCCGTCGGCCTCCTCGACGAGGCCGCGCCGCGCGGTGGTGGCCCCGGTGAAGGCGCCGCGCTCGTGCCCGAAGAGCTCGCTCTCCAGGAGGTTGGCCGGGATGGCGGCGCAGTCGACCGGCACGAACGGGGCCCCGGACCGCCTGCTCCGGGTGTGGACGGCGCGCGCGACCACCTCCTTCCCCGTGCCGGACTCGCCGGTGACGAGCACGGTCAGGTCGGTCGGCGCGACGCGGACGAGCATGTCGTCGATCGCCCGCATGGGCGCCGAGCGGCCGACGAACGCGGGGGCGGCGCCGCGAGCCTCGAGCTCCGCGCGCAGCCGACGGTTCTCCCGGGCGAGCCGCCCGTGGCCGAGCGCCCGCTCGACCACCACCCGCAGCTCCTGCATCGAGAAGGGCTTGGTCACGTAGTCCCACGCGCCCGCTCGCATCGCGGCGACGGCCGTCTCGATCGTGGCGTACGCGGTCATGAGGACGACCGGCACGCCCGGCGACTTCTCGAGCGCCGTGGCGAGCACGGCCATGCCATCGATCCCGGGCATCATCAGGTCGGTGAGGACGAGGTCGAACGGATCGCCCTCCAGCTCGGCGAGGGCCTCGCCCCCCGACGTGCACCCGACGACCTCGTGCCCATCGCGGGCGACGATGCGTCGCGTGGTGTCGAGCATCTCGATCTCGTCGTCGACGCAGAGGACTCGGGCCATGGGCGTAGCGTAGCAGGGGGCGGGCGGCGGTCACGCTCTTCAGGCCGCCGGGAGCGTCACGCTGAGGCGCGCGCCGCTCCCCGGGACGTTCTCGGCGACGATTCGGCCGCCGTGCTCGGTGACGATGCCGTGGACCACCGCGAGGCCGAGCCCCGTGCCCTCGCCCGCGGGTTTGGTCGTGAAGAAGGGCTCGAACACGCGCGGGAGGTGCTCGGCGGGGATCCCCGGGCCGTCGTCCTCGACGACGAGGCCGTCGGGGCCGGTGCGCACCGCCACCGCGGTCCGCGCGGCGTAGATGGCGTTGCGGAGCAGGTTGTATGCCACCTGCTCGAGGGCGTGCGGGTCGGCGTGCGACGGCGCCGGGGCGAGGGACTCGGTCAGCTCGATGCCCCGGGCCCGCGCCTCGAGCCGGGCGAGCGCGATGGCGTCCCGTGCCACGTCGGCGAGATCGACGGTACGGCGCTCGCCCGTGCTCTTGCGCGCGAACCGGAGCAGCGAGCCGGTGATCTGGCGGATCCGCTCCGCCTGGCGCTCCATCACTCGCAGATCGGCGATGGACTCGGGATCGCCGCCGGCCTCCTCCATCACGGTGCGGAGGAAGCTGGCGCGGCCGAGGATGACGCCCGCCGGGTTGTTGATCTCGTGGGCCACGCCGCCCGCGAGGCGGCCCACGCTCGCGAGCCGCTCCGCGTCGGAGAGCTCGCGCTGCGCGGCGGCGAGCGCGGCGGTGCGCTCCCGCACGCGCGCCTCCAGGTCCTCGTTGAGCTGGCGGAGCCGCTCCTGCTCGAGCAGGACGCGCCGGCGGAGCCGCTCCAGGGCCTCGCCGAGCTCGCGGGGCTCGTCGATGCCGGTGGCCACGAACGGCTCGGCGAGGTCGGCCTGCTCCATGCGCCGCACCTGGAGCGCGAGCCGCACGAGGGGCCGCACCACGAGCCAGTCGAGCACCGCGGCGAACGCCAACGCGCTGGCGAGCGCGACGGCCAGCGCGAGCGCGGCCCATGCGGAGGCCCCGCTGCCGTCGTACGCGCGCGTGAACACGGACGACAGGAGCATCGCGCCGATCACCGCCAGGGTGAGCAGGGCGCCGAGCTTGAGCGCGAGGCCGGGCCGGCGGGGAGGCGGCATGTCGGAGTATCACCCGTTGAACGGAGGCCCGGGACCCACGACGATCGGCGGACGGAGGGGTAGGCTACCGACACTCCGCCGGTTCCGCGGGTAGGATGCGCCGATGCCGACCTGGAAACACCACGTCTTCGTGTGCACGAACAAGCGGCCGCCCGGCCACCCCAAGGGGTCGTGCGCCGAGCGCGGCGCAAACGACGTGCTGATGGCCTTCAACGACGAAGTCGAGCGCCTCGAGCTGTTCGACACCGTCAAGGTGAACGGCTCCAGCTGCCTCGGGCCGTGCCGCAGCGGGCCCACGCTGGTGGTCTACCCCGAGAACACCTGGTACGGGGCGGTGAAGGCGGAGGACGTTCGCGAGATCGTCCAGTCGCACTTCGTCGACGGGCGCCCCGTGGCGCGCCTCGTGCTGCCGGAGAGCTGACCCATGTTCGGGAACCTGAAGTCGTCCCTCAAGACCCGGATCAAGGGGGTGGTCGAGGACATCAAGGGCCGGCGCGTCGACGCGGCGGATCCCTACGTCGCCGCTCCGTCCGCGCCTCAGCGGGTGGTACCGGCGCCGCCCCGATCGCCTCCGGTGACGAAGGTTGCGCCGGTGCCGGCGGACGTGGGGGAAGTGGCGCCCGTGCGGGTGATCGCGCCGGTGGAAGCGGCGCCCGTGGTGGTGGCGGTGGCCGCGCCGGTGGTCGCCACTCCCGAACCCGTGATCCCGCCGGTGATTGCGCCGGTGGAGGCCGCTCCCGAACCCGTGATCGCGCCGGTGGAGGAGCCCGTCGAGGCCGCCCCGCCCGTGGTCGCCCCGCCCGCGGCGCCGTCGATGGCCTCGCTCATCTCGGCCGCCGCGTCCGGCAAGGTCGCGAGCCGCGTGCTGCACGCCGACATGGGCTCGACCGACGTGGCCTCCTACCTCGCGCGCGCCAAGGCGAACGGTCGCTCCATCGAGTCGGTGACCGGCGGCGAGGGCGTCAATGTCGCCGAGGACGGAGAGGTCTACTGGGGCCCGGTCGACAACGACTCCTCCCGCGCGAAGGCCGTCGGGAAGGTGCTCACCATCGATCAGTTCGAGTGCATCAGCTGCGGCACGTGCGTCGAGCAGACCGACAAGGTCTACTACCTGCCGGACGACGGCAAGGCGACGCCCATCGCCCAGGACGGGCCGATGGACCTGATCCAGGACGCCATCGACGCCTGCCCGGTGACCTGCATCGCGTGGACGCCCCCCGCCGAGGCGGAGGAGCGCGGCCTCGCGACGGGGATGGACGGGGCGGAGTAGCGACCGTCGCCGGGGGAGCCGCGGCGGCGGGGAGCCGCGGCGGCGGGGGGGCAAGCCACCCTGAACTGGAGCGGCCCCGAGGCAAGCGGCACCGAACAGGAGTCCGGCGCCCGTTCGGCGGCTCCCCGCGGGCAGGGGCGGCGGCGCCTTCCTGGAAAACGCACGTTCTACCGTTGGCGGGTGCGCCGCGCGTCCGGGGCAGGAGAGCGCCAGTCTCGTTCGGTGCCGCTTGGGTCGACGCGATTCTCGTTCAGCGCGGCTTGGGTCGAGCGAGTGCGGTACGCGGCGGAGGAATCGGCGTCACCGGGACGTGGTCACGCGGCGCGAGGGGGACGGAAGGCGCGCCGCGCTCGGGCGGCGCGGTCCGGCGCGCCCGCCCCGGACTCCATCACCCCCTCGGGGCGCGCCGACCGAGCCCCTCGGGGCGAGCCTGGAGGAGACCGACCCCCCGGCGCCGCGACGGGGGGGCGCGCCCGCAGCAGCCTACAGAGGCCCCCACGCGATCATCGGGAGAGCCCGGCCCAGTCGTCCGTCGCGAGCTTGCGAAAGCCGCGCGGCGGCTTCGACCCCTCGGGGAACACCCACGCCTGGGCGGGGACCGCCCGCATGTTGTGGCCGGCGCGGACGGCGGCCCGGCAGAGGGGGCCCTCCCCCGCGGTCTCGACGAGGTCCATGACCGAGAGCCGCGCGTCGTCGACCTCGACGAGCACGCCGTGGATCGGCCGGCCGGCCGGATCCGGCAGGAGCACGGGCCGGTTGCGGGCGCCGCGCCACAACGAGCCGCGCACGGTGGCGGGGACGATGCGGAGCCCCACGATCCAGCGGTGATCGGGCTGTCCGGGCAGCGACGTGCCGTACAGGAAGAGGGTCGGCATGCGCGGGCCTATCCCCCGGGACGCCTACCGCCGACCCAACCGCGCCGCGAGCTGCTCGGCCAACGGCTCGAGGCCCTCGAGCAGGTCGCGGTGCTCGGGGTCGCTCCCGAGCTTGCGGAACAGCGACTCCTCGAGCGTGAGGAACGACGCCACCGTGACGAGCAGGCCGAGCGACTCGGCGACCTCGCTGAACAGCGACCAGGAGGCGCCGGCGGGGTTGCGGGCGATGACCCAGCCGCGGGCCGCGCCGAGGGCGTCGACCACCGCGTCGAGGCGGCGCGGCCGCTGGCCGGTCGCCTGCACGAGCACCTCGGCGCCGTACACCCGCAGCTTCACGACGCCGCGCCGGTCGAGCAGCGCGAGGGCCACGAGGATCGCGAAGGCGGGGACGTTCTTGAGCGCGCGCGAGCGGAGGCTCACCATGTCGGGGACGACGCGCAGCGGCGGCTCGCCGGGGTGCAGGAGCCCGCCGTGTGCCGCGACGCGGCGATCGAGGGCGTGCGGGGGCCGCGCGACTGTCCCCTGGCGCGCGCCGCGGAGGAGCTGGTTGACCGTGCCGATGCCCCCGGCGAGGGCGCCGAGCGAGGACGGAAACGCGACGACCAGCCCGCGGCGGTCGACTGAGGCGAGGAAGGGATCCGCGTAGGTGGCGATGGGCTCGCCGGGGTGGCCGGCGACGGGGAACGAGGTGAGCCGGCGGCCGAAGAGGAGCCGCTCGAGGTTCTCCTCGACGGTGCCGGGCTGGAAGAGCCGGTTCGTCCAGGGGCGGAAGCGGCGCGCCTCCCCCGGGCGGCCGGCCAGGAGCTCGACGAGGTGGCGACGGAAGTCGGGGTCCGAAAGGGCCACGGAGACGGGCGACTCCGCGAGCTCCCGCCGGGCGGCGGCGCCGCTGGTGACGACGAGGACATCGCCGACGCGGGTGGCATCCCCCCGGCGCGTCGCCATCGCGAGGTAGCCGCCGATGCCGCAGTGCGAGCCGCCAGCGGCGTCGAGCAGGCCGCGGACCTGGTGCGGATCGAGCTCACCGTGGTCGAGGAGGGCGCGGAGGAGGTGGGTGTAGACGTCGGGGCTGTCGTCCGCGCCGGCGCGGAGGTCGAGGGGCGGCGGCGGCGGCGTGACCTCGCTGGCGAAGCCGAGGGAGAGCTGCTCGGGGGCGCGGGCGGGCTCGGTCAGGCCGTCCTCCTCGGTGGGCTCGGCGGCGTCGGGCGCCGGGGGCATCGCGACGCGGACGGCCGGGCGCAGGCCGGGGCCGAGGAGGCGTCGCAGGGCGAGGGCGCGCTTCCGGACGGCGCGCGGGGGCAGGGAGGGGTCGGCGTGGGTCACGACGCGCGCGAGCGCATCGGGCCCGATGGGGCCGGCGCGGCCGAGCGGCCCGAGCACCGGGTGGGCGAGGATGGTGGCGGCGAGCGCCTGGGGTCGCCGCGCGCCCGCGTAGACGTAGGCGAGCCCGTCGCGGGTGAGGACGGGCTCGTCGGCGAGGTCGAGCAGGCCGAGCCACTCCGCGGCGAGCAGGTAGGCTCGGAGGATCGGGGCCTCGAGCTCGAGCACCTCGCCCAGGGCCCGCTGGCGGCGGTGTCCGGCGGCCACCTGCTCCAGGAGGCGCGTCAGCACCCGCGGGCTCGTGGCGAGAGGGAAGGACAACATGCCGCGCGCACTCTACCGCGGCGAAGTGGTTCAGAAAAAGCATACCTTTGATATTGACGCGACAAGAGCGAAGATCGTATGGTCGCCGCCCATGCAACGCGCCGAGCGCCGTAAATTGCTGCTCCAAGGCCGACGAGACACGGCCTTCGACCCCGAGCAGCTCCGGATCGAGGGCGCGCCGCGTGGTCGTCTCGCCCGCCGCATCCGCGGTCACCTGCGCCGGCTCGAGCCGATCGCGATGCTCACCCCGCGCTGGTCGGCCCCCCAGGCCTTCCTCGAGGATCTCGCGCTCGATCTCGCGGTCGGTGAGCCCGAGATCGGGTGCCGCACCGTGTCGTTCCGCCCGCTGATGGGCCGCTCGGCACCCGAGGCGTGGAACTTCCTGCTCCGCGTCCTCGGCGAGCTCGGCGGCGGCGAGTGGGGCATGCACGCGGCGCCGATGGTGTGCGACCGGCGGGGGTTCTTCAACGCCGCGTCGATGTTGCTCGACCACGCCCAGTCGGACGCGCCCTACCCCATCGCGCTGCTCGCCCACGGGGCCGAGCACCTGCCGGTGGAGGTGCTCGACGACATCGCGCAGGTGTGGTCGCGCTACGCGGAGCAGGTCGCCCACGATCGGCGCTGCACGCTGCTCCTCGCGGGATCGGTCGACACGCCAGCCCTTGACGTGGGCGGCTCCGCGCGCATCGATCTCGCCGACTTCGGCGAGCTCGAGGCCGCCGACAGCCTCGTGCTCCAGCTCGGCAACATCGATCCCGCCGACCTCGAACACGCCGCGCGCTTCTCGGGCGGCGTGCCGGCGATCGTGCAGGCCCTCGCCAACGGTGCCTCGCGCGGATTCCCGAGCTCCCCCGCCGGGTACCTGCATGCCATGGGCCCCCTCGCGGGCGAGCTCCGCGGCGCGGTCCAGGGCGCGCTCACGGCGCCCGACACGGCCGACCGGCTGCAGACGCTCCTCGACGGGGAGGTGCACCCGGAGGATCCCGAGGTCGATCCAGTGCTCTTGTTCTCCGGGGTGATCCGCCGGGTGCGTCGCCTGAACGGGCCGCACGTGGCGATCCGGAGCCCGGCGATCGTGGCGGCGGTGGACTGAGCTCGTGGGGTACGGGCGGCCCGGCGGCGGCCGCCGTCGGTGCCCTCCGCGCTCGCGCTTCGCGCTCGGCTCGCGCGGCCGCCGCCTCCGGCGGCGGC
>JAKFCH010000361.1:0-24030 GCA_036676765.1 Deltaproteobacteria bacterium
AGGCGGGGCCCGGCGGCGGGCGGGACCGGACGGCGCGGCGCCGTCCGCCCTCCGGGCACCTCGCGCACGCACGCGCACGCGCACGCGGAGCGCGGCCTTGCCTCATGCCCCCGTCACCCATGAGGGTGGGGGTTCATCCACGTCCACTCGCTGGCAGGCCTGGTCGATGGTGAGGTCCGGGGAGTAGGTGCGCAAGGTCACGCGCGCCGGGCTCAACAACGTCCAGCAGTCTCCGCCGACGGAGGGCTCGAGCCGGATGAAGTCATTCCGAACCGCGTCTCGCCCCTCCGTCTTCCACCAATCGGTCCATTCCCGACGCCTTTGCGGCACCTGCGCGGGCAATCTCGCGACGTCCTCCAGCGCCCGCGCGATGCCGACCTTCAGCCGCTCGGGTGACCCTCCGAACGAGCTCGCGCTCTTTCCGGACAACTCCCAATACCGGAGGACCGCGTTGGGGACCGCCACGCCGAGGTGGAAGCGGCAGTCCTGCTCGCGCTCGATGCCCTTCTGTACCGTGTCCTCCAGCACCGAGACGGCGGACTCGCTGAATCCCAGCACCTCGGCGAAGTCGAGCAACACGTTCATGCGGGCCAGGGCGTCCATCTGCGCGACCTCAGAGGAGGTTGGCGACAAAACGTGCGCGCCGGCGCGCCGAGGCTCCCCGATGAGCGGCCCGTCGAACGTCGGCGTGGTCGGCTTCCTCGGCATCGTTCGTCTCCCTCGTTGGTCGGCGGCATCCACGCTATCCCGGTCACGGTCCCCAAGGCGCGGGGGTCCCCGACGCGCCGCGACCGCCGGTCCGCACCGCGACCGCGCCTCCCCACCCCCCGGTGGGCACCGATGTCCCACGGCCCGGACAGGAGCCGCGCGACAGGCCGATTGCCGTGGTACCTACCGTTGGCACGGCGGTTGCTCTGTCGGTGCGCGAACCCCAACGGAGGCTCCATGTTCCACCAGCTCATCCACGACGAAGAAGGCCAGTCGACCGTCGAGTACATGCTGCTCATCAGCGTCATCGTCATCGCCGTGGTGGCGGCCGCCTACGCGTTCGTCCCCATCTTCAAGGAGGGCGTGCTGGACCTCGCGAACGACGTGAAGAAGATCCTCTCCACGGGCAAGATCGGCAGCACCGGAACCACGCGCTAAGCGATCCGGCCTCCGTACGAGGGCCGCCTCTCCGAGCAACTCGGGGGCGGCCCTTCGTCGTTCCGGGGGGCGCCATCCTCCCCCACGCGCGAACTCAGAGGTCGACGACCTTGAGCGCCGCCGCGACCGCGGCCCCCGGGGTGGAGCCCTTCCACTCCTTGTTGTACCCGAGGGGGCTCACCACGGCGCGCATGCGGCCGATCCGGAGGTCGCTCCCGAGGTGGGTGTGCCCCGCGATGGCGAGCACGACGCGCGGATCGGCGCGGATCACGTCCCCCAGGGGCAAAGACCCCATGAACGCGTTCACGAAGCGCCAGCCGGGGTGCTCCTTGCGGTGGATCTGGTCGATGAACGGGAGCGTGTGGGTCACGACCACCACGCGGCGGGTGGTGAGCGCGCGCAGGTGCGCCGCCAGCCGCTCGCGGAGGATCTCCGCGACCTCCTCCATCCCCATGCGCGCGCCGTCGGGGCCGTTCCACACCGCGTAGGTGTGATCGGTCCAACGGAGGCCGCCCCAGACCCCCTCGCGGTAGGCCTCCATCGGGGCGTCGAGGATGTGCTCGCGCGTGGTGAGGTCGTACCAGCCCAACGATCCCGCGAAGCCGATCCCGTCGATCTCGACCGGGCCGGCGTCGAGCAGCTCGACCCCCGCCTCCGTGCAGAGCGCAGGCAGGAGCTTGTCGAGGCGTGTCCACGAGTCGAGGCCCTTGGCGAGGGCCTCGGCGGAGGTCCAGACGTCGTGGTTTCCGGCCACCACGAGCACGCGGGGCGCCACCGCCTTCAGCGCGAGAAGCGTGCCGAGGTAGGTGGCCGCGCCGGTGGCGATGTCCCCCCCGATGATCAGGACGTCGGGTGCGACCGTACGCACGCGCGCCACCAGGGCGTCGAGCACGGCGGGCCCGTTGAGGTCGATGTGGATGTCGCTCGTGAACGCGACGCGCATGGTTCTCCTTCGGCGAACGCGTCTATCCCGGCGCGCGTGCACCCGGCCGACACGTCAAAATCGGTTGCCGGACAAAAGGTGAAGAGCTAAGGTGCTCGGGCTCCGCAGCCTCCTCCGGCGCCGGACCCCCAAGGAGACGTTTTCCCATGACCCTGTTCGACAAGAGCCTCAAGCTCGCCCTGTTCGCCAGCGTGGCCCTCCTGACCGCGTGCCCGCCCGACAAGGACGAGCCTGTGGACTCCGCCGATGCGGACACCGACGCCGACACCGATGCGGACACCGACGCCGACATCGACACCGGCATGGCGTTCCTGACCATCACCGGCGGCATCACCACCACCGACGGAGCGTTCACCTCGGGTACGCTCGGCTTCGGCGGCTACGGCGTCATCGAGCAGGACTTCGTCTGCGCCATCACCGGTGATCTGGCCTACGAAGGCGAAGCGACCGACCCCGAAGGCTGCCCCGCCTGCGAGTGGACGTTCGACCTCAGCCCCATCGCCAGCTCGGTGACCGAAGGCACGATGTGCGCGGCGCTCATCGAGCCCGGCATCTTCACCGACGGCGCGATCGACGGCTACTGGGACTGGAACTGGGGCTTCGCCTCCGCGTACACGTACTACGACACCGAAGGCACCCCCTACGACCTGCAGGAGACCCTCTTCGTCGACAGCGGCAAGGGCTGGAACTTCTTCATGTTCAACTGGGCCGACGGCCCGGTCACCCAGATCGCGGGTGATGCGTCCGCCCTCACCTTCGGCCGCGCCATCACCGACAACGCCGGCGTGCCCGCCTACTACTACTACTACTACCTGTAGTCGTAGCGGCGCTCCGCGCCCCCCGAACGCCCCGCCCGGGTCTCGTGCCCGCGGCGGGGCGTTTGTCTTTTTGTTGGAGCCCGACACTGGGGCTCCCCTCGCCGACCGCCTCGTCAGGAGGCGTACGTGCGGCGGGGCGTTTGTCTTTTCCGCAAACCGCTAGCATCATCGTCAGGCTCGTCCCGAACCGCTCGGCCCGGCCTCCGGACGCGGAGCCGACACCCCAGGAGCCCTCCATGCGCACCCTTCTCCTCTCCGTTCACGTGCTCGCCCTCCTCGCCTGCATGGGCGGCGGCAAGGACGCCACGACGGACGCCGTCGACACCGAGGCGGACGCCGACACCGACGCCGACAGCGACTCGGACACCGATGCCGACAGCGACTCGGACTCGGATTCGGACACCGACTCGGACACCGACTCCGACACCGACTCGGACACCGACGCCGACACGGACGCGGACACCGACGCCGACACGGACGCGGACACCGACGCCGACACGGACGCGGACAGCGACGTCGACACGGGCCTCGCCTTCCTGACCATCCTGGGCTCCATCGAGACCAACCGCGGCTCGTTCATCTCCGCCTCGCTCGGCTTCGGCGCGTACGGCGTCACCGAGGAGGACATGGTCTGCACCATCACCGGGAGCCTCGACTACGAGGGCACCGCCGGCAGCGGCTGCCCCGACTGCGATTGGACCTTCGATCTCTCCGCCATCGAGGGCTCCGAGACCAGCGGTTTTGCCTGCGGGGATCTCACGGACCCCGGCATCTTCACGGACGGCGCGATCGACGGCTACTGGGACTGGGAGTGGGGCTTCACCTCCGCCTACACGTACTACGACTCCGAAGGCACGCCCTACGACCTGCAGGAGACCCTCTTCGTCGACGCCGGCGACGGGTGGAACTTCTTCATGTTCAACTGGGCCGACGGTCCGGTCGCCCAGATCGAGGGGGACGCGTCCTCCCTCACCTTCGGTCGCGCGATCACCGACAGCTCGGGCTCGCCCGCCTACTACTACTACTACTACCGGTAGTCGTGGCGGCCCCCGCGCCCGTCAGTCGGCCGCGGGGGCCCAGGGATGGAGGTCCGCCAGGTCACGGTGGGGGCTGGTGCGCGCCTGCTCGTACGCCGCCTCCAGCGCGGGCAGATCGGCGGTCCGCCCCTCGCGCGACGCGAGGTACCACGCGCTGGCGATGAGCTCGGAGTCGTCGAGGATGTCGTAGGCGTCGAGCACCTCGTGCGCGGCGTCGAGCCTGCCCAGGTCGGTGAAGACGCGGGCACGGATGGCGTCGGTGTCCACGCCCTCGAGCACGCTCTGGGGGCGGTCCGCGACGAAGGAGGCGGCCTCGGCGGGGAACCCCATGCGGCGCTCCGCCTCCGCGCGGAGGTGGCGCACCTGCTGGCCGTTGCCCGTGCGGCGAAGCTTGTCCAGGGTGGCCATGGCGGCGGCGGGGGCGTCGAGATCGAGCCACGCCTGGGCCTCGAGCCGCCGGGTGTCGAGGCTGGGCCCGTCGCTCTGTTCCCACGTCACGAGGACGAGGTCGAAGGCATCGAGGTCGCCGGAGCGGAGCGCCAGGACCGCGCGTGCGTAGTTCGACGCGTCGCGATCGGCGCGCAGGAACAGGAGCGCCTCGAGCGCCTCGTCCGTCCCCACGGCATCCCCCGCGGTCGAGAGATCGAGCGCGAGGTTGGTGAGCGCGCGGGCGCTGGTGGGGTTCAGATCCACCGCCATGCGATCGAAGAAGATGGCGTCGTCCAGGAGCCCCATCCGGCTCGAACAGGTCGACGCGGCGAGGGCGGCGTCGGCGCTGAACGGCAGCGTGCCGACATAGGGCCAGAGGTGCTCCAGGGCCTCCTCGCATCGGCCCAGGCGGGCGAGCGCCTTGCCGAGCCCCGTGTGGAGCGCCCCGGAGTCGGGGGACACCTCCAGCTGGCTGCGGAAGGAGGCCACCGCCGCGCTGGGGCTGCCCTGGCGGAGGAGCATGTTCCCCACGGCACCCGTCCGCTTGCGCTCCCCGGTCGCGCCGGCCTCGCCGGCCTCGCCGGCCTCACCGGCGGCGCTCTCCATCTTCTGCTGCCGCTTGCCGGCGCCGCGACCCGCGGCGCGTCGGCCGGCCGGGCCCGCGGGACGCTTGCCCTGCATCTGGGCGGGCCGCCCGCTCGCGGGCCGCTCGGCGTCGGGGCTGCTCCCCATCAGGACGAGCACGCCGAGGAGCGCGGCGGCGGTCGCGAACGGCCTCACTTCTTCTCCCCGGAGCGGGTGCCGCCAGCGGGCGTGGCGGGCTTCGCGCCGCCGGCCGGCGTGCCGGGCTCGGCGGCTCCACGCGTCGTCGCGGGGGTGGCGGCCTTCTGGGCCTCGATGCGCTTCGTGTTGGCGGCGTTCGCCGCGCGGAGCATCTCCAGGCCCTCCTCGCGCTTGCCTTCCTTGGCGAGCAGGTTTGCGTTCAGGAGCATCACGTCGGGGTCCTCGGGCGCGAGGAAGAGGGCGGCGTCGAGGGCGGCGCGGGCGCCGTCGTAGTCGTCCAGGTTGAACAGGCACTGCGCGAACGCGCGGACCACCACGGGATCGCCGGCGTTGGCCCGCGCGAGGAACGCCACGTGTTCGCGCTGATCCAACCAACGTTGGTCCTCCGCGTACATCCGTGACAGGAACCGCCGGGCCACCTGGTTGCCAGGAAAGTCCGCCACCTCGGCCTCGAGCAGGTTGTACGCGTCCGCGCGCACCCCCGCGGCGAGCGCGAGGACGGCGAGCTGTTGGCGGGCGCCGCGGCGGGGGTTGGGGCCCGCCACCGCGATCCGGAGGTACCGCTCCGCGTTGGTGAAGTCCTTCTTCGCGAGGTAGTGCCGGCCGAGGATGGCCGCCACACCGTAGTTCTTCGGATCGGCCGCCATCGCCGCCGCGCCCTCCGCGAGGGCCTCGTCGGCGCGGTCCAGGCCGAAGAGCGCCTCCACGACGGCCTCCCGGGCCGCCGCCTCAGCCGGGTTGGCCTCGACCGCCTTGCGGGCGTAGAGGAGGGCCTGGTCGATCTCCCGGTCCTTCATCGCGAGCGTCGCGAGCGTCAGCCAGACGCGCGCGCGCGTCGGGAACATCGCCGCGGTCTCCTCGGCGAACAGCCGCGCCTCCTCCTGCCGCTCCAGGCGGGCGAGCAGGGTGAGCTTGCGCATGCGGAGCTCGAAGGCGTCGGTCTTGAGCGCCAGCAGCGACTCGACCCGGGCGAGCAGCTCGGTGGGGCCGACGCCCTCGGCGCCCCGCTCCAACGCGGTCACCCCCGCGATGAGGCCCGGGTAGTCCTTCGCGTCGGGGAGCGTGAGCGGATCGATCTCGTCCCCGCCGCCGCCGGTCACGTAGCCGAGCGCGGCGAGCTGCCCGAGGGTGTCGGCGTCCATCGCGGCCTGCTTCGCGCTCGGGGGGGTGGCCCCCAGGGCGTCGAGCATCGCGGTCAAGCGCGCCACGTCGGCGGGCCGGCTCCCGGCGAGGTTCTGGAGCTCGCCCGGGTCGGCGGCGAGGTCGTAGAGCTCGGGCTTGGGCGTGGCGACGAGCTTCAGGGTGCCGTCCACCACCGTCCGGTGCGGCGCGAGGCGGAAGCGGTCGGAGAGCGAGTAGCTCTCGGCGTAGGGGGTCCCCTTGCCCCCGGGCTGCGGCCGGCCGTCGAGCCCCTCGGGCACCGGGAGGGACAACATGCGCAGGATCGTCGGCATCAGGTCGGTGGAGCTCACCGGCTCCTTCACCACGCCCGCGCGCACGCCGGCGCCCGAAAGGATCCACGGGACGTGCTGTGTCGCGTTGTAGGTGAACAGGCCGTGCGAGAGCTCGTCGTGCTCCCCGAGCGCCTCGCCGTGATCCCCGATGAGGGACCAGAGCACGTTGCGCCCCTCGAACGCCGTGACGAGGCGCGCCACCTGGTCGTCCACGAACGCGAGCTCGCCGTCGTACGGGCGGTCCTTCGTCGACTCGGCGTACACGCCCTTCGGGGTGAAGGGGTGGTGGGCATCGTAGAGGTGCACCCAGAGGAAGACCGGCCGATCCTCGGGCTGGCCGGCGAGCCAATTCAGGGCATCGTCCACCACGAGATCGCCCGAGCGCTCGTTGTGCCAGTAGTTGCGATCGCGGTCGTCCCCCTCGGGCATCGAGTCGAAGTAGGCGTCGAACCCCTGGGCGAACCCCCACTGGCGCGTCGTCACGAACGCGGCCACGCTCGCGGCGGTGGACCACCCCTCCTTGCGGAGGATCTCGGCGAGGGTGGTGAACTCGGCGCCGAGCACGTTGTCGCCGTTGCCGCGGACGTGGTGGTGGAACGG
This sequence comes from Deltaproteobacteria bacterium, assembly GCA_036676765.1. GTDB lineage: Bacteria > Myxococcota_A > UBA796 > UBA796 > SXON01 > CAJBVW01. The sequence goes on from JAKFCH010000361.1 coordinate 7,211, forward strand.
GAGGAGCCCCGTGAACATCGACGCGTGCGCGGGGATGGTGAGCGGCAGGGGGGAGTAGGCGTTGTCGAACCGGATGCCCTGGTTGGCGAGGCGGTCGATCGCGTCGGTCTGCGCCTGCTCGTAGCCATAGGCGCCGAGCCGGTCGGCGCGGGTGGTGTCGAGGGTCACCACGACCACGTCCGGGCGGGGGCCCGAGAGGACCTGGGGCTCGGAGATCGTGGTATCCCCGCCCGAACAGGCGAACAGCAGGTGGAGGAGCATGTCGGACCCCGAGCGCGCGGCACCGTAGCGCCACGTTCGGAGCGGAGCAAGCACGTGGGGAGGCTGCCGGTTAGGGCCGCGCGATGCTCCTCCTCGTCGCCGCCGCGCTCGCCGCGCCGCTCGCGCCGTCCGGCCTCCTCGCCGCCGGGGTCGAGGTGTCGGCGTACACGGCGGGCCAACGCGCGTGGCTCCGCGAGCCGGGTTGCACCGGCACCGCGTGTGACGCGTGGCGGGCCGACACGCTGGTGGGGGGAGAGGTCGGGGTCGCCCTCGCCGCGCCCGTCGGCCTCTACGTGCACGCCGCCCACGTCGCCGAGACGATGGAGGCCGCGCTGTACGAAGCGAAGGGGTACGCCGCCGGGGGTGGCGTCCGCCTCGGGCTGCCCCTCGGGCCGCTCGTCGGCGTGCACGCGTGGGTGGGTGTGGAGCACCAGTTCACGGGCAACGAGGATCTCTCCGAGCAGGCCACCGCGTGGGCCGTCGACGCCGGCGCCGTCCTCCGCGGCGGTCGCGCGGACGAGGGCATCCAGGCCTGGGTCGGCCTCGGCGTCGTCCCGTGGGCGTCCAACCCCGCGACCGTCCTCGACGGGGACGTGACGCTCGCCCTCGCCCCCCGCGTGCCCCTCGAAGGCACCGCCGGCCTCATGCTCCTCTCCGAGCCGCTCTTCGGCCCATGGAACGACCGCACCCGCCTCGGCGCGGGTGTCTCGGGGAGCGTCGGCTACCGCACCGGCGTCACGGGGTTCATCACGCTGCTCCACTGAGCGCGTCACCGCTCTGGGCGTGTCCGGGGACGAATCGCGGTAGCCACGGGGCCCATCACCCCCTCACGGCCACCCGACCTCGATGACCGAGGCCCAGTCCGTCCCGCTCGCCCGCCCGGACCACCCCTCGGCGTCGGGCGCGAGCGTGGCCACCTCGTCGAGCAGGATGACCCACCCCGCGGCCTCGTCCGAGGCGCGGAGCTGGCCGGCGGTGGGCAGCTCCGCCGTCACCGGGTCGAACGCGAGGCCGTTGGCAGGCGCCGCGCCGACGAGGGTGAGTGCGATCGAGAGCGTGGCGGTGGCCCACGTGCCGGTGCCGCCCATGACCGCGCTCGGCCCGTCGGTGTCGCAGTCACGGAGCTCGATTCCGGCGGTGAACTTGAGCCCGTCGGCGGTGTAGGTCACGGCGAGGTTGTCCTGGGTCGCGTCGGTCTCGACCACGAGCGTGCCCTCGCGTTCGTCGAGGCCGACCCCCGCGAAGGTCCACGTCTGCGTGGTCTCGTCCCGATCCACCGTCGCCACCGTGGCGCGCAGGGCGGCGGCCGACCGGCTGGTGAACACGTGGTCCTCGACGGTGGCGACCCCGCATGTCTCCGCGAGCAGACCCGCGAGCGCGGTCAGCGTGCGCAGGGGGACCTCCGCGTCGTCCACGGCCCGCGCGGCGAGCGCCTCGGACACCGACTCGAGCGTGGCGGGCTCGGTGCACGCGAACAGGAGTAGGAGGCTCACGACGGGCTCCCGAGCAAGGTCAACAATTCGCCCTCGTCCAACGTCGTCACCCCGAGCTCGACGGCCTTGTCGAGCTTGCTGCCGGCGTCGGCGCCGACGACCACATAGTCCGTCTTCTTCGACACGCTGCCCGTCACCTTCCCCCCGGCGGCCTCGATCTTCGCCTTCGCGGCGTCGCGCGACAGCGTCGGCAGGGTCCCGGTGAGCACGAAGGTCTTGCCGACGAACGTGGTTCCGGTCACGACGCGTTCGCCCGACGGGAACTGGACCCCGGCCGCGCGCAGCCGCCCGATCTCCTCGACGTTGCCGGGCTCGTCGAAGAACGCCCGCACCTCGCGCGCGACGTTCGCGCCGACGCCGAACACGCCGGTGAGCTCGGCCTCGGTCGCGGCCATGATCGCGTCGAGGCTCCCGAAGTGGCGCGCCAGATCCCGTGCGGTGGACTCGCCGACCATGGGGATCCCGAGGGCCATCAGGGCCCGATCGAGCGGCCGCGCCTTCGAGACCTCGATGGCGGCGAGCAGGTTGCGGGCGGACAGATCGCCCATGCGCTCGAGGTTCACGAGGGCGTCCTTCTCGAGCCGGTAGATGTCGGACGGGCGCCGGACGAGCCCGTGGGTGACGAGCTGGTCCACGAGTTTTTCGCCCAACCCCTCGATGTCCATCGCGTGGCGCGAGGCGAAGTGGCGGATCGCCCCGCGGGACTGCGCCGGGCACCCGAGCTTGTCGGGGCACCGGATGAGGACCTTGTCGGGATCGTCGGGGTTCGGCTCGCGGACGAGGTGGGCGCCGCATTGCGGGCAGGTCTCGGGGTAGCGGACGAGCGGCCGCGCCTCCCGACCCGGCTCGTCGATCGCGCGGAGCACCTCCGGGATGACATCTCCCGCGCGGCGGATCTCCACGAGATCGCCGACGCGGAGCTCGAGCACGCGGGTCATCTGGTGCTCGTTGTGGAGCGTCGCGTTGCGCACGGTCACCCCCCCGACGCGCACCGGCGCGAGGTTGGCGACGGGGGTGACCGCGCCCGTGCGGCCGACGCTGAACAACACGTTCTCGAGCCGGGTGGTCGCGGTGGGCGGCGGGTACTTGAACGCGAGCGCCCACCGCGGCGAGCGGGTCACGAACCCGAGGGCGTCCTGGAGCGCCGTGCTGTCCACCTTCACGACGGCGCCGTCGATCTCGTAGGTGAGGTCCGCGCGGAGGCGTTCGAGGTCCGCCACCGCGGCGATCACCTCCTCGATGCCCTGGCAGAGGCGGTTCAGCGGGTTGACCGTGAACCCCCAGGAGGCGAAGCGCGCGAGCAGGTCGTGGTGGGAGGGCACGCGCTCGGGCATCACGCCGGCGGAGTGGACGTAGAAGTGCAGGGGGCGTCCCGCGGCGCTCTTCGGATCGAGCTGCCGCATCGTGCCGGCGGCGGCGTTGCGGGGGTTCTCGAACCGCCTCTCCCCCGCGGCCTCCCGCGCCGCGTTCATCCGCTCGAAGCCGGGGAGATCGAAGAGGACCTCCCCCCGGACGGAGAGCCGCGCGGGGGCCGAGGGGTGGAGCACCCTCGGGACGGACGCGATGGTGCGGAGGTTGTGCGTCACGTCCTCGCCGGTCACGCCGTCCCCCCGCGTGCCCCCGCGTACGAAGCGGCGGTCCTCGTACACGAGCTCCATCGCGAGGCCGTCGAGCTTGGGCTCGACCACGTAGGCGATGGAGGCGGGGGCGTCGGAGCCCAGGACGCGGCGCACGCGCCCCTCGAAGTCGCGCAGATCGATCCACGGGTCCTCCCCCTCCCCCTCCCGCTTGAACCCGTTCTGCAACGAGAGCATCGGCACCTCGTGCACGAACGGCACGAGCTCGGGGATCGGCTTGCCCCCGACGGAGCGGGTGGGGCTGTCCGGCCGCGCCAGCTCGGGGTGCGCGGCCTCGATCGCCTCGAGCTCCCGGAGCAACGTGTCGAACTCCCAGTCGGTGATCTCGGGCGCGTTGAGCTCGTGGTACAGCCGGTTGTGGCGGTTCAGCTCCGCCACCAGCTCGTCGACGCGTGCGGGAATGTCCACGGCGGTCCTCTTGGCGGTTGCCGCATAACTTCCGTCGAACGCCTCTCGCCATGGCCGCCCGCGCGCGGTAAGCTCGCGGCCGAAGGCAATCCCAGATGGCTAGCACGCGTGAGATCTTCGCGGCCTTTCCGAGCCGTTACATCCCCGGCCGCATCCCCCGCGCGGTGACCTACTACTTCTCCGTGGGCGAGGACAAGTACACCGTCCGGCTCGACGCCACCGCCTGCACCGTGACCCCCGGCAAGACCGAGAACGCCGACTGCGTCGTCAAGGCCGATCCCGGCGTGTTCGAGGCGCTCGTCCTCAAGGGCAAGGCGCCCGGCGCCCTCGACATCGCGCGCGGCCGCTTCAAGACGAACGATCCCTCGCTCCTGATGGCGCTCAAGGACTGCTTCCGCACGCCCTGATGCACCCGCCTCCGCTCTCCGCCCCCCCGCGCCCGCACTCCCCCGCCGGCCCCGCTCGCAGCTCCCCCACCACCCCCCCATCCCCCAAAATGCCGCTCGATCTCGGCTCGCTCCGGAGCCAGTCCATCGCCGAGCTGATCCAGACGGCGCGCACGTGCAACATCGAGAACGCGTCGAGCCTGAAGAAGCAGGACCTCGTCGCGGCGATCCTCCGTGAGACCGGGGGGGCCACCTCCGACGGCTCGGGGGTGCTCGAGATCCTCCCGGACGGCTTCGGCTTCCTCCGCGCCCCGGAGTACAGCTTCCACCCCGGCTCGGATGACGTCTACGTCTCCCCCTCGCAGATCCGGCGCTTCAACCTGCGTACCGGCGATCTCGTCGGCGGCCAGGTGCGCGCCCCGAAGGAGAACGAGCGGTACTTCGCGCTCATCAAGGTGGAGCGCGTCAACGGCGATCCCCCCGAGTCCGCGCGCGAGAAGGTCCTCTTCGAGAACCTCACCCCCGTGTGGCCCCGCCGCCGCCTGCGGCTCGAGGACCCGGCGCTCCGCCTCCTCGTCGCCACGGCCCCCGTCGGCTTCGGCCAGCGCGCGCTGGTGGTCGGCCCGCCACGCTCCGGCCGCACGACCCTCCTCCAGCGCCTCGCCACCGAGATCGCCCGCGCGCACCCCGACGCCGCGCTCTTCGTCGTGCTCATCGCCGAGCGCCCCGAGGAGGTGACCGAGGCCGAGCGCACCGTGCCCGGCACCGTGCTCGCCACCACCTTCGACGAGCCCGACACCCGCCACGTCCAGGTCGCGGAGATGGCCATCGAGCGCGCCAAGCGCCTCGTGGAGCACCGGCGGGATGTCGTGATGCTCTTCGACTCCCTCGACCGGTTCGCCGCCGCCGCGGGTGGCACGGGCGCGCCCGGATCGTACGGAGGGGGGCCGCTCGATCCCGGCGCCCTGCTGCGCGTGCGGCGCGTGTTCGGCGCGGCCCGCGAGTGCGAGGAGGGCGGATCCCTCACCCTGTTCGCCACCGCCGACGTCGACGCCCAGGGCGGCGGCCCCGTGGCCCACGCCCTGGGCAGCGCCGCGACCTGCGAGCTCCGCCTCGACGCCGAGATGGCCCGGCGCGGAATCTGGCCCGCGCTCGACCTCGCCCACACCGGCACGCTCCGCGCCGATCGCCTGCAGACGCCGGAAGAAGCCGCGCAATCCGCCCGCCTCCGCCGCGCGGGCCCCGCGGATGCCGCGCTCGCGATGCTTGACAAGGCTCCCGGAACGAGTGACTAGCGCGCCCTAATTTATCCGACGTCGCGGCGGGACCTCCCGCAGGAGATCACATGAAGGAAGCCATCCACCCCAAGCTGAACAACGTGATCTTCGTGGACACGGGCGCAAACACCGAGTTCGTCACCCGGTCGACCCTGTCTTCGAAGAACACCCGCGACATCGACGGCGTGTCGCACTTCGTCGTGCCCGTGGACATCTCGTCCGCCTCGCACCCCTTCTACACCGGCAAGCAGCGCGCGCTGCAGGCCGAGGGCCGCGTCCAGCGGTTCAACAAGAAGTACAACATCGCGGCCACGCCGCAGACCGAAGAGTAGCGACGCCGGTCCGCGCCAGGTGGCCGCGGGCTGCGTTGATCGCACTCCCGTCGGGCCCTGGCGCGCCGCTCCTCCGCTGACTCGCAAGCGGAGGGGCCCGCCGGTCGTGCCCGTTTTGATGGGCACCGGCCGGCTCTCCCGTCCGGTCGCCCTGCTCGTGTGCGGGTGGCCGTGCCCCCGGGCCCTCCCCGGCCCCCCGCACGCGTGCCGTCCTCCCGGTGGCCGCGCCCACCGTCAGGACCCCCGCCATGTTCATGCGCCTCGACGACATCGAAGCACGCCACGCCGAGCTCGAGCGTCAGCTCATGGATCCGTCGCTGGCGGGTCAGCGTGACAAGTACCGCAAGGTCACGCGCGAACACTCCGAGGTCGGCCGCATGGTCGACATCGCGCGGGAGATCCGCGCGCTCGAGGCCGAGCAGACCGAGATCGACGAGCTCCTCTCCGATCCCGACATGCGGGAGATGGCCCAGGCCGACAAGGAGCGCATCCAGGCGCGGCTCCCGTTGCTGGAGCAGCAGCTCCGCCTGCTCCTCCTCCCGAAGGATCCGTACGAGGGCCGGAACATCCTCCTCGAGATCCGCGCCGGCACCGGTGGGGACGAGGCCGCGCTGTTCGCCGGCGATCTGTTCCGGATGTACGCCCGCTACGTCGAGAAGATGGGCTGGAAGCTCGAGGTGATGGCCGCCTCCGAGGTCACCGTGAGCGGCGCGGGCCAGGGCTACAAGGAGATCGTCTCCCAGATCAGCGGCGAGAACGCCTACTCCCACCTCAAGTACGAGGCGGGCGTGCACCGCGTGCAGCGGGTGCCCGCCACCGAGGCGCAGGGCCGCATCCACACCTCCGCCGCCACGGTCGCGGTCATGCCCGAGCCCGACGAGATCGAGGTCAAGATCGTCGACAAGGACCTGCGCATCGACGTGTTCCGCGCCGGCGGCCCCGGCGGCCAGAGCGTCAACACCACCGACTCCGCGGTGCGCATCGTCCACATCCCCACCGGCCTCGTCGTCATCTGCCAGGACGAGAAGTCGCAGACGAAGAACAAGGCCAAGGCGTTGAAGGTCCTCTCCGCGCGCCTGCTCCAGAAGCAGGAGGACGAGCAGCACGCCCTCGAGGCTGCCGATCGCAAGGCGCAGGTCGGCAGCGGAGACCGTAGCGAGCGCATCCGCACCTACAACTTCCCGCAGAACCGGGTCACCGATCACCGCGTGACCAACCCCGACGGCACCACGTTCACGCTCTACAAGCTCGAGCAGATCGTCGGTGGCGACATGGAAGAGCTCGTCACCGGCGTGACCAGCTACTTCCAGGCCGAGCTGCTCCGCGAGGCCGAGGGGCGGTGAAGCCCCTCGTCGACGTCCTCGCCAGCACCGCCGCGTGGCTCAAGGAGCGCGGCATCCCCTCCGCGCGCCTCGACGCCGAGCTGCTCATCGGGCACGTCCTCGGCCTGGACCGCGTCAAGGTCTACCTGAGCTACGACCGCCCGCTGACCGACGAGGAGCTGGAGCGCCTGCGCCCGCTCGTGCGTCGGCGCGGCAACCGCGAGCCGCTCGCGTGGGTGCTCGGTCACAAGGAGTTCTACGGGCGTGACTTCGTCGTGACCCCCGGCGTGCTCGTGCCGCGCCCGGACACCGAGATCCTGGTGGAGGCGGCGTTGGAGTGGTTACCCGCCTCTTCCTCCTCCTGGGGCGGGGGGTCCCCCCCCGCAACGCCCCCGGAACCCCCGGTGTCCGACCGCCGCGTCCTCCCTTGGGCCGCCGCCGACGTGCCGGCCCCCGCTCCCGCTGTGGCGGGCGCGCCCCCTGAGCCCCTCTCCGACGAGCCCCCCGTCTACGTCGCCGACATCGGCAGCGGTACCGGGTGCATCGGGCTCACGATCGCGTTGGAGCGCCCCGCGGTGCGCCTGTTCGCCGTGGACCGCAGCGAGGACGCCCTCGCCGCCACGCGGGCGAACGTGGCGAAGCACGGCCTCGAGAAGCGCGCCGCGGTCCTTCGCGGCGATCTGCTCGCGGCCATCCCCGCGACCCGGCCGCTCGACTGGATCGTCTCGAACCCGCCCTACATCCCGACGACCGACCTCGACGGGCTCCAGCCCGAGGTGCGCGATCACGAGCCCCGGCTCGCGCTCGACGGCGGGCCGGACGGCCTCGACGTGTACCGCCGCCTCGTGCCGGACGCGGCGGCGCGCGCCCGCCGGGGCGTGCTCGTCGAGGTGGGGGCCGGCCAGGCGCAAGGTGTCGCCGCGCTGATGACGGCCGCCGGGCTCACCGAGGTGCGGATCTGGAAGGATCTCGCGGGGATCGAGCGCGTGGTGGGCGGACGGAGGGGGTAGGCGGTACAGTGGCGTCCGGAGACGCCCCCATGTTCCTCCTCCTGCTCCTCGGTTGCCCGCCTCCCGCCGACGACACCGGCGCGGTCGACACCGCGTGGACCCCCGATCCGGCGAGCAACCTCTGCGGCACCGTCGTGCGCCCGGCGGAGGCCCCCGCGGAGAAGACGATCTGGGTCGTGGAGGTGCTCGACGGCGAGACCGCCTGTGTCGGCGGGGACTCCGGGGGCGACGGCTGGTGGGGAGACGTGGTCTCCACCATCGACACCGAGCGCGACCACTTCGAGGCCACCGTCGCGCCCGGCACCTACGGCGTGGAGGTGTCCGCGGGGATGTACGGCGGGTGCGCCGGCGTCGAGATCACCGGCACCGGCACGTGCGAGCACGAGCTGCTCGTCGAGCTCGGCTACGACGTGCCGGTCGACAAGCCCAACGTCTACCTCTACCCGGAGGCGCCGGCGGAGATCGCCGTGACGATCCCCGCGTGGCGCAAGATCACCGAGTCCGAGCCGCGCTACCCCATCGGCGGGTGGCGGGTGACCGCGTTCCCCGACGGGCGCCTCGCGACGAAGGCGGGGCCGCGCGACTACCTGTTCTACGAGCTCCTCTTCGACCCCGCGCGCTTCCAGACCGAGGCGGGCTGGTGTGTCGACGGGGCGCTCGCCCAGGCCTCCATCGAGGACGCCATGGCGGACCTCGGCTTCCTCCCCAACGAGATCACCGACTTCGCGGACGCGTGGGATCCGAGCTTCCCGAAGGCGGAGTGGATGACGGTCTACCCCCAGGTGGACGATCTCTCCGCGCTCCACATCGATCCCGCGCCCGATCACCTCGTCCGCGCCTGGTTCCTCGTGGCCGAGGGATGTGACGACGTGGTGCCGCCGCAGCTCCCGGCGGTCGCGCGCGTCGGCTACCACGCGGCCGAGTGGGGGATCGCCTTCCGGGCGCCGCTCGATCGGGGCGAGATCGTGGTCGAGGGGTGGCGCTGAGATGGCCACGTTCTCCCCTGCCTTCTTCGACTTCCTGACCGAGCTCGCCGCGAACAACGACCGCGTGTGGTTCACCGCCAACAAGGCGCGCTTCGAGCGGGACGTGAAGGCGCCGCTCCACGCCTTCGTCGCCGCGCTCGCGCCGAAGCTCGCCGCCGTGGATCCGGACGCCGTCTGCACCGACAGGTCGGTGTTCCGCATCTACCGGGACACCCGCTTCGGCGCCGACAAGCGCCCCTACAAGACCCACGCCGCGCTGCAGTTCCCCCGCGGCGCGGGCAAGGGTCCGTCCGCCACCGGGTACTACCTGCACCTCGAGCCGGGCGGCTCCTTCTTCGCCGGGGGCCTCTGGGCGCCCGAGCCCGCCGTGGCCGCGACGATCCGGGCGGCGATCGACACCCACTCGCCGCGTTGGGTGGCGATCCGGGATGCGCTCGGCGGCCTCGACGCGGGGGAGTCCCTGGTGCGGATCCCCAAGGGGTACGCCGCCGATCACCCCCTCGGGGAGGATCTCCGTCGCAAGAGCTTCACCGCGTCGGTGAAGCTCACCGACGCCGAGATCGTGGCCGAAGGCCTCGAAGATCGCGTGGCCCGCGAGTGCGGGCGGCTCTTGCCGTTGGTGGAATTCCTGAACGACGCGACCGGATGAGCCGGCGAGTGTGTCGCGCGCCGAATTCGTCGCGAGCGGCGAGACCACCTACGAGGGCTACCTCGTCACCGTGATCCTGGAAGGAGCCGCGGACTGAGCGGCCCCGGAGCGCCGCCTCGGTCGGGCGCTCACCGGCCCTCTCCACGCCCTCCCTGCGGCGCATCGGATCTCGCTTGAGCCCCACCCCCTCGCGCGCTATACGGCGCGGCCCGTAGGGGCGTCGGGAAGTGCTCCCGTCGCCCACTCGGCCCGCACCCTGGGGGTCCCGTGCACGTGCTCCTCGCCTTCTCCGGCGGCCTCGACACTTCGTACCTGCTCCGCCGCTTCGTCAAGGAGGGCCACCGCGTCACCGCGATCACGGTGGACACCGGCGGCGTCACCCTGGCCGAGCGCGAGGCCATCGCGACGCGCGCAAGCCAGCTCGGCGCGGCCGACTTCCGGCTCATCGACGCCCGGCAGCGCGTCTACGACCAGCACATCGCCTGGCTCATCAAGGCGAACGTGCGTCGCGGCGGCGTGTACCCCCTGTGCGTCGGCGCCGAGCGCGTCGTGCAGGCCCAGGTGGTCGCCGAGTCGGCGGGCGCCATCGGCGCGGACGCCGTGTGCCACGGCTCCACCGGCGCCGGCAACGACCAGATCCGCTTCGATGTCGCGATCCGCACCCTGCTCCCGGGCGCGCGCATCCTCACGCCGATCCGGGACGAGCGCATCACCCGCGCCACCTCGGCCGCCTTCCTCACCGAGGAGGGCTTTCCCGTCTCCGCGGAGAAGCGCGACTACTCGATCAACGCCGGCCTCTGGGGTGTCACCATCGGCGGCCGCGAGACCCACGACCCCTGGCAGGTGCCGCCGGAGTCGGCGTACCCGACCACGACCACCCCGGGCAAGGCCCCGGCCGAGGGGCACGACCTCGTGCTCCGCTTCGAGAACGGCCTGGTCGAGGGCGGGCTCGACACCGTCGAGGCGCTCAACGCGCTGGGCGCCGCCCACGGCGTCGGCCGCGGCATGCACCTCGGGGACACCATCCTCGGCATCAAGGGCCGCATCGCCTTCGAGGCGCCGGCCGCCGCGATCCTCCTCGACGCCCACCGCGAGCTCGAGAAGCTCGTGCTCACCCGTTGGCAGCTCGTGCAGAAGGAGCAGCTCGGCTCCTTCTACGGCCAGATGCTCCACGAGGGCCAGTGGTTCGACCCCGTCATGCGCGACGTCGAGGCGTTCCTCGACTCCTCCCAGCGCGTCGTCACCGGTGACGTGAAGGTCCACCTCGAGCAGGGTCGGGTCGAGGTGCGCGGTGTCCGCAGCCCCTTCTCGCTCGTCGACGAGGCCGCGGGCCGCTACGGCGAGGAGAACGGCCTCTGGACCGCTCAGGACGCGCGTGGCTTCTCCGCCGTCTACGGTCTCCAAGGGGTGCTTGCCGCCCGTGCCCGCGCCCGCGCCACTGCTTCCGGTAATGACGGCTCCTGAGGTGATCCCATGAAAGTCCTGCTCAACAAGATCGCCTCCGGCACCCGCAACGCCCGCCTCCCGCGCGAGGTGACCCTCTCCGACACCATCGTGGCCGAGGAGGGCTCGATCATCTGCGTGCGCGCCCTCGACCGCAAGAACACCTACAACGAGCTCGAGGACGAGCACGGTCGCATGGCGACGGTGAACCAGGGCGACATCATCGCCGGCGTCCTCGGGGAGCGGCGGGCGCTCCACGGCTACACGGGGATCATCCCCGAGAAGATCGCCGTGGGCGACATCCTCCACCTGCTGAACCTCGGCGGCGTGGTCGGGCTGTGCACGTCCGGAAACCCCGACGTGGGCCCGCCGTGCCGCGCCGAGGTGCTCGGCCAGGTGCTCTCGTTCCCCCACCTGGGCGAGCGCCGTGGCACCCCCGCGAGCATCCGCACCAACGCGCTCCCGCAGTTCGACCACCTCGTCGGGTCGGTCCCCATCGTGTACGTGAGCGGCACGTGCATGAACGCCGGGAAGACGTTCGCGGCCTGCGAGATCATCCGTGGCCTCACCCAGCGCGGCCTCCGCGTCGGCGCCGGCAAGCTCACCGGTGTGAGCCTGCGTCGCGACACGCTGAAGATGGAGGACGTGGGCGCCGTCCGCGCGCTGAACTTCAACGACCTCGGCATCGTGACCACGCGCCCGCTGAGCGCCCCGCCGGTCGCGCGCGGCCTCATCCACGCCCTGAACGACCCGATGCTCGGCCTCAAGCTCGACTGCATCGTCCTCGAGCTGGGGGACGGCATCATGGGCGAGTACGGCGTCTACGAGATCCTCAGCGCCCCCGACCTGATGGCGCCCGCCCGGGCCCACGTCATGTGCGCCAACGATCCCGTCGGGGCCTGGGGCGCCGCCGAGTGGCTCAAGAAGGAGCTCGACATCGACATCACGGTGATCACCGGGCCGACCACGGACAACAACGTCGGCCGGGACTTCGTGACCAAGAAGCTCGGGCTCCCTGCGGTCAACGCGCGTACGGAAGGCGACAAGCTCGCGGGCGTGGTGGCGGATGCGCTCCGCTGATCGCGCCATGAACGCGCAGTGTGTAACGGCGGCGGTGCTCGGCGCGTCCGGGTACACCGGCGCCGAGACCCTGCGGTGGCTCCTCGGCCACCCGCGCGTGAACGTGATCGCGGCCACGGCGAACAAGCACGCCGGCAAGCGGCTCGACGCCTTGTGGCCGCAGTTCGTGGGCGCGAGCGATCTGGTGCTCGTCGAGTCCGGCGCGGCCCCCCCCGCCGACGTGACCTTCCTCTGCCTCCCGCACGGGGAGGCCTCGAAGCTCGCCCCGGCGCTGGCCGAGGCCTCGCCCGAGGGGATCGTCATCGATCTCTCGGGCGATCACCGCCTCCCCGAGCCGCTCCACTCGGGCGCATACGGGTTCCCGCGCGCCACCGATCCGTGGATCTACGGGCTCCCCGAGCTCGGCCACGCGCGGATGCTCGGCGCCACCCGCGTCGCGAACCCCGGGTGTTTCGCCACCGCGCTCGCGCTCGCGCTCCTGCCCATGCATGGGTCCCTCCCGCCGGTGGTGAACGCGGTCGGGCTCACCGGGTCGACCGGCAGCGGCGCCACGGCGACCCCAACCACCCACCACCCCGCGCGCGCCGAGAACCTCCGCGCGTACAAGGTGCTCGAGCACCAGCACGTGCCCGAGGTCGTGGCGGCGTGCGGGGGCGGCTTCGCGCTGGACTTCGTGCCGATGTCGGCGCCGCTCCGGCGCGGCATCCTCGTCACGCTCCCGCTCCCCGGCGCCACGTTCGAGGCCTACCAATCGTTCTACGCGGGCAACCCGCACGTCCGGGTGCTCCCGGGCTCGCCCGATCTCCACGGCGTGCTCGGCTCGCCGCGCGCCGACATCGGCGTGGTCGAGGGCCGCGACGGGCGCGCCGTGGTGTTCTGTGCCATCGACAACCTGTGCCGCGGCGCCGGAAGCCAGGCGGTCGCCAACCTCAACCTCGTGATGGGCTGGCCGGTCGATCTCGGCCTGCGCTCGCTCCCCCCGGTGCCGTGACCATGGATCTCGCCAACGTGCCCCCCGCCACGCCTCCGGACCTGTCGCCCGACGCCGGCGCCCTGCTCGACGGGTGGGAGGCCACCGTCACCGCCGGGGGGGACCGCGAGTCCGACTGGCAGCTCGCCACCTACGACAAGCTGCCGCTCACGCTCGTGCGCGGCGAGGGCGCGCGCGTCCAGGACAGTGACGGGCGCTGGTACTGGGACCTCTACGGCGGCCACGCCGTCGCGCTCATCGGGCACTCCCACCCGCTGTGGGCGGCCGTCGTCGGCGAGCAGGCGAAGCGCCTCGCGTTCTACTCCAACGTCGTCTACCAGCCGCTGCGCACCGCCGCGTGCCGGACGATCGTGGAGTTCGCGCCGAAGAACCTCACGCGCGTGTTCCTGTCCAACTCGGGCGCCGAGGCCAACGAGGTCGCGCTCAAGATGGCGCGCCACCACACCGGCCGGAAGTCGGTGATCGCGTTCGAGGGCGCCTTCCACGGCCGCACCGCCGCCGCGCTCGCGGTGACCTGGTCGGAGAAGTACCGCGCCTACTCCCAACCCGGCTTGGGACACACCCAGTTCGCGAAGTGGGGGGACATCCCCGAGCTCGACGACGACGTCGCGGCCATCATCCTCGAGCCCATCCAGTCGCTCGCGGGCATGCGCACCGCCACCAAGGAGTGGCTGCACGCCCTGCGCGCCGCCTGCGACCGCAACGGCACGCTGCTCATCCTCGACGAGGTGCAGACCGCCTGGGGCCGCCTCGGAACCAACTTCGCGGCCGACCTCTTCGACGTGCGCGCCGACTTCATCACCAGCGCCAAGAGCGCGGGCGGCGGCTTCCCGGTGGGGGTCACCCTCGTGGACGACGCCGTGGCGCAACAGGCCAAGAACGGCGACCAGGGCTCCACCTTCGGCGCCGGCCCTCTCGCCTCCGCCGCCATCCTCGCCACCCACCACGTGCTCCGCGAGGAGGGCCTCGTCGACCGCGCCCGCCGCCTCGGCGAACACGCCCGCACCGTGCTCACCGCGGCGCTCCCCACCTGCGAGATCCGCGGATACGGCTGCCTCCTCGGCGTGAAGCTCGACCGCCCGGTCAAGCCGCTCGTGCCGCAGCTGCGCGAGCGCGGCTTCATCGTCGGCGGCAGTGACGAGCCCACCGTGCTCCGGCTCATGCCGCCCCTCACCCTCCCCTTCGAAACGCTGGACGCCTTCGCCCAGGCCCTCCGGAGCCTCCCATGAATACGCTCGAATCCCGCCTCCACGCCGCCGTCGCCCGTGTCCGCGAGAACTGGCGCGGCACCCGCTTCATCGACGGCCTCGAGCCCGGGCCCGCCGGCACCGCGGCGCTGCTCGACGTGGCGCGCCTCTACCGCGCGAACCGCCTCGAGATCGGCCGCCTTCGCCTCCTCGGCGGTCGTGCCATCGCCGGCCTGTTCTTCGACCCCTCGCTCCGCACCCACACGTCGATGGAGGTCGCCACCGGCCGCCTCGGCGCGCACTTCGTGTTCCTCCAGGCCGGCCAGGGCGGCGGCGGCACCTGGAACATGGAGTTCGAGGACGGCGTCGTGATGAACGGCGGCGCCCAGGAGCACGTGCGCGAGGCCGCGCCGGTACTCTCGTCCTACGCGGACGTGCTCGCCGTGCGCGCCTTCCCCAAGGGAGAGGCCCACGATCGCGAGGAGCGCGTCATCCGCGCGTTCTCCGCCCACGCCGGCTCCCCGCTCATCAACCTCGAGAGCGCGCTCGCGCACCCCTGCCAGGGCCTCGCCGACCAGCTCACGCTCTCGGACCTCGGCGGCGGCTCCTTCGCGCGCCGCAAGGTGTGCCTCACCTGGGCGCCGCACCCGAAGCCCCTCCCCCAGGCCGTGCCGCTCTCGGTGGTGCGCGCGGCCGTGCTCGGCGGCGCCGACCTGCACGTCGCCGCCCCCGAGGGCTTCGATCTCGACGCCGAGGAGATGGAGCGCGCGCGCAGCTTCTGCGCGGACACCGGCGCCACCATCACCACCACCCGCGATCCCGACGCCGCCGCCGACGGGGCCCTCGCCGTCTACGCCAAGGGCTGGGGCGCCGAGAACCGCGACCAGCACACCGAGCGCGTCGCGAACCTCGGCCACTGGACCGTCGGCGAGGCGCGCATGAAGAGCGCGACCGCGTTCCTCCACTGCCTCCCGGTGCGCCGCAACGTCATCGTGACCGACGCGGTGATCGACGGCCCCAAGAGCCGCGTCGTCCCGCAGGCGGCCAACCGCGAGCCGGTGCAGGCCGCGTTGCTGCTGGCGTGGCTGCTCTGAACCGTTGAGCTCGGTCGGGCGCGTCCCGCGCGGACGCGGGCCGGGCCCGTTCCGGGGTCGGGCATGCGCCCTCCGTCAGCCCGCTTCGCGCGGGCCGACCGGCGCGGGCGTCGGGCACGTGCGCGGTTCGGGCAGCCGAGGGCGCCCGCGCCGCCCTGCAGGGCCCTCGCGCGGGGGAGGGCAGACGACCGGGCGACCGATCGACCGATCGACCGATCGACTGATCGACTGATCGACTGATCGACAGGTCGACAGGTCGACAGGTCGCCGGGTCGACGGGTCGACGGGTCGACCGGTCGAGCTCGCGTCCGGTACAATGCCCGGCCTACCGGAGCTCCCCATGCGCACCGCCCTCCTCACGACGCTCCTCGCCGTGCTCGCCTGCAACCCTCCGCTCCCCGAGGACACCGGTGACACCGCCGATGCGGACACCGACACGGACACGGACACCGACACGGACACGGACACGGACACGGACACCGACACCGACACCGACACCGACACCGACACCGACACCGACACCGAGTCGTCGATGATCCTGTTCTCGTCCGGCGGCGGGGGGAGCAGCGCGCCGGCGTTCACCGGGGAGTATGTCGAGGAGGAGTGCCCCTCGGAGTGTACGACCAACACCGATCCGATGGTCGCGGCGGCGGTGGTGTACGTCAACGACTTCCCGGACACGAGCCCGGCGCCCGCGGCCGGGGACACCGTCGCCGTCGCGATCGCCTACGCGGACGCCGAGTGCAACCTCGCGTGCGGGGCGCTCTACTACAGCTTCACGTCGCCGAGGGAGAGCATGGGGTCGGCCGGCTCGCTGCCGTCCAACCTCCCCTGCGACACCGCCGGAAGCGACGTTTACCTCGGCTTCGACTTCGGCACGGTCGAGGCGGGCGAGTACATCTGGAGCCTGCACGTCGAGGACGCCTGCGGCGGGGTGAGCGCGCGCAGCGAGGGCACGTTCACGGTCACGCCGTAGGGACCCGACACGATCGGCCTCACGACCGGCCGTGAGGCCCGTTTTGTCGGGTCGCCGCGTCACCGACGCAAGAATTGCCGGCGTTCGCTCGTTTGGCCGCCCACCGGGGAGGCTCCCGGGGCCACCTCGACACCGCAAACACCCGACAAAACTCGCCTCACGACCCCCACTGGATCCGTATCCACCATATTCAGCTTGAAGCCTCGGCATTCGGGGCATGGGGGCGGACGGACGAGATGGCCGGCCCGGTTGGCAAGGGTTTGAACCGAAGGACAGCCGTGGTTCCAG
>JAKFCH010000362.1:0-2798 GCA_036676765.1 Deltaproteobacteria bacterium
CGTGGGTGGACGAGGCGTGCTTCACCGACTGCGGCACCGAGTGGTCCTACGCAGGCTGCACCGACGCCGCCTGCACCACCGACGCAGGCGCGTGGGTGGCGTACCACCAGGAGTGGGAGCTCGACAGCTCCTACAACGTCAGCACCACCACGACGATCACCGTCGTGCCGCCGTCCTCCGAGCCCTGGTCGCTCCTCACCCTCACGATCCACGAGGACGAGCTCGGCTCGGGCTCCTGCTACGGCATGGGCACGACCTGGGATGTCGCGTGGTCCGGCGTGATGGCGCCCGACTGGCCGACCGACGGCGCGTTCTCCGCGTCGTGGCAGTCCTCCGAAGGCCCCACCTGCAGCGAGCGCCGGATGGAGTGGGACGACGGCGCGTGCGCCTGGTCGTCCTGGCGCAGCGGCCACTCTCCGAGGGCCCACTACATCACCGTCGATCCCGCCACGAGCGGCCCCGTCGAGGTGAGGGTCCTGGAGGAAGCGACCCAATGCGGCCTGGACGGCGAGTGGGCCTGGGTGGACGAGGTGTACGTGGGCCGCGTCGACCCCGACACCTGGGCAGCGGTCGGCACCGATCGCGACGCCGACGGCTGGTCCGTGGAGGACGGCGACTGTGACGACACCGCCCCCACCATCCATCCCTGCGCCGACGATCCCGACGACGACAGCATCGACCAGGACTGCAACGGCGAAGGCGGCCCCCCCGAAGACACCGGAACCGACTCCGCCTCCGATACCGGGCCCGACGATTCCGACTCCGATTCCGATTCCGATTCCGACTCCGATATCGATTCCGATTCCGAAATCGATTCCGATTCCGATATCGATTCCGATTCCGACTCCGATTCCGACGAGCCCCCCTCCGCCTCCTGCCGCAACTCCCCCGCCTTTCTCCTCGCCCTCCCCCTCCTCCTCCGCACCCGTCGCACCCGCCCCCGCCCCTGATCATGCGCCCTACCCACGAAGACGCCGACCTCCACACCTTCCTCGCCGCGTCGCCCCCCGTCCAGGCGGCCTGGCTCGCGGCGCGTGGGCTCCCTCCCGCCACGCTCCTCCCGATGGTGAACGCCTGCGGCCAGCGCTGCTTCTTCTGCGCCGGCCCCGGCACAACCGACCTCCCCGACGCCGCGCGCACCCCCGAAGCCGCCCTCCTCGCGCACCTCGCGTCCCGCCCCGCCGGCGTCGACCGCCTGCTCGTCGGCGGCAACGAGCCGACGCTCCACCCGGCGTTCGACCTCCTCCTCGAGCGCGCCCGCGCCTACGGCTACACCACCGTCGACCTCATGACCAACGGCGCCACCCTCCGCGGCAACGCCGCCCGATGGGCCACCCAGGGCCTCCGCGAGGTGGTGGTCCCCCTCTACGCGGTCGACGCCGCCACGCACGACACCATCTGCGGCGTCCCCTGCCACGACGCCGTGGTGGCCGGCCTCGACGAGGCCCACGCCGCCGGCATCCGCGTGCGCCTCCACACCCTGTTCCTGCGCCGAACGCTCGACGCGCTCCCGACGCTCGCGGCGTGGGTGCGCGGGCGGTACGGCACGCGGCTCGCCGCCGGGCTCCTCCGTGAGAAGCCCGTGTTCACCTGGGCCACCGAGGCGCCGTCGTTCCGCGCCATCCGACGCGCGCTCGCCGCCGTGCCCGAGGCTGACCGCCCCACCCTGCTCGTCGCGCCGCGCTGCCTCGCGTGGGGCCCCGACGCGGACGGCGTGGCGCCCGCGCCCCTCGCGTCGCTCCCCGCGGACGAGGTCCCGGCCCTGCTCGCCACCCTCTACTTCTCCAGCCAGGCGCGCGTGTTTCCGCCGCCGTGCGAGGCCTGCGCGGACCGCGCCGTGTGCCCGGGGGTCGTGACGGCGTACGGCGCATAGCGGTCGTCTGGGCGCGGGCGTAGGGGTGGACGGTGTCGGTGTCCTACGGGGTCCGCCTACGGCGTCCGTTGGCGCTAGCCGGCGCCCCGGCGCCGGGACGCGCCGAACCGGCCGCGCGCGCGCGGCCGCCCTCCGGCCCCCGCGCGCAGGGATGCGCTGACGTAGCGGCGCGATTCATCGCACTCGACACTGCCATCATCGCGATGCCCACTTCGGGGCACCCGGGGGCGCCGGGCGGCCCCTTTGGTGCGACACGACACGCAATGTCACCCCGAACGCCGCCCCGGCGACACAGTGTGGAGTCGAACGCCGCACCCGGTCGGCGTAGGGGCCTCGCGAAGGCCAATTTGCGCCCTTTCCGGGCGATGATGGCACACGGATCGCCCTGCGTGCGGCGTTCGACCCGGCACTGCGCAAATCTTGCGGCGTTCGAGATGGCTTTGTGTCGGGACGGGTGTGCGGGCGGCGGGGCAACACCTCCGACGCCGGCCCCGGCGCCGCCGCCGCGGCACGAATACCCAATGTCACCCCGAACGCCGCACCGGCGACACAGTGTGGAGTCGAACGCTGCGGGAACAGGCCCCGCGAAGGCCGAGTTGCGCCCCGCCTTCCCGCGGCGCTAGCCCCCGTCACCCTCCCAACTCCCTCCGCGCCGCCGCCGCCGCCCGGGCGCGCGTGTGCAGGTCGGCCAGCGCCTGCTCGGGCGCCCGGGTCGCGCCGCGCTCCAGGGCGAGCTCCCGACGAAAGCGCCGCGCGGTCGCGTCGATCTCCAGGAGGCGCGCGAGGTCGGCGGTGAGCCGCGCGTCCAGGGCGGCCTCGGCGGAAGCCGCGGCTTCGTGCGCCGCCATCGCGGCGGTGAGACGGGCGCGCTCGGCGGGATCGACCGCCGCGCCGCCCCGCGCGAGGGTGTCGAGGCGCGCGAGCC